>DATHFB010000235.1:0-8811 GCA_035318305.1 Steroidobacteraceae bacterium | reverse complement strand
GGGACGGTCGATGCAGAAATCGTCGCCTGGCACACGAAGCCCGGCGATCTCGTCGCCGAAGATCAACTCATCGTCGAAGTCATGACCGACAAGGCAGCCGTGGAAGTGCCCGCGCCGGTGAGCGGCCGCGTCGTGTCGGTGACAGGCGCGCCCGGCGACAAGGTCGCCGTCGGTTCGCCTTTGATCGTGTTCGAATTGAGCGACGGTGCAGCGGTGCCCGCGGCAGCACCGGCGCCACCCAAGGCGGTCAGTGCTGCGGCGCCAACGGTTGCGCAGACCGTTGCGCCGCCTGCACCGGCGGTCGCACAGCCGGTCGCACAGCCGGTAGCACAGCCGGTAGCACGGCCGGCCGCACAGCCGGCAGCATCGCCTGCGGCGGCCAAGGGCCGCGTGATGACATCGCCGGCGAATCGGCGCCTCGCGCGCGAAGCAGGAATCGATCTCGCCACCGTGGCCGGCTCAGGTCCCGGCGGGAGAATTCTGCGAGCAGACTTGCAGACCGGCGCGCCGCGCGAGACGCCGGCCGACGCGGCGGACACGACCGAAATCAAAGTCATCGGCCTGCGTCGCCTCATTGCCGAACGCATGAGCGAGGCGAAGCGCACCATTCCGCACTTTGCCTACGTCGAAGAGGTCGACGTGACCGAGCTCGAATCGCTGCGTGAACACCTGAACCACTCGCGGCCAAAAGACGCAGGCTCCTTGAGCTATCTGCCGCTGGTGGTGATGGCGCTGACCCGGGTACTGGAATCATTCCCGCAATGCAACGTTTTATACGATGCCGCGCGCGGCGTGTTGGTAAGGCATCGCGCCATGCATGTCGGGATTGCGACGCAGACTTCGGATGGCTTGAAGGTTCCTGTCGTGCGCAACGCGCAGTCGCTTGCCCTGTGGGAGATGGCGGCCGAAATCCGCCGCCTCGCCGAGCGCGCGCGCAGCAACAAGGCCACGCGCGAGGAGTTGGTCGGATCCACGATTACGGTCACGAGCCTGGGCAAACTCGGCGGCATCGCATCCACGCCCATCATCAATGCGCCCGAAGTGGCGATCATCGGACTCAACAAGGCGGTCGAGCGGCCGGTGGTGGCGCAAGGTGCGGTGGTGGTGCGCCGAATCATGAACTTGTCGTCCTCGTTCGATCATCGCTTCGTGGACGGTTATGATGCGGCTGCGATGATCCAGGCTTTGAAAGAGCGACTCGAGCATCCCGCGACGATTTTTATTCCTACGGTGAAATCTTCATGACATCCCAACCTCAGCGACCCGCGTTCGGCACCTTGCTCACCTCGCACATGGCGGTGGCCACCCATCGCGACGGCAAGTGGAGTCCGAGCGAAATCAAGCCTGTCGGACCGATCGAAATCAGTCCCGCTGCGCACATGCTGCATTACGCCAGCACCTGTTTCGAAGGGTTCAAAGCGTTTCGCCGCGCCGACGGATCCGTGCACATATTTCGCATGGATCGGCACATTCAACGACTGCAGCAGAGCACGCGCCAGCTGGTTCTGCCTGAGCCCGATGCGGCTCAGGTGGCCGACATGGTGCGGGCGGTGATCAAGCGCTGCCGCGACGCCGTGCCGGAAGCGCCGGGCGCGCTGTACCTGCGTCCGATTATTTTTGGCACGACGGCAAATATCGGCGCGGCAACGACACCGGCCACCGAGGCGATGCTGGTCGTGCTCGCGAGTCCGGTGTGGGATTACTTTGCGGGCGGCGCGAAACCGCTGCGAATCCTCGTCGATGATCAGAACACGCGTTCGGCGCAGCACATGGGCTCGGTGAAAACCGGCGGCAATTATGCCGCGGCGCTCGCGCCGATCATGAACGCGCGCGCGGCATATCAGGCCGATCAAGTGCTGTTCTGCCCGGACGGCCAGGTGCAAGAGACCGGAGCCGCGAATTTCATATTGATCCGCGAGGGTGAGCTGCTCACGCGCAGCCTGGACTCCACATTTCTGCACGGCGTCACTCGCGACTCCCTGCTGACGCTGGGACGCGATATGGGGTACGCCGTGTCGGAGCGCAAATTCGACGTCCTCGAGATGCTCGACTGGGTGCGCACGGGCGAAGCGGCCCTGTCAGGCACCGCCGCCGTGCTCACCGGCGTGGGCACGCTGATTTATGCGGGCATCGAACACAAAGTTGCGGGCGGCCAAGTGGGTCCGATCACCCAGGCGCTGCGCGCTAAATTAGTCGCGGTACAACAGGGCGAGGCGCCGGACCTGCATGGCTGGTTGGAACGCGTTTAGTACTCCTCGCGGTCCTCCTCATCCTCGTCTAGATCGTCGTCGTCATCGTCATCGTCTTCATCCTCGTCCCAGTCTTCGTCGTCTTCCTCGTCTTCGGCGTCTTTTTCCGCCTTTGAGCCTGACCAGCCTTCAGGCTCCTCGGTCAATTCCAGATCCAGCTCCGCCCATTCGTCGACATCCAGCTCTTCGGTATCGCCGTCGAGGTGTTGAATCTCAACGGTTTCCTTGTCCTCATCAACTTTGAGAACCTGGAAGGTCTCCTCGTTTTCCAAGTCGTCATACCACTGCCCGACGGTCGGTTCGTACTCTCTACCCACGGTTCATCCTTCTTTGAAACTGGTGCGCTGGAATCAGCCTTGCGGATATTAGGTGAGGCCCCTCAGCTAAGTAAATGGCAATATCGTGATCTCATGACCATTGCAGACCGCAAACTCGCCTCTCGTCGCCTGACCGATGCCAAGCGCATCGTCGTCAAAGTCGGCTCAACCCTGTTGGTGGACAGCGACAAGGGGCGCCTCAATCGATCCTGGCTCGAGAGCTTGGCGGCGGATGTGGCTGTCTGCCGCAAGCGCGGCCAAGAAGTCATCTTGGTGTCCTCAGGTGCCATTGCGCTGGGGAGACGGCACCTGAATTTGGGCACGGCCAAGCTCAAACTCGAGGAAAGCCAGGCGGCGGCGGCCGTGGGGCAAATTCGACTGGCTCACGCGTACAAAGAACTGTTGGAGGTGCACGAAATCACCGTGGCGCAAATCCTGTTGACCTTGGGGGATACGGAGCAGCGCCGCCGCTACCTGAACGCCCGCGGTACGCTCAACACGCTGTTGGCGCTCGGCGCGGTGCCCGTCATCAATGAGAACGATACCGTGGCCACGGCCGAGATCCGCTACGGCGATAACGACCGTCTGGCGGCTCGGGTGGCGCAGATGATCGGCGCCGACTGCCTGGTGCTGCTATCCGACATCGACGGCTTATATACCGCGAACCCCAGCGAGGACCCGGACGCGCAGTTCATCGCCCGGGTATTGGAAATCACGCCGGCCATCGAGGCGATGGCCGGCGGCACGGGCAGCGATATGGGCTCCGGCGGCATGCAGACGAAAATTGCGGCGGCCAAAATAGCGATCGCGGCGGGCTGTCACTTATGCATCGCCTTGGGGGCTGTCGAGCACCCCTTGCAGCGCCTCGAGGAAGGTGCGCGCTGCACGTGGTTTGTGCCTTCCTCAACGCCGCTGGCGACGCGCAAGCAATGGATTGCCGGTACCCTGAAGCCGGCAGGTGCCATCTCCGTCGACGACGGCGCCGTGCGTGCATTGATGAGCGGAAAAAGCCTGCTGCCCGCCGGCGTTACCCGGGCGGTCGGGCGTTTCGAGCGCGGCGATACCGTCAGTATCATCGGACCCGACGGCGCCGAGATCGGACGGGGAATCTGCGCATATTCGGATGTCGATGCGGCGCGCATCATCGGACGCAAGTCCGCGGACATTGAAAAAGTGCTCGGATTTCGCGGGCGCGACGAAATAGTGCACCGCGATGACTTGGTGTTGCTGAGAATCCTGTGAACAGCGTTGCCGATCTGATGCAGGGCATCGGCCGGGCCGCGCGCGCCGCGGCGCAGCTGCTGGCGTTCGCCTCAACGTCTCAAAAAAATCGTGCCTTGCTCGCCGCAGCCGCTGCGCTGCGCAGCACTCGTTCGACAATACTGGCGGCCAACGAAGGCGATGTACGCGAGGCAGGTTCCGGATTGTCGGGGGCACTGCTCGATCGCCTTCAATTGGACGAAACGCGCATCGACGCGATGGCCTGCGGGCTCGAGAGCATCGCCGCGGCTCGCGATCCCATCGGCGTGCGTTTGGCCGAGTGGTCGCGGCCAAATGGCATGCTGATTCAGCGGGTTTGCGTACCCCTGGGCGTCATCGGCATCATTTATGAAAGCCGGCCCAATGTCACCGCCGATGCCGGCGCGCTGTGTCTAAAATCCGGCAACGCCGTGATCCTGCGGGGCGGTTCCGAGAGCGCGCGATCCAGCGCCGCAATCCACGCCTGCCTGCGGGAGGGGCTTGGCAGCGCGGGCTTGCCGGCAACCTGCATTCAGTTGGTGCCGACCACTGATCGCGCGGCAGTCGGGCACATGCTGGCCGACATGGCGGACAACATCGATGTCATCGTACCGCGCGGCGGCAAAAGCTTGATTTCACGCGTACAAAAGGAGGCGCGGGTGCCGGTGATCGGACACCTCGAGGGCGTGTGCCACGTCTATATCGACCGCAGCGCAAATCTCGAGATGGCCAAGCGCATCGTCGTGAATGCCAAAATGCGCCGCACCGGCGTTTGCGGGTCGGCGGAAACCCTGCTCATCGATCGTGCCTGCGCGCCGACGCACTTGGCGCCCCTGGTGAAGAGTCTGCTTGACGCCGGCTGCGAAGTGCGCGGCGATGAAGTCACGGCCGGTGTGGATGCGCGAGTGAAACCCGCGAACGAGACGGATTGGTATTCGGAATATCTTGACGCCATCATCGCGGTGCGCGTCGTCGATGACGTCTCTGCCGCCATCGCGCACATCGCGCAGTACGGTTCGCAACATACCGAATGCATCGTCACGGATGACTCGGCCGCGGCGGAGCAATTTCTGGCTCAGGTCGATAGCGCCATCGTGCTTCACAATGCGTCCACGCAGTTTGCCGATGGCGCCGAGTTTGGCATGGGTGCCGAGATCGGCATCAGCACGGACAAGTTTCACGCGCGCGGTCCGGTCGGCGTGGAGCAATTGACCAGCTACAAATATGTCGTGCGGGGCAGCGGCCAGATCCGCCCGTAGGTTGCTGGACGACACGCGGGCGTCAGCCGAACAGGCGGCGGGTTAGCGGCTCAACCGCCCGCGTCTCGAGCACTCTCAGCGGCGTCGATGACTTGGGGCTTCGAGTACCCTTGCGGTCCGTGCTCGATCAATACCATGCCGCAATTGGGCGCCGCATAGGCATCCTTCCAGGTGCCCGCGACGTAGGCCCACAATGTCGTCATGACGCCGCCATGACTCACGACAACCACATCCTTACGGGTATGCGCAGCCGCCAATCGATCCAAGATCGGACCGACGCGGGCTTGAACGTCTTCGTAGCTTTCTCCGCCTTCCGGTTTCCACGCCCAGGGACGCTGCGGATCGTAATCCGGCTCTGCCAGGAATGAATCGTAAGGTCTGCCGCGATGCGCGCCGATTTCACGCTCGTGCAGATTCGGCTCGATTTCCAGCGGCAGCCCCAGCGCGCCGGCAATGATGCGCGCAGTCTCGCTGGCGCGCAGATAGGCACTGGTCACCACGAGTTCGGGGCGGAACAGTTGCGAGATTCGCTTGGCGGCCTCGTGCGCTTGGCGGTAACCCAACTCGGTGAGCGGCTGATCATGCGGTGAAGTCGCGTAGATGCGCTCGAGATTGCCCGAGCTCTCCCCGTGCCGCACCAAGATCAACCTGCTCATGCCCGGTGCGAATCGTGCAAGGCCGCGATTCCCCCGAGCCAGTTGCGGACTGCCGCAACACTCTCCAGGTAGAATTGACCGCGGACGCGATCGCCGACGCCGATCGAGATGCCGCCTTGCGCTTCGACTATGGCAAAACCGTCCTGGTCGGTCAGGTCGTCGCCGACGAACACCGGCCGCCGGCCGCTGAAGGGGGACTCCTTCATGAACGCCTTGATGGCAGTGGCCTTGCTGAATCCCCGCGGTTTGATTTCGAACAGCATTTTTCCGCTTTGAATATGGTAGTTGGTGCCGAGCGGCTTGGCGATCTCGATCATCGCACGACGCATGATTTCTTCGAGTTGCGGCGCCATCCGAAAATGGACGGCGATGGTGCGTTCCTTGTCCTCGAACAGCGTTCCCGGATGGGCGTCAACCAGAGCTTTTATCGCAGCGCGGGCGCGATCGAGTTGCGCATCGACGAAGCTCGCACCCTGAACGGCGCCCCCGGCTTTGCGCCGCTCGACACCGTGCAATCCCGCCGCAGGCAGCTTCAACGGCGCAAACAATTCGTCCAACGTTTCAATTTTTCGCCCGCTCACCAAGGCGACGGCGCCGCCAAGCCGCTCCGCAACTTCGCGCAAAAGCGCTTTTATTTCCGGGTCCGCGGACGTTTGTGAAGGCGTATCGGTCAGCTCAACCAGCGTTCCGTCGACATCCAAGAACAAACACCAGTCGAGTGCGGGCGGCGGCGGTGTTTGTTTCATGCGGCAAAAACATAGCCTACGCCGCGGCTGGTGCCAATGGCCCGCGCGCATTTATTTGAAGTGTAAGTTTTACACGAAATTCGTTGCTTAAAATTCGAGACTGTGCAGTCAAAGTTCTGTATTTTGTATTTAGCGCGACGGGGTTTTATTTGAATACACGGAGAGTCGATGTTTCGCTCGCTCATGTTGCGATTCGTCTTGCCGGTCGCACTTGCTTCATGCGTGGTGGCGTACTTCGGACTGCCGTACATCCAGCGACTGCTGGCGGAGTGGTTTCGTTCAGACGTTGAATTGCGCGCGCAACTCGTGATGCATTCCATGGAGGAACCGATCACGGATCTGGTCGAAAACGGCAGCGAGGCGCGGTTGCGTGCGTATCTCGCAAAGATCGCCACGGACGAACGCCTGCTCGCCATCTTGGTGTGCCGGCCGAGCGGCGCGACCATTTTCAAGTCCGAACGCACTCCGGCCACCATTTCCTGCGATTCGGAGGGCGGGTCGATTCCCGCCGGTTCGCGCATCATGCAATTGCCCTCAGGGTCCGTGCAGATTTCCCGCTTCGATTTCGATGGCGCCCAGCCCAAGCCCTTTCGCGTGCTCATGATTCACGACTTGAGTTTCGTCGATCGCCGTCAGCGCACCGCGAGAGACTTTGTCCTGGTGTTCGTCGGCATATCGATATTGCTGCTGGCGTTGTTGATCGTCATGGTCGCCTGGCTGCAGATTCGCCGCTGGGCGCAAGTCTTGGTCGGAGACATTCGCGGCAGGCGTTTTTTTGGAAATGCGCAATCGCCGCGCGAATCATTGCCCATACTCTCGCAGGTGCGGGAGGTGTTGGCCGAGGAGGAGGAGAAGCAGCGCCTGGAAATCGATTTTCGCGAGAACTGGACGCCGCAGGCGCTGCAGCAGGTGGTGCGCGATCACCTGAATTCCGCTCAGGTAATCATCGTCTCGAACCGCGAGCCCTACATTCACAACTTCGATGCCAAGCATCAGCCCTTCTGGCAAGTCCCCGCCAGCGGCATGGTGACGGCGCTGGAACCGATCATGCGCGCCTGTTCCGGCGTGTGGGTGGCGCATGGCGCAGGTTCCGCAGACCGCGAGACCGTGGATCGCTATGACCGGATACGGGTGCCGCCCGATGATCCCAGCTATACGCTGCGCCGTGTGTGGCTGACCCCGGAGCAGGAGCAGGGCTATTACTACGGATTCTCCAACGAGGGACTGTGGCCTCTGTGCCACCTGGCATACGTGCGGCCTGCATTTCGCGCCAGCGATTGGCGCGCCTATGAGGAGGTCAACGCCAAATTTGCAGGCGTGGTGGCCGAAGAATCAGGCACGGAGAGCCCGGTAATCCTGATCCAGGATTTCCATTTTGCGTTGCTGCCGCAACTCATCCGCAAAAAAATTCCAAAAGCAACGGTCGCTCTGTTTTGGCATATCCCCTGGCCCAACGCCGAGACGTTCGGCGTGTGTCCTTGGAAGCGCGAGATGCTGATGCACATGCTATCGGCCGACATACTGGGCTTTCACACCCGCTACCACTGCCAGAACTTTCTCGACACCGTGGACCGATTTATCGAATGCCAGATCGACCGCGAGCACATGACCGTGACGCTGCAGGGCCATGTATGCCGGGTCGCTCCCTATCCCATCTCCATCGAATGGCCGCCACGCTGGCTGGCGCGTCTGCCGGGCATCGCGGCATGCCGGGCGGCGGTGCGCGAACGGCATCGAATCGGCGCCGACGTCATGATCGGGCTGGGGGTTGAGCGGTGGGATTTCACGAAGGGCATCATCGAGCGCTTTCAGGCGCTGGAAGTGTTGCTCGACAATGACCCGCGCAACCGCGGGCGCATCTGTTTGCTGCAGATCGCCGCCCCGTCACGCGGCCAACTGCCGGCCTATCAAGCGCTGCAGCAGCATACCTACGGTGAAGTGGAGCGAATCAACAGCAAGTTTGCGCAAGGCGACTGGCGTCCCATTGTGTTGATCGACGAGCATCAAGAACCCTTGCGGGTTTTCGAGTTGTATCGAGCCGCGGATTTCTGCCTGGTCAATAGTTTGCATGATGGCATGAACCTGGTCGCCAAGGAGTTCGTGGCGGCACGCGATGATGAGGACGGGGTGCTGATCTTGAGTACCTTTGCAGGCGCGTCTCGAGAGTTGCAGGAGGCGGTGCTGATCAATCCCTTCGACGTCAGCGAAACGGCAAATGCCATGGAGATCGCGATGCGCATGGGCCGCGACGAACGGCGCAGCCGCATGAGTTTGATGCGCCGAACGGTCAAGGAAAACAACGTGTACCGCTGGGCCGGGCGCATGCTGATGGACGCCTCGCGAAT
>DATHFB010000234.1:0-19103 GCA_035318305.1 Steroidobacteraceae bacterium | reverse complement strand
CCTTTACCCGAGGCAATGCCGGCAGCACCGAGATCGCAATCCGCGGTATCAGTTCAAATAGCGGAGCCTCGACGACCGGCGTCTATATCGACGATACGCCGGTCCAATCCCGGGTCATCGGATTCTCCAGCACCACCGTATTTCCAAACGTGTTCGATCTGGAGCGCGTCGAGATCTTGCGCGGACCGCAGGGAACTTTGTTCGGGGCGGGATCCGAGGGCGGCACTGTTCGGTTCATCACGCCGCAGCCGAGTCTCACTCAATTCAGCGACTATGTCCGCAGCGAGATCGGCTTCACCGAGCATGGCGATCCCAGTTTCGAAGCGGGCGTTGCGGCGGGCGGTCCCATCGCCGAAAATACGCTTGGATTTCGCGCCAGCGCGTCCTATCGGCGGGACGGCGGCTATACCAATCGCGTCGAGCGATTTGGCGGGGCATTGATCGCGAAGGACGACGATTGGCAGAACTCTTACAACGCGCGGCTGGCGTTCGCCATTCAGCCCATCGACCACCTGCTCATCACGCCATCGTTTTACTACCAGGATATCTATATCAACGATTCGCAGACGTACTGGGAGTACTTGTCGAACCCCAGCGAGCACCAGTTCAACAATGGCGCACCGGTCACGGCTCCCTTCAAGGCGGTCAGCTACCTGCCCGCGCTCAACATCAACTACGCGACCGACTATTTCACCATCACCTCCAACACCTCGTACTACGAGCAAGACAATGAAAATAATCGGGACTTGTCGGCATTGATTCCCAACGATTTGGGGATCGCAATCAGCCCCACGCACCCGGTCCCGGGAGATCCGGATTATCGAAGCCAGGATCTATTTGTGACCTCGCAGAAGGCCTTCACCCAGGAGGTGCGCATTCAGTCGAACAATCTCGACTCGCGTTTCACGTGGTTGGCGGGCGCGTTCTACCAGAGCGAGCATCAGTCATCGAATCAATACGTTCCCGACACGCCGGCGGCTTTTGACCAGCTGGTTCAGATTGCGCTCGGAGGAACGACCCAGCAGATTTTCGGGATGGGGCTCGCCGACGGGATCTACAGCTATCGATCCATCATCAATTCCTTCGACAAGCAGATCGCCGGCTTCGGCGAGGCCAGCTTCAAAGTCGTTGGCGGGTTGACGGTAACGGCGGGCGTCCGAGTACAACGATCGACATTCAGTTTCGTCACTCGGAGCGACGGCCCCTTTAATGGCGGTCTTACCGTGGTCCCTGGGAATGAGTCCGAGACGCCGGTGATACCGAAGTATGGTGTTTCCTACCAGATCAATCCCGACAACTTGGTGTATGCCACGGCGGCCAAGGGTTTCCGCACGGGCGGGGCGAATCCCGCGATTCCGGCGCGCTGCGACGCGGATCTTGCCTCGCTCGGTTATACTTCCGCGCCGGATTCTTATAAATCGGATTCCGTTTGGAGCTACGAGGTGGGTTCCAAGAACCGTTTGATGGGTGGGCGTCTGCGGTTGGAATCCAGCATCTTCGACGTGAAGTGGAGCGGCATTCAACAGCAGGTCATTCTCGGCACGGGTTGCGGTTTGGACTTCGTGGCCAACTTAGGCAAGGCAACCAGCAGGGGTTTTGATTTTCAGGGCGAGTTCCTCGCTACCGATCACCTGACCACCGGCCTTAGCATAGGCTACAACCATGCGGTCTTCGATGAATCGATCCTGTCCCCGCCCGATCCGGCGACCGGAATTCGCCCGGTGCTGGTACGCGCCGGAAATTCCCTGGGCGTCAACCCCTGGACAGTTGCGATGAATGCGCAATATGACTTCGTCGCTTGGGGACACAATGGCTATGTGCGCGCCGATGATCAATTCGCGAGCCGGCAGACAACCCCGACGCCGTCAGAAGATCCCGGCAATGAGACCTATTCAGCCGGGTTGGTCGCGATGCCACAGACGAATCTACTTGCCCTGCGGCTGGGCGTCCGATTCGCCAACGGCATCGATCTTTCCCTCTTCGCCAAAAACGTGTTCGATTCTCATCCCGTCTTAAGCCGCAATCAGACCGGGTCCAACATCGATACGATCTACGTGGATCGCACCTTCAGGCCACGTACCATCGGTATCACCCTCACCTCGAGGCACTAGCACAACCAGCAATTCGACGAGGCGGGTTCTTGTAGACTGAAGGGCGCGGACACATTCGTTGCGAAATGGGGAAATTGAAAATGACTGGTTCTAATCTGAGGTTTCTACTGCCATTGATTCCAGCCGCCTTGCTGACGTGCGGCGCGTTGCGCGCCGCCGCGGCGAGTTGTGAAGATCTGGCGCGGGTCGCGCTGCCGAACACCACGATCACGCTGGCCCAATCCGTTGCAGCCGGGGCTTTCACCCCGCCCGTTCCCTCCTGGGCCAGTGCGTTCATGCGGTCGACGCCGGTTCCGGTGGCCTTTTGCCGGGTTGGCGGGAACATCCGGCCGACTAAAGATTCGGATATCAAGTTCGAAGTATGGCTTCCCGTCTCCGGCTGGAGCGGCCGCTACGAATCGGTCGGCAATGGCGGCTTCGCCGGATCTATTCGCTATGACTCCATGCTCAACCCTCTACTCGGCGGTTCCGTAGTCGCTTCGACCGACGATGGCCATGACGCGCCCGCGATTGGTCCTACGAGCGCGGATTGGGCCTTCGGCCATCCGGAAAAAATCATCGACCATGGCCATCGCGCGGTCCATCTCACCGCGGTAGCGGCCAAGGCCATAACCGCCGCGTTCTACGGTCGCCCGGCGGCACATTCCTACTTCGTGGGATGTTCAAAGGGCGGTCAGGAAGGGTTCATGGAAGCGCAGCGTTATCCCGAGGACTTTGACGGTATCGTCAGCGGCGCTGCCGCGAACCAATGGACGGATCTTTTTTCAAGTTTCATGTGGACCGAAAACCTCAACTTGGCGAATCGAGAGAGCTATCTTTCACCGGAAGACCTGGCCAAGATCGGCACCGCCGTCTCTGCGGCTTGCGATACCGGCAGTGCGAAGTCTGGGTTTATCAGCGATCCGCTGCGATGCGAAGTGGCGCCCGCCTCGATCGGGCTCACGCCCGCAAAGCTGCGAACCTATCAGTCCATCCACCAAGGACCCAAGGATCGCTCCGGGAAGCCGACCTACGCGGGCCAGGCCTATGGCGGCGAGAACCCAGGGTGGGGCGATACCATCAGCGCCAACAATTTTGAAGCCGCAGAAACGGAAGCGCAGATGAGCATGTACGGCGCCAATTTCTACAGAAATTTCGTTTACCAGGACAAGAAATGGACCTTCCACGGCTTTGACATCGAGAAGGGACGGGCTGATGCCGAGAGGATCATCGGACCCATCATGAATGCCGGGGACGTGCACTTCACGAAGTTCAAGGCGCGCCACGGGAAGTTGATTCAATATGCCGGCATGGTGGATTCGATCGTCACGCCGCTGAGTTCGGTGAAGTTCTATCAAGCCGTCGTGGCGGCCCAGGGGCAGAAATCCGATCCGGCAGCGCTCGCGCGCACGCAAGAGTTTTATCGGCTTTTCCTGGCGCCGGGCGTAGGCCACTGCGGTGGCGGTCCAGGTCCCAATCAATTCGGGCAAGCGGGTGGTGTCGGGGACGCGGAGCACGACATGGTGGTCGCGCTCGAGCAATGGGTGGAAAAGGACGTGGCGCCGACCCGGATCGTGGCGACGAAATTCGTCTCGGATGACAAAGCGAAGGGCGTGGCAATGACTCGCCCCTTGTGTCTGTTTCCCCAAGTCGCGAAGTACAAGGGATCCGGCGCCGTCACTGACGCTGCGAATTTTGCGTGCAGCGCTGACTAAAGGAAGCTCGCTGCCCGCTATTCGATCAGCGACCCCGATGGACCTCGAGCAGATTGCCGCGGCTTTCAGATGGAATCTGCCGCAGCGCTATAACATCGGCGTAGACGTCTGTGATAAATGGAGCCATCAGCCTGCCCGCGTCGCTTTGATACACAAGCCGCCGGTCGGCGAGTGCATCGAGTACACCTTTGCCGAAATCCGCCGGCTCTCCAATCAAACGGCAAACCTGATGTTGAGCGCCGGTCTTCGTCGGGGCGATCGCATTGCGGTTCTCTTGCCCCAGACGCCCGAGACGGCGATCGCCCACGTGGCGATCTATAAAATCGGCGCGATCGCCGTACCGCTATTTAGTTTGTTCGGAATTGAGGCTCTTGAATATCGGCTCGCCGACAGCGGCGCGAGAGCGGTCATCACGGATCTTGCGGGAGCGGCGAAACTCAAGTCAATCCAGGGTCGGCTGCCCGAACTGAAAATCATCTACACGATCGATGGCGTTCGTGCGAACGCTGTTGACTTTCATCAGGGTCTATCTTGCCAGAGCGCACAATTCGAGCCCGTCATCACCAATGCCGATGATCCTGCGCTGATCATTTACACGTCCGGCACGACCGGCTCCCCGAAAGGCGCATTGCACGCGCACCGAGTCTTACTGGGTCACCTTCCGGGAGTTGAGCTTTCACACGATTTTGCGCCGCAAAGCGGCGACCGCTTTTGGACGCCGGCGGACTGGGCGTGGATTGGCGGCCTCTACGATGTGTTGATGCCGGCGTGGCATCACGGCCTCACCGTCGTTTCGCATCGATTCGCCAAATTCGACCCTGAAGCCGCGTTTCAATTGATCGACGATCTTGGTGTACGCAATGCGTTCCTACCGCCGACGGCGTTGAAAATGATGCGCACCGTGGCCAATCCGCGAGCGCGTTGGCGCCTCGACATGCGAAGCATTGCCAGCGGCGGAGAATCCCTCGGCCGGGAGTTGCTCGATTGGGGGCGCAAGACATTCGGGCTGACCATCAATGAATTTTATGGTCAGACGGAATGCAACATGGTCATCTCTTCTTGCGGGCGAATCAAGACCGCGCATCCGGGACGAATCGGCAAGGCCGTCCCGGGACACCGTGTCGCCATCGTCGATGCAGCCGGCTGCGAAATGCCTGCAGGCGTCGCCGGCAACATTGCCGTCGAACGACCCGACCCGGTCATGTTCCTGCGGTATTGGAACAACGAAGCAGCAACCGCGGCCAAGTTCGTGGGTAACTGGCTGTTGACCGGCGATCTGGGGGAGCACGACGACCAAGGCTACATTCGATTCATCGGTCGCGACGATGACGTCATCACGAGTGGCGGCTACCGCATCGGGCCGGGAGAAGTCGAGGATTGCCTGCTCGGCCACCCCGCCGTGCGGCTCGCGGCGGTAATTGGCGTACCGGATGAATTGCGAACGGAAATCGTCAAGGCCTGCATCGTCCTGCATGACGGCATCGACGCCAACGAGATGCTGGTGATCGAGCTGCAAAACTACGTGAAGTCCCGCCTGTCGGCACACGAATATCCACGTCGAATAGAATTCGTTGCGTCACTGCCGATGACTGCGACCGGAAAGATCATTCGGCGCGAGCTGCGTTGTAAAGACGCGGCAAATTCCTAGGGCGAGCCGCGCACCTATTCGGCTTGGCCGATATCCAGTCGCTTGATCTTTCCAGTCGAGCTGAGCTGGAATCTGAAATAGGTCCGGAAGTCACCCCACTGGTCGGAGTGAAAACCTCCGGTCAGATCGAGCCCCTGGTTTTCGACGAGATCGATGGATCTGAAGCGATCGTGACCGAGGGCTTCTTGAGTAAATTTCTTGAGGCTGCGCGGGTTACCGTCGTCATACAACGTCGCGTCCGGCTCAAATAGCGCGGCCCACGCCTGCTTATCGCCCTTCTGCAGCGCCTCGATCGCGGCTCTTACTGTCGGATTCTTCAACCTGTCAATGTCCATCTCTCAGGATCGCAGCTGGCTGGTATCGATCGGCAGGGTGCGGATGCGCTTGCCCGTCACGGCGAAGATCGCATTGGTTATCGCTGGGGCCACACAAGAACAGGGCGCTTCGCCGAACCCACCAGGCGCCTCCGCGCTCTTGACGATGTGCGTCTCCACCACCGGAACTTCATTCATTCGCATCGGCCGGTAGTCGTGAAAATTGCTTTGCTCCACGCGTCCGCGCTTGAGCGTAATCGCGCCGTACAGCGCCGCCGTGAGACCGAAGAGCGCCCCGCCCTCCACCTGTGCCGCGATCGTGTTTGGATTGACCACGATGCCGCAGTCGGCGGCACAGACAATGCGGTGAACCTTGAGCGCGCCGTCCGGCGCGACCTCCACCTCCGCCACCTGCGACATGTAGCCCCCGAAGACGGCCTGAAGCGACACCCCGCGACCGCGCCGCGGCGGCAGTGGCTGACCCCAGCCCGCCTTTTCCGCGGCGAGGTTCAGCACTCCGAGGGCGCGCGGATTGTGGCTGAGCAGCGACCTGCGATAAACAACGGGATCCTGCTTCGCCGCCGCCGCCAGATCATCAATGAGGCTTTCAACGACGAAGACGTTCTTCACCGGGCCGACACCGCGCCAGAAAGCCGTGGGGATTCCGGGCGGCTCGACGCGCACGTAGTCCACGTGAATGTTGGGAAATTCGTAAGGAGGCTCCGCTGCGGCCTCGACCGCATCCATGTCAAGACCATTTTTGAAAAGTGGCGGTGCGTAGCGGGCCAGCACCGAGGAACCCGCGACGCGGTGGATCCAAGCCACGGGTTTACCGTTTGCGTCGAGCCCGGCCGACAGTCGATCGTAGTACGCGGGCCGGTACATGTCGTGCTGGATGTCCTCTTCGCGGCTCCAGATGACCTTCACCGGTCCACTCACGTGTTGCGCAATTCTCACGGCGAGAAGCGTGCCGTCGGCATCGAGTCGACGGCCAAAGCCGCCGCCGAGCAGATGGTTGTGAACCTTGATTGCGTCCTTCGGCAGGCCTAGAAGCTCGGCAACCACTGCCTGGGTCAGTGTCGGTGCCTGCGTTCCCACCCAGAGGTCGCAGCGATCCTTTTGCAGATGGACGGTGCAGTTCATCGGCTCCATCGCGGCATGGGCGAGAAAGGGCAGCTGATAGACCGCATCGAAGCGTTGCGCTGCGCCCGCGAGCGCCTTTTGGGCGTCGCCTTGATTGCGGGCCACGGCGCCCGGTCGCGTGGATTGCTCTTGGAGCTGGCGAAGGATGTCAGCACTGCCGAGGGCCGCGTTCGGACCGTCATCCCACTCGACCGCGGCGGCCTTGAGCCCCTTCTTGGCGGCCCAGGTGTGGTCTGCGACCACGGCAACCGCATCCTCGATCCGGACGACCTGGCGCACGCCGCTGACTGCCAGCGCCGCCGCCTCATTTACCGATCTCACACTGCCGCCGAAAGCCGGCGAAATGGCGATCGCGGCGACCTTCATTCCCGGTATCTTGGCGTCGATGCCAAATTGCGCCTTACCGTTGACCTTGTCGGCTGAATCCAAGCGCTTGACCGGCGTGCCGATCAGAGTGACGTCCTTCGGCTG
Source organism: Steroidobacteraceae bacterium (assembly GCA_035318305.1). GTDB lineage: Bacteria > Pseudomonadota > Gammaproteobacteria > Steroidobacterales > Steroidobacteraceae > Bog-1198. Next base: position 11,722 of record DATHFB010000234.1, on the reverse strand, counting down.
TTTCAGTGCCACGCTGTCCGGCGCGGGAATCGGCAACGCAGCAGCCGCATCGACCAGCTCCCCGTAGCGCAGTTGGCGAGTCGCAGCGCCGTCGTACACGACGCCGCGCCGTGCCCGACACGTCCCAGGATCGACTCCCCATTTCTTGGCTGCCGCCGACACGATAAGCGTGCGCGCAACTGCGCCGGCCTGGCGCAGCGGCGTCCAGAACGCCCGAACCGAGGAAGAGAGGCCGGTCGTCTGAACATGCAGGATCGCATTGGCATAGAGCGCGTCGTTGGGCGGTGCGTGCTCCAGTCGGACTTGCCCGAGGTCGACCTCCAACTCCTCCGCGATCAGCATAGTGAGCGCCGTATAAATGCCCTGGCCCATCTCCACCATGGGCATCACCAGCGTTACTGCACCTGCGTGGTCTATACGAATGAAAGCGTTCGGAGCGAAGCTCGAAGTTTGCTGCGCAGTCGATACCGACGCCGGCCTCAACAGCGACGGAATTGCCACACTGAGCATCAGGCCGCCGACGCCGGCTCCGACCTTCAGAAACTCGCGCCGATCGAAGCGTGAACCTGGTGCGCTCTCGCTCATCGTCTGTTCTCGCTCGACGAACCCGCGGCTCGGTGAATCGCCGCGCGGATGCGCTGATAGGTTCCGCACCGGCAGACGTTGCCGGACATGGCGGCGTCGATATCGGCATCGCTCGGTTTCGCGGTGGCCTTTAGCAGCGCGGCCGCCGACATGATCTGGCCAGATTGGCAGTATCCGCATTGCACCACATCGAGATCGAGCCATGCCTGCTGCAGCGCCCTGCCCTGCGAGGTGGTGTCGATCGCCTCGATGGTCGTGACGGCGCCGTTCCCCACGTTCTTGATCGGGGTGATGCACGATCGCAGGGGCGTGCCGTCGACATGCACCGTGCACGCGCCACACAGCGCCATTCCGCAACCGAACTTGGTACCGGTCATACCGAGCACGTCACGCAACACCCACAGCAACGGGGTATCTGCGTCGACATCTACGCTGTGCGCTGTCCCATTGACCTTGAGGTTGAAAGCCATCGTCACCTGCCAGCGGAATCTTCGACGGCGGAAGGATGCGCGCCTCGTCAGCTATCTGTCTAATGCATTGTTATAATGCTTTACATGCCCTACGCGCATATCAGTCGAGCCGATCTCAATCTCCTCCACACGCTGTTCGCGCTCTTGGAAGAAAAACACGTCACGCGCGCCGCCCGGCGTTGCTTCCTGAGCCAGCCTGCGATGAGCCGCGCTCTTGAGCGTCTACGCGAGATGTTCGGCGATGAGCTTCTCATTCGCGTAGGTCGTGAATACGAGCGCACCGCACGCGGTGAACGCCTCCTCAGGGATCTGGAGAGCCTCTTGCCGAGGCTCGAGTTGCTGCTAAAGGGGGAACAGTTCGACCCCGCTCTGAGCGAAGAGCGTTATCGCATCACGATGACCGACCACGCCTGCGTCGTCCTGCTACCGGGCCTGGTGCATCGCGTCGCCGGTGCGGCTCCAAAATCACGGCTGGAAGTCGTCCCGTGGAGTGACGCACGATTTGAAGATGTCGAAGCAGGCCGGCTCGATCTGGTCCTGGACGTGGCCAGTGCACCGTCAAGTCTCCATTCCGAGGTCTTGTTCGCGGATGTTTTCGCCTGTGTCGTCGCAGCCAGCCACCCCGTCCGGGCGCGACGGTTCACTCTTCATCAGTATCTCAAGTATCCCCACGTGGTGGTGGATGTCCTTTCCGGACAACAAACACCCGTGGACCATCCGCTCGCGGTTCTGGGACTCAAGAGGCAGGTGGGCTTGGTCTTGCCCTATTTTCTACCGGCGGCTCTCGCCGTGGCGCAAAGCAATATGATTCTCACCACGCCCAGTCGACTCGCTCGCAAACTAAAAAAGAGCGCCGACGTTCGGGTGGTCAAAGCGCCGCGCGAACTGGTCGGCTTCAAGTATGAAATGATTTGGCATGCACGGTTGACCGCCGACCCTGCCCACGAATGGTTTCGCAACCAGGTCCGAGCCGTCGCCAAGGAGTTGGGATCGCACGCGCAGGTAGATTGAGTTCCAGGTTCCTTATATGCACGTCCCGCATGCCAGATATCATGGCAATTCATTGGACGAATGATGAGGAAAGCGCTTTGATGGTTACACGATCATCACTGAGGAAACTTCATCATGTCGAACGAAAGCACGAGGACGGCCATCGTTACCGGCGGCTCACGCGGCATCGGTGCCGCGATTGCGCAGCGCCTCGCCAAAGATGGCTTCACGGTAGTGGTCAACTACGCAGGTAATGCTGCAGAAGCCGAAAACCTGGTTGCCAAGATCAAGCAGATGGGGGATCGCGCGATCAGCGTGCAAGCAGACGTCAGCGACCCGGCGGCAATGCGTCGCATGTTCGATCAGTCCGCCGCGATATCGGGCGGCGTAGACGTCCTGATCAATAACGCCGGAATCATGTTGCTGTCCACGATCGCTGACGCCGAGGACGAGGTGTTTGATCGGCAGGTCGCCATCAACCTGAAGGGGGTGTTCAACGGCCTGCGGGAAGCTGCCAAACGTCTACGCAACGGCGGACGCATCATCAGCCTTTCATCCAGCGTCGTCGGGCGGTATCCGCCGACGTATGCACTCTATGCGGCCACCAAGGCCGGTGTAGAAGCCATGACCCACATCCTGTCGAAAGAGCTTCGAGGACGCAATATCACCGTGAACGCCATCGCAGCCGGGCCGACCGCGACCGACCTCTTCCTCAAAGGTAAGTCGCAGATCCAGATCGACGAGCTCAAGAAAATGGCCCCACTTGAGCGACTCGGGGAGCCCGATGACATCGCCAGGGCCGTGTCGTTCCTCGCCGGCCCCGATGGAGCTTGGATCAACGGACAGGTTCTGCAAGCGAACGGCGGAATTATCTGAGAGGAGCCCACTTATGAACAAGATCATCGTCATCACCGGTGCTTCGAGCGGATTTGGCCGCTTGACGGCCAACGCCCTAGCCCGATCCGGGCACACTGTTTACGCCTCGATGCGCGAGACCACCGGCCGTAACGCGGCTCAGGCGGCGGATGTGCGCAAGTTCGCAAAGGAAAACAAAGTCGACCTGCGCCCAATCGAGCTTGATGTTCTGTCGCAGGAGTCTGTAGACGGTGCCATAGCGAGCATCATCGCGACACACGGAACCATCGATGTGGTCGTTCATAACGCAGGTCATATGGTCTTTGGTCCGGCTGAGGCCTTTACCCCGGAACAGCTTGGCGAGCTTTACGACATCAACGTGCTCAGCACGCAGCGGGTGAATCGCGCAGTTCTGCCGCAGCTGCGCAAGCAACGAAATGGGTTGCTGGTGTGGGTGTCGAGCAGCAGCTCCGCCGGCGGCACACCACCGTATCTCGCCCCCTACTTTGCCGCAAAGGCCGGAATGGACGCGATGGCGGTAATTTACGCGCGCGAGCTCACGCTCTGGGGCATTGAAACATCCATTGTCGTCCCTGGAGCGTTTACCGGTGGGACAAATCATTTCGCGCATTCAGGCCGGCCGACCGACGACGCCCGGGTCGCTGAGTACGAAGCCGGCCCGTACGCCAACTATGCTACCAAGATCATGAAAGCGTTCTCTGCGATCGTTCCGCCCGACGCCGATGCCGCAGCCGTTGGAGATGCAATTGTGAGGATCGTCGACATACCGTTCGGCAAGCGTCCCTTTCGAGTGCACATCGACCCGACGCAGGACGGTGCGGAGGTCGCTTTCACCGTCATCGACCGCATGAGAACAGATATGCTTCATCGAGTCGGACTCGACGAATTGCTAATACCGGTGGAGGTAAACTCAGAGCGCCGAGTCGAGAAGTCCGGCTCGACAGCGGCACAATGAGAACCGTGAGATTCACCGACTCTTCCTCGGAACTGCGTTCTGATTCCCGCCCATGATCTCCAAACAGAACTCAATGAATGCCCGTACCTTTGCCGCACGGTGCAGCCGCGAGGGATAGACCGCGTAAAGGGGAAACCGCTCGTCCGACCATTCTGGAAATAGCTCGACCAGCCGGCCACCGCGCAAAAGCTCCGCGCAGCCGATTTCCAGCACCTGAGCGATGCCGGCGCCTGCCTCGCAGGCGCCGAGCAACGTTCCCGAGTCCGACACCAGGAGGCGCGCCTTGACCCGCAGCGGCAGGACTTCCTTCTTGCGTCTCATTTCCCAATCGTAAGGCCGCGCGTTGGCCGCGTCGTAGAAGTCGATGCAGTCGCGCTCTTCGATCTCTTTGGGATGCCGCGGCTTTCCATGAGCTTTGATGTACGAAGGCGAGGCCACGGTCAGTACCCGCGTCTCGATCAGCCTTCGGGCCACGAACGATCCAACCGGCGGCTCGCCGAAGCGCAACGCCAGGTCAAAGCCGTCCGCGACCAGATCGCCGACGGAATCACGCATGATCAGCTCGACGGAAAGATCCGGGTAGCGCGCCAGGAATGCAGCAAGATGCCGGGATAAAACGATTCTGGAAAAGAATGGATCGATATTGACGCGCAATCGTCCCCGCACTTTGCTGGCGGAACCGGCAGCCTCGATGGCGGCCTCCTCGATGCCGGATAGGTGCGGCCCGACCTGCTCGTAGAAGCGCCGGCCTTCATCCGTCAGTGAGAGCGACCGAGTGGTTCGCGCCAGGAGCCGCGCGCCCACGCGCTGCTCGAGGCGCGAAAGGGCGCGGCTCACTCCGGAGGGGGATAGCCCGAGTGCTTCGGCAGCTCTCGCGATGGTCCCTGCCTCAACCACCGCTATTAGCACCGTCACCCCGGACAGCAATTTGCCGTCGAAAGCCATATCGATTACTGCCTGTTTGTCACGACTGTACTCACATAAACGCTATTTAAGCATGAATGTGCCGGTGGGATAGTAGCTCCCACGTCGCCAGCGGCGATTCACTGAAAAAAGGAGCGCATATGTTTGCAGTTACCGGTATTACCGGAAAAGTTGGGGCAGCGGTCGCCCGCAGCCTACTTTCCGCCGATCAGCCTGTCCGGGCGGTAGTCAGGGATCGCAGCAGGGGTGCCCCCTGGGCACAGTTGGGCTGCGAGATCGCTATTGCCGATCTATCGGATACGGAGGCACTCACAGCGGCATTCGCCGGCACGGCCGGTGTGTTCGCGATGGTGCCTCCAGTGTTCGACCCTGAGCCGGGCTTTCCCGAAGCCATGAGCTTCATCAACCCATTGCGCGCGGCTCTTGAACGCGCGAAACCCGCGAGAGTGGTGGCGTTATCGACTGTCGGTGCAGACGCACCGCAACCGAACCTGCTGAACGTGCTCGGCCGGATGGAGGATGTCTTCGGGACTCTTCCGATGCCGGTGACATTCCTGCGTGCAGCCTGGTTCATGGAAAACGCCGCGTGGGACGTCGACTCAGCGAAGAGCGGGCTTATCCAGAGTTACCTTCAACCGCTCGACCGTGCTGTGCCGATGGTCTCGGCCGACGACGTCGGTCGCGCCGCCGCAGCAGTGCTGCAAGAGCGCTGGGAAGGCAAGCGTGTAGTCGAGCTCGAGGGCCCGCAGCGGGTTTCGCCGAATGCTCTGGCCGCAGCATTCGCCAAAGCGTTAGGGACACCAGTGCGTGCCGAGGTCGTGCCGCGTGAACAGTGGGAATTGATCTTCCGTGGCCAAGGCATGAAGAATCCCACCCCCCGCATACAAATGATCGAGGGATTTAATGCGGGCTGGATCGACTTTGCAGACCGCGGCGCACACGCCCGCAAGGGTTCCACCAGCATCGAGCAGGCCATTACAACCCTCATCCAGAGACAGCACGCATGAACCACATTGTCGCGGCCTCCCTGCTGCTCTTCGGGCTCGCTGGTGCGGGCGCAGAGGCCTCCCACGCCGTTGATCACTCGCAAGGATACAAAACCATGTCAATGAAAGACGATCTCGCCCACCGATCTCCGGACATCCATTGGCCTGCCGGCTTCGAGCCGGAGAAGGCCGACCTGTTCGCTCACAATGACCTGATCATCAATGCGTCTTGTGAGCAGGTCTGGACACATATCATCGAAGCGAGCCGGTGGCCGACCTGGTACCCCAACTCCAAGGATGTCGAAATCCAGGGCGGGGATCCGGTGCTCCGTGACGGCACGGTGTTCCGGTGGACCACGTTCGGCTTGGCGATCGAAAGCAAAGTGCACGAGTATGTGTTGAACCGGCGCCTGGGATGGTACGGCTACGCACCGGGAGCCAAGCCGAGCTTCTATCACTCCTGGTATCTGGAGCCTCACGGCGCCATGTGCCATGTCGTCATGGATGAGGCGGGCGTTGGAAAGGATGCGGCGGGCCTTCGTAAGAGTGATGAGACGCTCATGCACCGCGGACACGATCTCTGGCTGGCGACTTTGAAATGGGTGGCCGAGGCGAAGTAGCCTCGCCGAACACGGGCTGCCGTGGGACGATCATTGAGGCTGGCGCCGGTCGCTTTGACGCCAGCCTCTATTTCTTCAAAGCCGGGCGCTTTTCTATTGTATGCGTGGTCTGGAAGACAATTAAAATCCGGTCACGGTAGCGCGCCGATAACTTCCTCAACCGTCGCAACCCTCGCCTGCAATGGAAAAATCTTTTCCATCAAAACGCGCTGCACTTCAGGATCCTTGTCCGAGCAGCCATCCGCGACCACAACGGCGCGGTAGTCCATATCCGCCGCATGGCGTAAGGTCGAAAGCACGACGCCCTGCGTGAGAATCCCCGTGAGCAATAACGTATCGATGTTATTGGACCGCAGGATCATATCCAGATTGGTTCCCGTGAAAGCGCTCACACGTTGCTTTCTCACTACGACATCGCCGGGTTGAGGAGTAAGTTCGGGGTAGATCTCGACCGCGGGGTCGCCCAAAGCAAGAAGCCCGGCAGCTTTGAGATTGCTGAATACAGAGTTTTGCCCGCTTACTTCCGGATAGCCCAGCTGAAAGCTGACGACCACATGAATCATCATTGCGCCTGAATTGCGCACTGCCAAGGCGAGGCGCTTGACTCGATCCAACAGCGCCTCCTTATCAACGGCATAGGAATCGACCACCATTCTCTGGAAATCCATTAAAAGAAGGGCCGTCGTATTTGGCCTGACGAATAGTTTGTCGATCATGCGAGAGGCGATTCCCGAGTCGCCGTGGATGCAGCAGACAAGCCGCTACCCGGCGATGGCCGCAATGGTTCTTGCAGTGTCTCGAGCATTTCCGTCAAATTAACAAGCTTCTCCAGTTCGACAATCGCCAACATTTTCCTTCGAACGGCTGCCACTTCGTCCTTCAGCAGAGAGTAGAGATGAGCGCCGGCTTCGGTGACCACGATACGCTTCAGCCTTCTGTCGGAAGACGATGACTCCCGCTTCACGAGTCCGTTCTTCGCCAAACGATCGATCGTATGCACCATGGATGCGCGCGAGACCGCGAGCGTGTCGGCCAGAGCTGACTGAGACAAAGGTAAGCGAGCTTGCGCCGCGGCGGCGATCGTCATCCAACTCATCCGATTCACACCCAAACGACGAAGGCGGCAGTCTACTGCCTGCCGCCATGCCGTCGCGGTGTTGCGCAGCGCGATTTCGAACCGCTCATCAAGTTCTGGGGCATGGGAGGACTCACCGCTCATGCGAAGAACGTTGTTGCGCGCGAATTCAAAAAACATCCCGAGGCTCGCTTCGTGGCTGCGCGGTATTGCGGCTGAGCGGCGACGATGGAGAGGAGGCGGCTTCGAGCGGCGCACTCGGACTCGTGCCCCCAAGCGCTAAAAAAAGCTGCACGGTATCGAGGTAGCGCTGCGCCACTGCCCTGACATATCCAAGCCGGGCCTGTTGATACGAGCGCTCGGCGTCCAATACCTGCAGGACCCCCGCATTGCCTTCCTTATAGCTGGTGCGCGCCAGTTCGAGACTGCTCTGCGCGGCCTGTTGCGCGTGATCTTGGGCGTCCAGCTGTTCGGCGTCGTGGTCTAATCCCTCGAGCAGGTCGGCTACTTGCGCAAAGGCCTCCAGAACCGTCTGCTCATAGGTGGCCGCGCTTGCGCGCATTGCGTCCACCGCCGCACGCTTCTCGGCGCGCAGCGTTCCACCGTCGAAAATAGGCGCCGTGAAACCCGCGATGATGCTCCACGCATTGCTCGCCCGGTCGAAGATCTGGTCCGCTTTGAGTGATTGCTGTCCCACGGACGCGGTAAGCTGGATCTTCGGATACAGGTTGGATTGCGCGATCCCCACGGCGCTGGTCGCCGCGTGCAAGCGCGCCTCCGCGGCGAGAATGTCGGGGCGGCGGTGCGCAAGTTCCGAGGGCAAACTCACCGGCACCTGTAAGGGGAGCGTGATTTGCGCAAGATCCACATCGTCAGGCAATTCATTGGCCGGAGCGCGCCCGAGCACCACCGACAGTGCGTGGCGCGCCTTGGCAAGCTCCTGGCGCAATGGCGGCAGCAGGGTCATGTCGTTGGCAATCTGGCTCTGCGCGCTCACGACATCCTCGCGTGCCACCGATCCATTGTCGAACGCGCTCTGCACGAGCCGCAGGTTATCGCGATCCTGCGCGAGGATGGTTTCAACGGTCGCGATCTGTGCACGCACTGATGCAATCGTGAGCGTTTGCATGACGGCCTGGCCAGTGACCGTCAGATATGCGGCATCGAGTTGATGTCGTTCCACCTCGGCCAGCGCGTACCGTTGCTCCACGCTTCTCGCAACACCCCCGGTATAGTCGAGCGCGTAGCTTACGGTGGGCCCGACAGCGAAATACGTAAAGGGTGCTATTCCAATCGGGCCGAGGAACTCTTTCCCATACTGCTGACGACCGGCTCCGCCGGTGAGGTCCACTTGCGGGTATTGCGAACCCGCTTGCGCCAACGCGAGTTCTTGGGCCTGTGCGAGCGTGGCCATGGAGGCTGCCAGAGTGCGGTTGTGATCCACCGCCTGTGTGACGAGCTCATCGATGGCATTGGAACGGAACAGGGTCCACCACGCGCCCTCGATGTTTTGGCCGAGGGCGATGTGTTGAACCTGCTCATCGGCTGAAGCGCCCTCACCGCGCAGAGTTCCTGCCGTATAACGCGTGGCCGGCGGCGGCGTAGGACGCGTGAAGTCGGGACCCGCAGCGCAGCCGCCCACGCTCAACACGCACGAGGCCATCAACGCCCTCGCCTTCGTCGCGCGGGAACTGCGGACAAATTTCAAATACATGGGCCGCTTCGCATCGTGATCACTCGATATGAACCGGCTCGGCGGGACCGCCGCCCTTGCGCAGCAGAAAGACCAACGGGATCGCCGCCAGACTCAGGAGCAGCATCAATTTGAAATCGTTGTTGTAGGCAATCATTGCCGCCTGCTCGGTCACGGTTGCATTCAATCCCGCCACGGTGCGCAGGTTCGGCACTCCGTCCGGCATCTGCGCGCGCAGAACCGAGCTGTAGCGGTTCACGTGCTCACCGAGCGTCGCATGCATGGTTTGCGTATTGCGCGTCAACAACGTGTTCACCACTGAAATGCCGATGCTGCTGCCGACATTACGGGTGAGACTGAAGATCGCCGTGCCTTCGTTGCGAAGTGCAGGCGTCAGCGTCGCGAAAGTTGCGGCCGCGAGCGGTACATAGACAAAACCGGTACCCAGTCCCTGCAAGACACCGGACCACACGACCATGGAGGAGTCCATCTGTAGATCGAACCCGGTCATCTGCCACGACGATACGGCGGTCAACCCAAACCCGGTGGCGATGATCAGGCGCATGTCGAGCTTGCCCATGAGCCGTCCGACGATGAACATCGCTGCCAGGGTACCGGCGCCGCGCGGCGCCGTCACCAGGCCCGTGGTCACGACGGGGTAGTTGAGCAATTCCTGCAATAACGGCGGCAGCAGAGCCAGCGTGGCGAATAGAACCAACCCGACGATGAAAATGAACACATTTCCGGTGACGAAGTTCCGGTCCTTGAAGAGCGCAGGACTCACGAAGCGCTGCTGAGTTGTCGTCAGCATGTGGATGACGAACCAATAGAAGGCCACTGCGGCAACGATGGCCTCGATCCAGATTTCCGTCGAACTGAACCAGTCCTTCAATTGACCGCGATCGAGCATAATTTGCAAGGAAGCTATCGCCACACTCAACGCGGCAAACCCGAAGAAATCGAAACGCGACTTGCGGATCGGCGCTTCGGGAAGAAAACTCAAGATGCCGAGGAATGCCAGAATCCCGAACGGAACGTTGATATAAAACACCCAGCGCCAATTGTAGTTCTCGGTCAACCAGCCGCCGAGGGCGGGACCGATGATGGGACCCAAGGTCACGCCCATCACCCAAACGGCCATCGCGCGCGCATGACGCGCGGGCGGATTGATATCGAGCAGCACCGCCTGCGACAGCGGCACCAGCGCCGCTCCGCACAGCCCTTGCAACAGCCGCGCCAAAACAATCTGCGGCAGGGATTGCGCGACTCCGCAAAGCATGGACGTCACGGTGAAACCCGCGACCGAATAGAGGAACACCCGGTTGCGGCCGATTTGGCCGGTAAGCCAGCCGCTCAACGGCGTCATGATCGCTGCGGCGACGATGTACGAGGTCAGCACCCAGGCCATCTGATCCTGCGTAGCAGAGACCGACCCTTGGATTCGAGGCAATGCGACGTTGGCGATCGTGGTGTCGAGCGACGACATGATCGACGCCAGCATGACCGAAACCGTGATGAGCGTGCGGCGCGGTGCGTCGATATCGACGGTTTGTGCGGCGGCGCTGCTCAATGGGGCTCCGTGCCGGCGGATCTGGGTCCGATCGCGTCAGCCAGCGCGGTGTCGCGCGAGCGCGTGTCGACAGTCACATCGGCGCTCAATCCCGCCTGCAATAGAAACTCGGCATCGACGTGCGTCAACTGGAGGCGAACGGGCACGCGCTGGACGACCTTCACCCAATTGCCGGTCGCATTCTCCGGCGGCAACAAAGAAAACTGCGAACCCGTACTTGGGCTTACGCTGGTGACCTTGGCCGGAAAGGTTCTGCCCGGGTATCGATCGATCTTGACGGTCGCCACCTGACCTGGGCGCATACGGGCAAGCTGAACTTCCTTGAAGTTCGCCTCGATCCAGACGTCGCCGGTCGATACCAAGGCGAATACCGGTGCGGATGCCGCAATGGTGTCGCCCACTTGCAGCTGCTCCACCTTGGCCACCACTCCATCCATCGGGGCGCTGATCACGGTATAGGATAAGTTGAGCTGCGCGCGGTCGAGTGCGGCTTGGGCCTGCGCGACCAAAGGATGACGTTCCGGAGCAATATTGGGATTGCCTCCTAAATTGGCGAGTGCCACGCCGATCTGCTGCTGGACGTTGGCGACTTGTTGTCGCGCGGCATCGAGCGCATGGGCAGCCTGATCGAACTGCGCCTGCGATGCGATGCCGGTCTTAAGGAGCCGGGTCTGGCGATCGTATAGCTGCTGCGCGTAGGCCTGAGTATCCCGCGCCGCCTGCAGCTCCACCTGTCGCTGACGGTAAGTCGATTTGAGCGACTCGATTTGCAGCCTCGTGTCAGCCAGGTGCGCCGCGGCGTCGCTGACATCAATGCGGTACGGTGCGTCGTCCAATCTAAACAACGTCGCGCCGCGGTGCACGAGCTCATTGTCGCGCACCTCGATCTCGCTGACGCGCCCGGCGACGTTGGAGCTGATCGAAACCGTGGCAGCCTGTGCGTACGCGTCGTCGGTGCTTTGGTACCGGCCGCCGGTG
>DATHFB010000233.1:0-3034 GCA_035318305.1 Steroidobacteraceae bacterium | reverse complement strand
GCCGGCATCATGCCGGACAACGTGGCCTACGTGGCCGAAGCGTTCGCGGCCGAACGGTGGGAGCCAGCCTGAGCATTCCGCGTGGCCGCGAGGACGCAGGCTCCGGCTAGTCGGCCAGGGCTTGGCTCAAGGCAGTGACTTCCGCCGCGGAATCTTGCATGACGGACAGAGTCTTGGACTCATTCATGCCGAGCCGTTTTGCGGCGGGCAGCTCTTGCAGGGTGGCATCGAGGCCGGCGACGTCCGTGCCGTAGGCAACCATCAAAATCGCGACGCCGACGACGTCGGTCAGATCAGGCGCATCGAGATCGGTGCGCAAGAAATCTTCCTGTCCCACCGCCCGCGCCATCGTTTCGGAGAACTTCCAATTCTCCAGAATTGCCTTGCCGATCGACGGGTACCAATCGTTGATGATGTCATTCAGCACCGGCTCGCTCGCAAACAATTCCGGGTGATTGGCGGCGCGCGTCAAGATGTACAGCTTGCCGATGCCGTGCATCATGCCGGTGAGCATTGCCTCGTCCGGGTTGACCCGGGTGCAAGTTCGCGCCAGCACGTAGGCATATGCGGCCACGTAAGTACTGCGTTCCCAAAGATCGTTCAGATGCGGCGCCAATGTCGCCAGCTTGTTGGCTTTGCGGATCTGATCCATTGAGAAAGACATCGAGGCGCTGCGCACCATGTTGTGGCCGATACGAGCAATCGCGGTACGCAGGTCGGTGACGTTTTTGCCGCTGCGGTTGATCGCCGCGGAATTCGCGATGCGCAGCAGCCGGGCCGCCAGCGCCGGTTCCGATCCCACGACGCGCACAATCTGTTCGACCCGGGTATTGGGATCGGACAGGATCCGCCTGACCTGCAGCGCTATTTCAGGGAACGACGGTAAATCGACGTGGCCGCCCGACAATTCGCCGGCGAGGCTGCGAATGAAATCAAATGCGACAGTAGATGTTGATTGCACAGGAGCCAGAATATCGACCGGATTGAATGGATCTTGAGCTCATAATTCGAGAAACGTGCAAATATGCGGCCCCCTCCCCCTTACTTCTTCGCAGTCGAGGACCGGCTCGCGAAACGCTGTTGTACTTCGCCATGACGCGTGCGTTCTGTGAAGCGCCCCGCACTATAGCGTGTAACCACGTGGCGCCAGAAGGCGACCGATCCGGGATGGCGCATATATTCGACGATTTCCCATTCTCCCGAGAAGCGGTCGAAAATCAGCGTCGCAGCATCGCGGCCGATGCCCGCGCGCCGGTACTGCATTCGAACGAAGAATTCCGACATTCTATAGTCGGCGGCCTTCTCACCGGCCGTGGGAATGCGCGGCCGCGTGACCAAGGCAAAACCCACCGAGTCGGATCCCTTGAGAATGAGCAGCGGATGCGAGTGATCGTTGGAAAACCAGTTGGCGAAAATCTCATCCTGGTGCGGGCTGTTTGTGCCGAGGACGGAAAATAAACCGGTATTGAGGTCGGCTAGGGACTCAATGTATTCGCCGTAGACGCCCTGGATCCAGCGGCGATCCTGTTTTGAATGTCTGACGTCGCGAATACTGACGAGCAACGAGTCTTCATCCTAGTCTTGAAAAAGACACAGCCCGGACGAACGTGCCTGATGGCCGCCCGCCCGGGCTTGTGAGATCAGCTACCGACGAAGCTTATTGCGGCTTCGCAGCTGACGCTGCACTGGCAGCTGCATCGGCAGCCGCGCTCGCGGCAGCGGCCGAATCAGCAGCAGCGTCCGCAGCAGGGGCGGCGGCGGGAGGCGGAGAGGCGGCCGGGGCAGGTGCCTCGGTCTTGCTGCCGCAGGCACTCAGCATGAATGCAGCGACAAAGGCGGTCAGAGCAAGTTTAGTCTTCATCTATCGATACCCCAGAAAATTTAAGGATAAAAATTTAGGCCGAGCGTGTTGTTTTGGGCCTATACCCAAATGTCCCGGCTGATTTTAGAGGGTTTTGGCTCATTTTCATATCTCTTTCGCGAATGCCCGCGCGCCTTTAACGTTGGAAATCGCAGACGGGGTTAAAGGCCTATAGCGGTGAGCGCATCTAGCGCATAATTTACAATCCATCGATTGCGGAGGACATGTGAGCGATTCCAGTCTCGATCAGCTATATGCGCCGCACTTGACGGCGCTCATGCGGCGTACGGACCGCGCGCTCGCGCAGAGCGGCTTTGACGCGTTGGTTGTTCACGCCGGCCGGCCGCCCCTCCAGTTTCTGGACGACCAGGACTACCCTTTCAAGGTGAATCCCCAGTTCAAGGTCTGGGTTCCGATCATCGACAATCCGCGCTGCATTCTCGTGTACACGCCCGGTGAGCGTCCAACGATCCTGTTCTACCAACCCGATGATTTTTGGCACAAGCCGGCCAAACTGCCGACGGCCGCTTGGACGGATGCGGTCAATTTGATCGTCATGAGCGATGACGCGAAGGCCGCCGAGCACTGGGCAAAATTAGGCCGCGTGGCCTTCATCGGACCCAACGCCTTGCCGGCCGACGCGGACCCCAAGTGCGTCAACCCCAAGGATCTGATGGTGCTGCTCGACTATGAGCGTGCCGTGAAGACACCCTATGAACTGGCGTGTCTGCGCAAGGCCAGCGAACTGGGCGCCCGTGGCCATGCGGCAGCTTTCGCGGCATTCAGCCGCGGAGGCTCCGAATACGACGCGCACATGAGCTATCTGGAAGCCTGCGAGCAGCGCGAAGAGGAGATGCCCTATAACAATATTGTCGCTTATAACGAGAATGCGGCCGTGCTGCATTACCAGCACTTGGCACGCTCGACGCCCGCGCCGTTGCGCTCATTCCTGATCGACGCCGGCGCCCAATACCGCGGCTATGCCGCGGATATCACCCGCACGTACGCGAAATCTTCCGGGCGGTTCGCGGATCTCGTGCAAGCGATGGACAAAGCGCAATTGGCGCTGTGTAGCGAGATCCTTGCCGGCCGCGATTACCGCGACGTGCATCTCTCGGCACACCGGATCCTCGGCGATGTCATGCAGCAGATCGGCCTGACCAAGTTGCCGGG
>DATHFB010000232.1:0-15646 GCA_035318305.1 Steroidobacteraceae bacterium | reverse complement strand
GGGATTGGTACGATCAAGGCAGTGTGCTGCGCTGGGACCAGGACGGTCCTGAGCTGCAAACGCTGTCGCGCGGCTAGTTATTGCTTCGAGCGGGGCCTTGCCGCGCTACGGCGTCATGGACGGCGGACCCGAGTGAAAGCGAAACACGGGATCGTCGCTCGTGATCAGCTGCGCCTCCAGCGCCGCGAATGCCGCAATTCTTTGCTCTAGATTCACGCCCGCCCGCGCTGCCGCCCGTCCCGCCAACCCCAGATAAACCTGGTAATGCCGGGCCTCAGCCCGGTGCAAGCCGCGAAACAGGTCGCTCAAGGGAGCACCGATGGCCTCTCCGAGGGCCGCGAAACGCTCGCACGATCGCGCTTCGATGAATGCGCCGCAAATCATCAGATCGACCTCGCGTTGCGGCTCGCCCGTCGACACCAGTTGCCGCATGCGCGTTGCGTAACGCCCCGGCGCCAGGCGCTGCGGTATTATCTTCAGGACACCCATCATTTTGGCGACTTGTTCGTAATGCCTGAGCTCTTCGCGCGCCAGCCGCGACATCTTGGCGGCCAGGTCCAGATCTTCCGCATAGGCGAACATCAAGCTCAGCGCGGTCGAAGCTGCCTTCTTCTCGCAATTGGCATGATCGATCAGCAATACATCGCGAAGGGTGCAGGCATGCGCCACCCAGGCGGCAGGAGTCGGCGCGCGCAGCAACGGATGCGCGGGCTCCACTGAGTGCAAATTCATGCGGTGACTTTCAGACCGGCAATGGCAGTCAGCAGCGCTCGTGCCGACTGAAATCGGTTGTCGGGTGATTTCGCCAACAGACCTCGCAGCAGTCCTTCGTAGCTTGCGAACTCAGGCGCAATTTCCGGCAGCTCAGCACGCTTGTGCTTGTAGATCACTTCCATGGCCGTCGCACCGTTGAAGGGTTTGCGGCCGATCAGCATTTCGTAAAACATCACGCCCAAGCTGTACAGATCGCTGCGCGCATCGATGATTTCCGCATGACCTTGTTCCGGGCTCATGTAGTACGGGGTGCCGAAGATTTCGCGCGCGCCGGTCAGGGAAACATCTTTTTCGTTCGCCTTGGCCAGTCCGAAATCGATCAAGCTGACCGTACCGTCGGGGCGCAGCATCACGTTGGCGGGCTTTAAATCCCGGTGCAGCACGCCCACCGAGTGAATGGCCTCGAGCGCGCTGGCAATTTGCTCCAAAAACCGCACTGCCGTCGCCGGCCTGAGCGGCCGCTTCATTCTCTCGCGCAAATCGCCCGCGGGGAAGTGCTCCATGGCGATATAGGCATGGTCATCGGCAACGCCCAGATCATAGATGCGCACGATATTCTTGTGATTCAGGCCCGCCACGATTTCGTATTCCTGCAGGAACCGATCGAAGCTGACGAACCGCTCGGATACGTCCGGCACCTGGCTGAAGACCTTCAGCACCACGAGAGTACCGGCGCGCTCGCTCTCAGCGAGATATATTTTGCACATGCCGCCGCTGCCGACCTGGCGAATACAGCGATGACCGCGGATCATCACGGTGCCGAAGCGATAGCGGTTTTCGAACTCCGGATTGGCGCGCAGCAGCGCCAGTGATTTTCGATGTTCATTGGATGCAGCGCCGATCATTCT
This sequence comes from Steroidobacteraceae bacterium, assembly GCA_035318305.1. GTDB lineage: Bacteria > Pseudomonadota > Gammaproteobacteria > Steroidobacterales > Steroidobacteraceae > Bog-1198. The sequence goes on along the minus strand of DATHFB010000232.1, from coordinate 14,024 downwards.
GATGAGCTGATCACGATCGATTTTGCGGCCGTACAGCCGGTATAGGCCCGGTATGGCGGGAGGCAGAGGATCCGGTGCATCCTCGAGCAGCAGCAGGAGAATCGGCGCGAATTCCGGCTTGGCTGCCTCGGCGAGCGCAAAATCCACGGCGGCCGCCGCCGTTGGCGGCGCGCTGACGATGATCACCGCGTCAAATCCGACGGCGGCAAAATTCTCGTCGAGTTTCGGTTCCACGCCCAGCCGGTGATCGACAATGGCGGCGTCGGGCCATTGGATTTCAACGTGCTTTCGGACCAGCAGTCGGTGGTCGTCGCGGGCTGCAATCACCATTAGGCGCATAACTGGGTGCCGAACCTAAGAGGCTGTCTGAGCATTCCGCTTGAGCCGGTTATCGATCCGGCGCTGACTTCTACAGAATCCGAACGGCTTTGAGTCCAGGGCCGGCGCCTTGTCGACGCTGCTCCTTGGCCTCGTCGGATCGCTCGCCCTGCAGCCGCTTCAGATACTCCGGCGTGACGTCCCCCGTGACGTATTCACCCGAGAAACAGGACGTGTCGAAGTCCTTGATACTCGCGTTGTCGTGTCGCACGGCATGTTCCAGATCTTCCAAGTCCTGGTAAATCAGCCAGTCGGCGCCGATGATGTCGCGCACTTCCTCTTCGGTGTGTCCCGCCGCCACCAACTCCGAAGCGTCCGGCATATCGATGCCATACACGTTCGGGTAGCGCACCGGGGGCGCCGCGGAAGCGAAAAAAACTTTCTTGGCGCCGGCTTCCCGCGCCATGTCGATGATTTGCGCCGAGGTGGTGCCGCGGACGATCGAGTCATCCACCAGCAATACGTTCTTGCCGCGGAATTCCAGATCGATCGCATTCAATTTGCTGCGCACCGATTTGGCGCGCTGTTCCTGCCCCGGCATGATGAAAGTGCGGCCGATGTAGCGGTTCTTGATGAATCCCTCGCGATACTTGACCCCGAGCAGTTGCGCGACCTGTACGGCGCTGGTGCGGCTGGTGTCGGGAATGGGGATCACCACGTCGATACCGTGCTCAGGCCGTTCGCGCTTGATCTTCTCCGCGAGCCGCTCGCCCATGCGCAGCCGCGCCTTGTAGACCGAGATGTTGTCGATGATCGAGTCCGGCCGGGCAAAGTACACATACTCAAAAATGCACGGCGTATGACGCGCCATCGCCACGCATTGCTGTGCGTAGAAGCGGCCCTGCTCATCGATGAACACTGCCTCGCCGGGCGCTACGTCCCGGACCATATCGAAACCCAGCATATCCAGCGCGACGCTCTCGGAGGCCAGCATCCATTCGGTGCCTTTCTTGGTTTCGCGTTTGCCGATGACCAGCGGCCGAATGCCGTTGGGGTCGCGAAATCCCAAAATACCGTGGCCGATCACCATGGCCGTTACCGCGTATCCGCCGCGACAGCGTCGATACACGGCGTTGGCCGCCGCGAACACGTCCGCCGGCGTGACGCGAGGCGTGCCGACGCGCTCGAGTTCGGAGGCCAGTACATTGAGCAGCACTTCCGAGTCCGATCCGGTGTTGAGGTGCCGGCGGTCTTCGCGCACCAGTACCTCGGTCAGCTCGCGCGCATTGGTCAGATTACCGTTGTGGCCCAGACAAATGCCGTAGGGGGAGTTCACGTAGAAAGGCTGTGCGTCGTGTGCGCTGTCGGCACCCGCCGTGGGATACCGCACATGGCCGATACCGATGTTGCCCTTGAGCTTGAGCATGTGCTTCTGCTGGAAAACATCGCGCACCAGGCCTGAGTCCTTGCGCATGAACAGTTCACCGTCCTGCGCAGTCATGATGCCGGCGGCATCCTGACCGCGGTGCTGAAGTACTGTCAGCGCATCATAGATGCGTTGGTTGACTGCACTCGTACCGACCATTCCGACGATTCCGCACATGAGGACCTCCGCTACTTCGGTCTGACTTTGACCCCGGTCAAACGCTCGAGCTTTGCCCAAGGTTCGCCTTTCTCGCCGACCATCGCCCGCAGCCAATCACCGATGGTCTCACCGTAGGGAACCAGCTTCGACCGGCCCCACCATTCCTCTTGATTCATGTGCAGCAGCTCGCCGCCGATGACCAACAGTCCGACCAACAACATGCCGCGCACGATGCCGAAAAAAAGTCCGATGACCCGGTCCAGCGGTCCTAACCCCAGGCTGCGCGTGAAGTAGCTCAGCACCATGCCGACTACCCAGCCCAATAGGAGCACCAGCACCAAAATCACCAAGCGCCCGACCCACGGTGCAATGCTCGGTTCGGCGAGCAAGCCGCCGAGATGCGGTTCGACGGCAGGGCCGAGCTTCCAAGCACCCCAGATGGCGAGAATCCAGAAGGCAAGCGAGACCGCTTCTCGTACAAAGCCGCGCAGTACGCCGATCAATGTTGACCCCAACAGAACCAACACGATAAGAACGTCTGCTCCGGTCAACCGCTAATCTCCTCACACCTCACGCATATTCTACCGGACATGAGCCCGGTGCCGTCGTGAATCCGTCGCCAAAATGCCAAATCAGCCGGCGGGGGCCACAAGGCTTGAAGCATGCCCGATGGACTTGAGCTTTGCGGCCGTCCGCTCGGCTGAATCCCGATCCGCCAGGGGCCCCACACGCACCCGGTACCGCACAGAGGCGCCTGAACCACCCGACAATACGTAAACTGAAAAACCCTGCCCTTTTAACCGGCGCGACAAGTTGTCGGCATTCGTACGGCTGGCAAAACTGCCCAGTTGCACCGCCCAAGCGGCACGTGTGGATATGGGGGACGGCGCTGCGGTTTCAACGGGCTTGGCGGTCGCCGCTGCGTCGGTAGCCGGCGCGGCGCTCGCGGGCGCGGCGCTCTCTGATGCGGTGCTCGTTGGCGCGGTGCTCGTCGACACGGCGGTGGATGACGATCCGTCAGTCGACGGTGCGGGGGTCGGCGCCGCCTCGCCGCCCTTGGCGGCCTCGGCCGGCTCGACCTCTGAATTCGCCGGCGCCTTGCTGGTGGCCAAATCCACCGTGACGTTTCGAGTGGGTTCCGGCGCGCTCGCCGGAAAGATTGCCGCAGGCGTGGCCGACGGCACGACGAACTTGGGGCCCGACAACAATTCGGGCACCACCAGCACGATGAGCACGACCAGGATCGACGCGCCGATCAGCCGTTCTTTGACGCGACGATCCATTACGGCGGAGTATATTCGGGAAGCGCCGTGCGCGGCAGCATTCCTGCGGTCTCGAGCCAGTCGAGCGCAGGCCCAACAGTGTGAAACGAGCCGAACACCACGATTCTATCTTGGGAGGTCGCGGCCTTCAGGGCTGCCGCGCATGCGGCAGCGACGCTATCGGCGGCCCTGACGTTGGTCGCGACCTTGCCTCGCACCGCCTTCGCCAACTCCTCGCCGCTTCGCCCGCGAGCTCCATCGAGCGACGCACACCACCATTCATCGATGGCAACATCCAGGATTTCCGCGATACCCGAAGCGTCCTTGTCCGCGAGAATTCCGCACACGCCCAGGGTCTTCCCCGATATCGGGCTTGCGTTCAAATTCCGCTCGAGCACGCGCGCCGCGTCCGGATTGTGCGCGACGTCCAACACCCAGGTCGGCGAATCGGCCGCCGCTTTGATCACCTGGAAGCGCCCCACCAAGTGCGCCTGCGATAGCCCTTGCGCGACCGCGCCGGCCGCGATGGTGAGACGTGGCGCGATTTCCTCCAGTGCAGCGATCGCCGTCGCGGCATTGGTGAATTGAGTGTCGCCCAATAGCGCGGGCGCCGGCAGGTGGGGCAAATCCCAATGCGTTCCGCGGTAGCGCCAGCCCAAGCCATCCAAAATGTAGTTGTATTCGATGGCGAGCCGCTTCAGCGGCGCTTTCACGGCGCGCGCCATGCTTTCGAGAACCGGAGAAGGCTCGCGCCCCCCGATCACGGCGGTACGCCCTGCGCGGAAAATACCGGCTTTCTCCCTCGCGATGGCCTCGAGCGTGTCGCCCAAGTATTCCTGGTGATCAAGGCCGATGCTCGTGACTACCGCGACATGCGGATCGACCACATTGACGGCGTCCAGTCGGCCACCCATGCCGACTTCGAGCACCCACGCGTCGAGACGCGCCGCATCGAATATCAACAGCGCTGCCAGTGTGTTGAACTCGAAAAACGTCAACGGTACCGAGCCGCGCGCGGCCTCGATTTGCTCGAAAGCCGCCACCAGTTCATCGCTGCGGACCAGGTGGTCGTGAATGCGGATGCGCTCTTGGTAATTGCGCAGGTGCGGGGAGGTAAAGGTGCCGACCCGGAAACCCGCTGCGCGCATGATGGCCTCGCAATAGGCGCTCACCGAGCCCTTGCCGTTGGTGCCGGCGACGGTGATAACCGGCACCTGCGGCTGCCGCCACTGCAATCGCTCGAGAACCACCTGCAGCCGATCCAGCCCCAAATCGATGGCCTGCGGGTGCACCTGGGTCTGGTAGGCCAACCACTGCTCGAGACTGCGCATGGCGCGACCTAGGAACCTAAGCTGCGGCGGGTTCTTTGCCGCTCAACAGTCGCAGCATGGCGCCGATGCGATCGCGCATCTCTCGGCGGTCGACGATCATGTCGAGCGCGCCGTGCTCGAGCAGAAATTCACTGCGCTGAAATCCTTCCGGCAAGGTTTCCCGAACGGTCTGTTGAATCACCCGCGGGCCGGCGAACCCGATCAGCGCCTTCGGTTCGCCGATATTGATGTCGCCGAGCATCGCCAGACTCGCGGACACCCCGCCGGTGGTCGGATCCGTTATGACGGAAATAAAAGGCAGGCGCGCTTCCGATAGGCGCTTGAGCGCAGCGCTGGTCTTCGCCATTTGCAGCAGCGAATACAGAGCCTCCTGCATGCGGGCGCCGCCGCTGGCCGCGAAACAGACCAAGGGCATGCGATGTTCCAAGCAGTGTTCCACCGCGCGCACGAATTTTTCGCCGACCACCGAACCCATGGATCCGCCCAGGAACCGAAATTCAAATGCACAGGCGACCACATTCAGGCCCGCCAGCTTGCCGGCCATGACGACCAATGCGTCGCGTTCCCCGGTTTGCTTTTGCGCCTGGACCAGGCGGTCTTTGTAGCGCTTGGAGTCCTTGAACTTAAGCGGATCCTCCGGCTCGACCTTGGTTGCGATCTCGGTGGTGGATCCGGTATCCAGAAACTTCATGACCCGCTCGCGCCCATTGATGCGCATATGGTGGCTGCACTTCGGGCAGACGTGCAGGTTGCGCTCGATCTCGGCTTTGTAGAGCACGGCATCGCAGGCCGGACACTTGGTCCACAAGCCTTCGGGCACCGATCGCGTGCGGCGCTCGGTTTTTATCCGCGACGGGACAATTCGCTCAAACCAGGACATCGGTGAATTCTAACCCAAATTGAGGTTTGGGCGCGGGGATACCATAAACCGCCGGATAGTCGACTCGCCAAAGGTATAAGCCCGCCGCCGGCGCGGTGGCGCCCGCGTATCGCCTATCGGCGCCCGTGAGCACCTTGGCCATGGCCGCGCGAGGATTCGATTCGCGCTGCACATCGAGCAACGTCCCGACGATGTTGCGCACCATGTGGTGCAAGTAGGCATTGGCGGTGATCTGCAGCCAGAGGTAGTCGCCCTCGCGAATGACTTCGATCGCATCGACGCGTCTGATCGTCGTTTTCGACTGGCACTGTACGGAGCGAAATGCAGAGAAATCATGCTCGCCGATCAACGCCTGCGCGGCCTCATGCATGGCCGCCGCGTCCAGCGGCCGGTGAATCCACGCAGCCCGCGTGCGTTGCAGCGCCGAGCGCGCGCTGCGATTCAAAATGGCGTATCGATAAATGCGGCGGATGGCCCTGTGCCGCGCGTGAAATCCCATGGTCACCTCGCCGGCCCATTGCAGCGCGATGCTGGGGGCAAGCTTGGTATTCGCGCCTAAGACCCACGCTCGGGGCGTGCGCATCGCACGCGTGTCGAAATGAATCACTTGGCCGACGGCGTGAACGCCGGTGTCGGTACGGCCGGCACAGATGGCAACGACCGGGTGACCGGCGACGAAGGAGAGCGCGGCCTCGACCGCGTCCTGAATCGACGTGGAGTGCGCTTGCGACTGCCAGCCGGCGTAGTCGGTGCCGTCATACTCGATGAGGGCGGCGACGCGGCGGCCGAGATCGGTCACACGGAGCCCGGAGCCTAGCCGGGCAGATTCTCGATTAAGCGCTGCGCTTCCTGTTTCTGGCTTGCAGAACCTTCGCTGACGACTTCCTCGAGAATACTGCGCGCACCTTCCGGATCGCCCATGTCCATATACGCACGCGCCAGGTCCAGCTTGGTTCCGACCTCGCTCATCGTGACAGGCTCGAGCTCCGGCAGGGCAAGCTCTTCGGTCTTGATCTTGCTGGTGCGTGTGGTGGCGGAAATGGCTTTCAACTTGTTGGTGGCGGGCAATTCCGCGCCGTTGAGCGCTTCGCCCACATCCAAATCGACTTTGCGGTTGCGCTGGCTGGCCTCGAACACTTCGGTCGAGAACACTTCATCTTCGGCACGCGGTTGCTCGACCGTGTCGCCGGATCCTAACGCGTTGGCCAGGCGATCCAGATCCAAGTCGATGCTGTCCGAGTTGAGTCCGCGCAATCTGGAAGTGGAATCGATGTCGCCGACCCGATCGGGTTCCTGAACGTCGGAATACTCCGGCGATTTGAACTTTGACGTGGCCCCAGGATCCGGAGCCGTGCCGCGCGGCATCTCCACCGTGGGTGCGGATTCGGGGCCCAATACGGCGGTCTTGATCTCCTCGTGGTCGCTACCCAGGTCGGCAACGAATGAGGCTTCCAATTCGCGTTCGAGCTCGGTCAAATCCTTGTCGCGCGCCCGGCTTTCCGCTTCCGCCATCATGCGGCGCGATTTATTGTCGAGACCGGCAAGCATGGTGGGCGCGTCCGACGGATGATCGGTCTCCTCGAGCCCGGAGATGCTGACCGACGCGCCGTTGGCGCCATCAAGATGGTCCAGATCCAGACCCAAATCGTCGATCGACAGCTCGGCGGTTTGATCCGCTTTGTTCACCTTGTCCAGCTTCGAAGAAATCCGGCCGCGCAGATCGGTGGGTTTCAAGGTCGGCGATTCGGCTGTGGGCGAGTCGGAAAAATTCATCAATTCGGATTCCACGGTCGGCTCATCGCGCGGCGGCATTTCCCGCGTCGGCGAATCATCCGCGCCACGTTCCGGTCGATCCAGCGTGAAATCGAGATCCGAGGCGGGGTGCAGGCCGGGCGACTGGCCGGTCGTGGCGTTGTCGTCGCTATCCTTGGCGATGGGGTGATCGATGCTGTGTTCACCTTCGGGATCGCCGAACAAATCGATGTCGACGCGATTTTCACCGCCTTCGAGGTTCAAGTCGACCAGAGCACCGGCGCCACGCCCGCTGCCCGCAGTGGACGCGAATAGCGGCTCGTCGGGGCATATCTGCTTGCCCATGATGACGATCTTGTCCCACTCGCCGGCAGGCGCGCGGTCGCGGGTGGACTCCAGACCCTTGGCGGTCTGCAGGAATGCTTCTTTGTTGCCCCAAACGAAATAGATTTCCAACAGCTTCAAACGCAGATCGCGCCGATCCGGCTCGCGCTCGAGCGCAATGCGCACCAAATCGGCTGCTTGGTCGTACAGGCCGTACGCCATATGAAAGTCCGCCTCGGCCAGGGGATCGCCCTGATCGAGATTGACGGAGCTCTCGCTGGACATCGTGTCGTCAGCCTTCAGGTCCCCGGTCGTCTCGCCGTATCGCGGCTCCGCGGTCTCGTTGAAATCCGGCAGGCGATGCTCGCCTGATTCCTCGACGACGAATGAGTCGTCGCCGCCGCGGCCGCCGGCGATTCGGGCAGTCGGATCACGGAACTCGGAAATGTCGGTCGAATCCAGTCCGGGGAAGTCGCCGCCGCCACCGCTGGCTTGCCGGCGCCGCCAGGACGCGATTGCCAGGCCCGCGATCAACAGTGCGATAACGCCCAATGGCATCCACCAATTGGCGGCCGCCCAGTCGAGCCAGGATCCTGAATCCGTTGCTGCCGGCTTCTTGACCGCCACCGGTGCGGGTTTCGGCGCCGGCGTCGGCGTCGCTGTCGGCGTGCTTTCCGTGGGCAGCGGCGTAGGCGTAGACGCGGTTGTGCTGGGCGGCGTCGCTTCCACGGGCGGAGGCGTTGCTTCCACCGGCGCAGGTGTCGGAACCGGCGTCGGCGCAGTCGCCGTTTGCGGTCGCGGCGCGGGTGCCGGAGTCGCCGTAGCCGGCGTACCGAGCTTACGCTGCAGCTCGCTCAATTCGTTGCTCTTGAGGTCAAGCAGCCGATGCGCATCCGCAAGCTGCGCTTCCAAATCCTTGACGCGTCCTTTCAGCGCCTGAGCTTCGCCGCTGGAGGCGGAGTCGCCGGCGCTGCTGCTGGTGCCGCCGCCGGCGCCAGGCGTAACCAGACGCAGGTGACCGCTTGGCGCTGCACCACTGTTTCCGCGCCACGCGTCCATTTGACGACGCACTTCACTGGTCGCCTCGGATTGATTCAGCGCGGCGATTTCATCCGCGCCCGGAACGCGCAGCACAGCACCGCGGCGCAAAATATTGATATTGCCGCCGAAGGCATCGGGATTCGCGCGATACATCGCGATCATGCTTTGATCGATGTCGGCCTTCGATCCGCCGGCGCGTAAACTGCGCGCAATCTTGGTCAGCGTGTCGCCTTGGCCGACATGATAGCCATCGCCGACCGGAGTGGATGTTTCCGTACCGCTTGGGCTCGGCGCACTGCTGGCTGCGCTCGAGGCGCGCCGCGCCGCGCGGCCTGGGCGGCTCGGGGCGACGGTGGTGGCATCGGCGGTGGCAGCCGGGCTCGTTGCAGCGGGAGCGGGTCTCGCCCGTGCAGTCGGTGCCGATCCCGGTGCGGTGGTCGCCGCGGTCACGGGTGCGGCCGTGCTCGCGCGCTCGCCGGGCGAATACACCGGCGGATCGAGCAATACCGTGTACTCGCGCATGAGGCGTCCGCGGGCCCAATTCACCTCAACCAAAAATGTCACGAAGGGCTCAGGAATCGATTCGCTCGAACGAACCAGCAGCACGTCGCGCCCGTCCTTGCTCTTGCCCAATTTGAATGTCAGCGTCGACAAGAACGGCGGACGGTCGATGCCATAGCGCGTGAACGCGTCTTTGGCGGCGAGCGTGGCACGTAAAGCGGCCAATTCTTCCGGGCCGGCCGCAATGAGGTCGATCTCGGCATTCATCGGCTCATTGAGCGATGAGTTCAGATGGATCTCACCTAGGCCCAATGCCCACGTCAAGGACGGGGACAACAGGCACGCCATCAGCATTAGGCGAGGCAGGGTCACAAACATTTCTACTCCCAGAATACTGGTGGGCAAGCGTACAAAGTTCATTGTGCTATAGGGGCTTGGACGCGAATTCTCACTTGCCTTTTACATAAGCCAATAACTATATCTCACTGGGATCTATTTACCAAAATCTGGCCCACTGAAACTGCGTTATGTGCCGCACATTTCCGAACATTATCAGCCACCACCCAAAAATTTAGACCTCGATCACGGGTCAAATCGGCTCTTATGCGGCCTACATATACCTGATCCGGCTCCGTGGCCAGTGTGGCAGGCGTCGGAAATTCGGCAACCGATTCCGGGTCGATGACGCTCAAACCGCTCCCGCGCTGCAACACGTGCAGGGCTTCCCCCACCCCGATGGGTCGCTCAAAGGCGGCGTGGACCGCCAGACTATGGCCGAAAAAGACCGGCACGCGCACCGCCGTGGCATTGACGGCCAGCGCGGGCAAATTCAGTACACGCCGCGTCTCCTCCCATAATCGCCGCTCTTCGCGCGATAGTCCGTCCGCTTCCAAAGTATCCACTTGGGGAATCACATTGAAGGCGATTTGACGGCCGAACGCGCGGCCCCGCGCTTTCTTGCCGCTGAGCATCGCGACCGTCTCTCCGGCAAGTTCGTCCATGGCGCCACGGCCGCTGCCCGATACCGCCTGATACGTTGCAACGTCGACGCGCACCAGCCCGGCGAGCCGGTGCAGCGGCGCGAGCACCGTCGCAAGTGCGACGCTCGCGCTTCCAGGCAGCGCGATCAAACCACGCGGCCCCACCGAATCGAGCACCTCGGGATTGACGTCCGCCGCTACCAACGGCACGTCCGCGCGAGTGCGAAAAGCCGCGGATCCGTCGATCACCCATGCATGCTTCGCGGCAGCTTCCGCATAGCGTTCCGACAACGCCGCCCGTCCGCAAAAAAAACACAGATCGACACGCGAGAAATCGAATGCGGCGACATCGCCCACCGTCAGCTTTTCTCCGTCATCGCTGACCGGATTGCCGGCGCTGCGCTCATCATCGAGGGCGTGCAGTTCGGCCACCGCCATTTTTCGCGCCCGCAACTCATCGATCACCGCCGCGCCGATCAAGCTCGACACGCCGACGACTGCGATGCGCGGCAAAGGGGTGGCGGCGTTCATCGGGTGATGACCGGCGTGGCCGAAACCACGTCGGCGCACTGCGCGCGAAACCGCAAGTAGTGATCCATCAACACCAGCGCCAACATGGCCTCGGCAATCGGTGTGGCCCGAATCCCGACGCACGGATCATGGCGTCCCGTCGTGACCACCTCGACGGGCTCACCGTGAATGTTGATGGTTTGGCCGGGCAGCGTAATGCTGGAGGTCGGTTTCAATGCCAGGCTCACCACGATGTCCTGGCCGGAAGAAATGCCGCCCAATACACCGCCGGCGTGATTGCTCTTGAAACCGCTGGGAGTCATTTCGTCGCGATGCTCGGATCCGCGCTGTTCGACCGACTTGAATCCTGCGCCGATCTCCACACCCTTCACCGCGTTGATGCCCATCATCGCGCTCGCCAGGTCGGCATCGAGCCGCTCGAACACCGGCTCACCCCAGCCCGGCGGCACGCCATGGGCGATGACGGTGACTCGCGCACCGATGGAATCGCCCGCCTCGCGAATGCGCCAAATGAGATCCTCGAGCTCCTGGACGCGTGCCGGATCCGGGCAGAAAAACGGATTGCCGTACGCGGCCTGCGCATCCACCGGCTCCAGCACGATGGAACCCATTTGCGCGAGATAGCCGTGGATGCTGATCTTGAGCCGCTCGCGCAAATATTTGCGCGCAATGGCGCCCGCCGCCACCCGCACCACCGTTTCGCGCGCCGATGAACGCCCGCCGCCCCGATAATCGCGAAAACCATATTTTTGCTGATAGGTGTAGTCGGCATGGCCGGGACGAAAGCGATCCTTGATTTTTTCATAGTCGCGAGCTCGCTGATCTTCGTTCTCCACCAACAAGGCGATCGGCGTGCCGGTGGTCCTGCCTTCGAACACGCCGGACAAGATGCGAACCGTATCGGGCTCGCGGCGCTGGCTGGTGTACTGCGAGGTTCCCGGCCGCCTGCGGTCAACATCGACCTGCAAATCCGCCTCGCTCAGCTCGAGTCCCGGCGGGCAGCCGTCCACCACGCAACCCAGCGCGGGGCCATGACTCTCCCCAAAACTGGTCACGGCGAATATCCGACCGAAAGTATTGCCCGCCACGTTCTAGTTTCTCCTTTCCCGCTGTATTTCCGCGCCTAAATTTGCCGCGTCCAGATCGCCAGCCTTCAGCACGAACACGCCGCCGCCGCCCATCGCAATCCGCGGCCAGATAAACGGCAGTCGCGGAAAAGCGTGCAGCAGAGACGCTTCGGTATTGCCGACTTCCACGACCAAGATGCCCTGATCCTGGAGGTGAGTTCGGGCCGAGGCAAAAATCGCCCGTACCGAATCGAGGCCATCGACGCCTGATGCCAAACCCAACCTAGGTTCATGCCGATACTCAGGCGGCAATGCGCGCATCTCCGCGCGCCCCACGTAGGGCGGGTTGCTCACGATGATATCGTAACGCCGGCCTGCAACGGCGCTGAAATAGTCGGACCGCAAGACCGAGACGCGCTTCCCCAACCCAAGCCGGCGCACGTTGCGGCGGCAGACTTGCAGTGCCGCGGCGGATATGTCCGCGGCATCCACTCGCGCGCGCGGAAAAGCCTTGGCGCAAGCCAAAGCGATGGCGCCCGATCCGGTGCCGATGTCCAATACCCGGCGTACGCGGCCGCCGATCCATGGCGCAAAGCGCTGCAGCACGAGTTCGGCAATGGGTGAGCGCGGCACCAGCACGCGCTCGTCAACATACAGTTCCAGACCCGCAAAGAAAGCTCGATGAGTCAGATACGGCAGCGGCATGCGCTCGGCGATGCGCCGATGCAGCAGCGCGTCGATTCGCGCCACCTTGCGCTCGTTGAGCGGCCGCGCATAGGCCTCTGCCCCGAGCTCATGCGCAAGCCCCGCGACAAAGAACACCAATTCAGCCGCTTCGTCGCGCGCCTCGGTGGTGCCGTGACCGAAATACACCCGAGCGGCACGCAGCGCGCGCGCGCATCGCTCGATGGCGGCACCGACGCTCTCGGCCCCGCGATCGTTGGCCGCGCGAACTTTGGCGGCGCGAACTTTGGCCGCGCGAACTTTGGCGGCGCGAACTTTGGCCGCGCGGACGCGTTTGACAGCTGTGTGGGATAATCGCGGCATGACGGCTCGTTCGAAACTGTTGTCCTTCGTATTCCTCTGTGTCGCCGCGGTTGTCGGCGTGGCTGCGGCCCTCATTTGGTCCCACAAACCAACCGTGGTGCTGGCAACCGGTACCGTGCTCGTGCCCAGCCGCGCGCTGGAGGATTTTAGCTTGATCGACAACCAAGGTCGCAGTTTTGGGGCGGCAAATCTGCGCGGCCACTGGTCCTTGATGTTTTTCGGCTATACGAATTGCCCTGATTTCTGCCCGGCGACGCTGACGACGCTCGCGGCCATGCAGAAGCGGCTGCGTGCGGCAAAGTCCGTCGCGCCGCCCCAGGTGATCTTCGTGTCCGTGGATGCGAAGCGCGACACGCCCTCGCAGCTGGCCAAGTATGTGCCCTACTTCGACCCCGATTTCATCGGTCTCACGGCTGCGGATCAGCCGGCCATCGAGCGACAAGCGAAAAAATGGGGCGTCGCCGTGATCATCGAGCCCGCATCCGACGGCAACTACACCGTGGATCACTCGGGTGCGATGTTCGTCATCAATCCTGCGGGCAACATCGCAGCCATTCTGGGCGGCCCGTTCACCGTGGATGCTTTGCAGAGCGATTTCAAGCGCATCGTGACCGGCGGCGCATGAGCTCCGGCCGGCTGTTCGTGTGGTTTCAACATCTACTGCCCCAGCACGCATTGTCGCGCCTCGTTCTGCGCGCGACGCGAGTTCGTACACGCTGGTTTAAAAATTGGCTGGTGCGCGGCTTTCTCAAGCTCTATCCGATCGACATGACGGATGCCGTACAAAGCGATCCATTGAGCTTTGCCAGCTTCAATGAGTTTTTTACGCGCGCCCTGAAGCCCGGCGCTCGCACCATCGCGGCAGATCCCACGGCTATCGCCTGCCCTGTCGACGGCGCCATCAGCGAGGCGGGCAAAATCGACGGCGAGCGGCTGCTACAGGCGAAGGGCCGCTGCTTTACGCTGACGGAGCTGCTGGCTGCGCAACCCTGGGCGAAGAGTTTTGAAGGCGGCTCCTTTGCGACCATTTACCTTGCGCCTTTCAACTACCATCGGGTACACATGCCGCTGCGCGGGGACCTGAAGGATACGGTATATGTCCCCGGCCGCCTGTTCAGCGTCAACGCCATCACCGCATCGCATGTGCCGAAACTCTTCGCGCGCAACGAGCGGGTGCTGACCTTGTTCGACACGGCTTTCGGCCAAGTCGCACTGATCATGGTCGGCGCGCTGAACGTCGGCAGCATGGCGACCGTCTGGGCGGGTGACATCACGCCCGCTGCGCGCCGTGTGATGACCAGGCTGCCTGCGCCGCACGTGTCGCTCGAGAAGGGCGAGGAGCTGGGCCGCTTCAACATGGGCTCCACCGTCATTTTGTTGTTCCAGCGGGATCGAGCGCGTTGGC
>DATHFB010000231.1:0-2278 GCA_035318305.1 Steroidobacteraceae bacterium | reverse complement strand
GCCGGCCGGAGTACAGATCCCGCACCACGGAGCGCGTCACGGTGACGCAGGCAGCCGCCAGTCCATGCACGAAACGCCATGCGAGCAACGCCTCGAAGCTGCCGCTCAAACTGCACAGCAGCGCGGCAATGACGTAGAGCGTCAAGCCGCCGAGCAAGATCGGCCTGCGGCCGAATCGATCGGAGAGCATGCCCCAGAACAATTGCCCGACGCCCATCCCCGTCATGTAGGCGGTGACGATCCATTGGCCGTGATTCGCGTCGCCGACCTTCAGCGCACTGACGATCGTCGGGAAGGCCGGCAGCATCGCGTCGATGGCAATGGCCTGCGTCGACATGGTCGCTGCCGCCAACACCACAAATTCAAGAAACCCAATCGAAAGGGCGCCGCGCTTCCCAACCATGAATTTCGATTAACTCCGGGCGATGCCAGGCGCGCCGGCAGCAGGCGGCGGCGTGCCCGCAGGCGGCTTGCGCGCGATGCTGGTCGCCATGGTGACTATCGACGCAAGGTCGGTCAGATTCGCCGGCACCACGAGCGTCGTGCCTGCTTGCGCCAGTTTGCCGAACTGCTTCACGTATTCTTCGCCGATGCGCAGCTGCATGGCTTCGATGCCGCCGCGATCGGACAGAGCGATGCCCACTTGCCGCAGGCCCTCCGCGGTCGCCGTGGCCACCGCCAAAATCGCCTGCGCCTGGCCTTCGGCTTCATTGATCTGCTGCTGCTTGTTGGCTTCGGACTGCTTGATCACGCGCTGCTTGTCGCCTTCCGCCTGGTTGATCTTCGCATCCCGCTCGCCTTCCGAGGTCAAAATGACGGCGCGCTTTTCGCGCTCCGCGCGCATTTGCTTTTCCATCGCCGAGAGCACGTCCCTCGGCGGGGTGATGTTCTTGATTTCGTAGCGCAGAACTTTCACGCCCCAAGGAGATGATGCCTTGTCCAATTCACTCACGACATTGGTGTTGATCTGCCCTCGAGCCTCGAAAGTCCGGTCCAGCTCGATCTTGCCGATCTCGCTGCGCAGGGTGGTTTGCGCCAGCTGCGAAATCGCGAATCCATAGTTGGTGATGCCGTAAGAGGCCAAGTGCGGATCCATGACCTGCATGTACAGCACCGCGTCGACGCCTACCTGGACGTTGTCGCGGGTGATGCAAATCTGTTCTGCAATGTCGATCGCGATTTCCTTGAGGTTGTGCTTGTAGGCGATCCGCTCCATGAACGGCACGAGAATATGAAACCCGGCCGACAGCGTGCGGCTGTACTTGCCCAGGTGTTCGATCACGAAGGCGCTCTGCTGCGGCACCACCGTCGCGGTCTTGGCAATCACCACCACGATAAGTATGGCGATGATGATGGCTCCATAGCCTAAAGTCATATTCACGAGTTTTCTCCATGGACAACGAGGGTCAGGCCATTGACCCGGTCGATACGCGCGCGCTGACCGGCTGCGATGAGGGATTGACCGCCGTTGACCGCGTTCCACGAACTGCCGCAATACTCCAGCCGGCAGGTTTCACCCGGCGGCAACGCCGCGGGCAGCACCACCGTTTCGCCGACGGGCCCCTGCTTCATGACGGGTAGTTTGCGGCGCATGCGCTCGTAGATCCGCCGCCGAAATGTAACCATGGAGAATATGGCCAAGACGGCGAACAGCAGCCACTGCATCCAAACGGCGGGCAGCAATCCCGCCAGATCCAATAATCCCACGACCAGGGCGGATGCACCGACGAACACCAGATAGAACTGGGCATCCACGAAACCCAACTCAGAACCCAAAAGTACGGCGCCGACCGCAATCCACGCCCACCACTCCATGTCTCAACTCCTAAGGATTAGGGCCGCACTAACGCTTCATGGCGTCGAAGAAATCCGCGTTGGTCTTGGTGTCTTTCATCTTGTCGAGCAAGAATTCGATCGCCGCCAACTCGTCCATCGGGTGCAGGAGCTTGCGCAGAATCCACATCTTCGACAGCTCTGAAGGCTCGGTAATGAGTTCTTCTTTGCGCGTGCCCGAACGGTTGATATTGATCGAAGGGAAGGTGCGCTTTTCGGAAATGCGGCGATCCAGATGGATTTCCGAATTACCCGTGCCCTTGAACTCTTCGAAAATGACATCGTCCATCTTCGAACCCGTATCGACCAGCGCGGTGGCGAGAATGGTCAAGCTGCCGCCTTCCTCGATGTTGCGGGCCGCACCGAAGAAGCGCTTCGGCCGCTGCAATGCGTTCGCATCCACGCCGCCGGTCAGCACCTTGCCGGAACTCGGCACCACGGTGTT
>DATHFB010000230.1:0-4909 GCA_035318305.1 Steroidobacteraceae bacterium | reverse complement strand
GCAATTGCAGACGCCCAACGCGGCCATGGCGCTGCAGGCATCCTTGCAGCACGTCGTGCTCACCTATGACGCGGTCAATGGCCGTCAGATCTACGTCAATGGCGTGAACGTGGGCCCGCCCGACGCGCAGAAGGGCGGCACCATCTCCAATTGGGATAGCACTTTTGCGCTGGTTCTCGGCAACGAAGTGTCGGGTGATCGATCCTGGCAGGGGTTGATCAAGTTCGTCGCCATCCACAGCCGCGCCATGTCGGCCACGCAGGTCATGCAGAACTACAACGCCGGTGTGGGCGAGCGCTACTACGTGCTCTTTAACGTATCGACGGTCACCGGCGTGTCGCAGGCCTACGTGATGTTCACGGTCAGCCAGTACGATAGCTACGGCTATCTGTTCTACCAGCCCACGTTCATCTCGCTCGATAAGACCGCAACGCCGGACAACATTCCTGTGCAGGGCATTCGCATCGGCATCAACGGCACCATCCCGCAGGTGGGCCAGGCCTACATACCGCTCAATACCACGGTGACCTCGTCGGCATACACGTACCCTCAGGGTCAAGTGCTGTCGAATATCGGCACGGTCATCGGCTTGCAGAGCGGACCGGCCACCGATCAGTTCTTCCTGACCTTCGACAAGCTGGGCAGTCATACCAACGTGGTCGTCGAGGCGACACCGAGCGCGCCGGCCCCGGCGCCGGGGCCCATCGTGGCCGACATCGGAGTCAAAACCTTCGCCCAGGTCAACTCGACCCTGTCGGCACTCACCGGCGTGCCGAGCTCGAACTCGAACGTCAACGCGACCTACATGGCGGTGCAGCAGCAGCTGCCACCGACGCCGACGCTGGAAAGCTTCTCGTCGGCGAACCAGGTGGGCGTCGCGCAGTTGGCCATTCAATATTGCAACGTCGCGGTGAATACGCCCTCCTTGCAGGCGCAACTCTTCGGCGCTCCTTTGAGCGCCAGTCAGTTCACCTCTCAGGCGGGGATCGACTCGGTAACGACGGCGATCGCGAACAAGGTGCTCGGCAGCGGACTGCACAGCCAGCCGAACGCGTCGACGATTACGACCGAACTCAGCTCCCTGATCGGCAAGCTCTGCACGACCAACTCGTGCACCACGACCCAGGGAACGTACGCTGTGGCCGCCGCAGCCTGCGCAACGGCATTCGGCAGCGCCGATATGTTGATCAATTAAGCAAGACGAATCGAAAGAGGTCTTAAATTATGAGCAAGAAGTCAAAGGCGCTGGGAATACACGATCCGCTGCTGCTGCAGGAGCATCCCCGGCCGCGCACGCGCCGCGAATTCGTCGCGCAAAGCTTCATGACGGGAGCTGCGACGGTGATCGCACCGACACTTGCCGGCATGCTCGCCTATCCGCGCGCTGCACGAGCGACACTGGCCTCTGACATTCAAGCGGCGGTCGGCGCCTGCGCCATTACGACCGGCGCCGGCAAAATTCCCTTCATCTGCTTCGATCTGGCGGGCGGGGGCAACATTGCGGGCTCCAACGTGCTGGTCGGCGGTCCGAAAGGGCAGCTCGATTTCTTATCGGTGGCCGGTTACAGCAAATTGGGTCTCCCTGGATCCATGGTGCCGAGCCCCAGTGCAACTGGAAACTTCATCGACTCGAGCTTCGGCCTGCGCTATCACTCGGACAGCGCCCACCTGCGGGGCATGAAGCTGCGTGCCAGCACTGCGACCATGGCAGGCACGACCGGTACGATCATTCCGGCACTGTCGCAGAACGATACCAATACCAATCCGCACAATCCCATGTACGGCATTTATCAGTTCGGCGCTCGCGGCGGCTTGCTCAATCTCATCGGTTCACAAAGTTCCCAGTCCGGGGGCAACTCCATGTCGCCGCCGACCATGGTCATCGCCGCGGCGCAGCCCACCAAGATCTCAAGTTCGCAAGACAGCTCGGGCCTGGTGAGCACGGGACAGCTCAGCACGCTGTTGCCCAATGCATCGGACGTGACCAACGTATTGGAATCCATGAAGCGCATCAGCGACGCCAAGTACGCGCAGGTGACGGCCTACACCGACCCCACTTTAAACGCAATTGCAGTAGGCGGCGTGGTCGCCGGTCAAACGGTTCCGGGCATCCAAGCTTGCGGCTACACCAAGGCCGCCTACATCGTCGATCGATACAACAGCCCGTCGGCGGTCAATCCGGACGCGGATCAGCATATCGTCGGTGCGAGCGGCATATTCACGACGGCGGAATACCAAGCCAATTCCGACTACCGCAAGACCGCGGCGGTCATGAAACTCGTGATCGATGGCAATGCCGCCGCCGGCACCATCGAGATGGGCGGCTTCGACTACCACTCGGGCAACCGAATGGATGGCGAGGCGCGCGATCTGAATCTCGGCAACTGCATCGGCGCGTGCCTGGAATACGCATCGCGGGTCGGCAAGCCGGTCATGATCTATGTTTTCAGCGACGGCTCGCTCGCGAGCAACGGGATGATCGACAGTTCAGTCGGCGGGCGCGGCAAGGGCGTGTGGACGGCCGACAATCAGAACGTCGCGGCTACTTACTTCCTGGTCTTCAATCCGGCGGGCAGGGCGGTCTCGGCTCAGGCCAATCCGGAAATGAGTTTCCAGATCGGCAGCTTCAATGCCGACGGTTCGCAAAACACGTCCAGCAGCCCCGCGGGCAACAACGTGCCAAACTTGGTTCAAATGGTCGTGCTCAACTACATGGCGCTGCACAGTGCCAATGCCATCGCTCAGTGGCCGACTTTGTTCCCGGCACCCAACTTGAACAATACTCTCGGCTCGGGTTCGGCGTTGCAGCCCCTGATTGCGTGGCAGCCGCTCGCCGGTCTCGTGAACGGAAAGGTCCCGACTTCGGGCTGAAACAACAGGATCGGCCGCCGGACCCTTGTCCTGGCGCTCTCGGATTACGTCCGCGTTGTCTCATTCCAGAGACGGATTAGGCATTAATCGCCGGCTTGTAATGTCTACAAGACTGCGCTGCACGTTTCGCATCGCATTCGCCGCTTTGCCGGCCGTTCGATGAATATGCACGAATGTGCGCCAAGTCGTGCAGAAACCGAGCGAACACGCCGCCGTTGCGTTGACACTGCGGCTCGCATTGTGCGATTTTGCATAAGGTCTGATCAGGGCAAACTCGCCGAAAGGCGAGGGCGCAAAGCTTCCGGTACGGGGCCCATTTTCAAGAGTGAGGCCTGGCACAGCGGGGTTACCAGCGTGATTGATGAATCGCGGCGCTGCGGCGTCAGTTTGAGCGTTGCCGCGCATGCGTAGCGCATTGCGCGTTGCCGGCCTGATTCTCGGCGCCGCAATGGCCTCATTGTCGCTGGCCGCCGTGCCGACCATCGTGGGCAAGGAAGCACCGGATTTTGTGCTGCGCGGATTGGATGGCCGAAACACGCGCTTGTCGGAGTTTCGCGGCCAGGTCGTATTGGTGAATTTTTGGAGTCGCTCGGACGGGGACTCGCGCCAGCAGATGCCGGCTCTCGATCGCATCAACATTACCTACCAGCGCGCCGGTCTCGTGGTTCTTGGCGTGTCGGTGGACGAAGACCTGCGGCGTTCGAAGGAGTTCGCGGCAGCCATGGGTGTGTCATACCCGATCTTGTTCGATACCGGCACCACGATCGGCAAGGATTATTTTTTGCAGAAAATGCCCATGACGATCCTGGTGGATCGCTCGGGCGTCGTGCGTTATTCGGCCGTTGGCTTCAAGCGCGGCGGCGAGCGCGTTTATCTAGATCAAATCCGCGAATTGCTGCGCGAGTAAAACGATAGGTCAGTTTTGACATCCTCCCACGCCATAAATGACCGGGATTCCCAGATTCGGCGTTCGATGCCCCGAACGGTGGACAGTGTGTATCCACTTACCCGACGTACCATCCCAGTTTGCAACCGACTGGCCGCCGCACGTACCGACTTTAGGTACGCCGCTTTGAAACCGTATCAACTCAAAGTGCCGCCGCATAACTGCGAAACACGGCACGGTTCTATTATGTCGCTTTCCCAAACAACCAATGCAAGGAGCGGCGTTTCCTCCCCGGCCTAAAGGCCGGAGTATCCACGCCGAATATCTGATGAATCTCAAGCATCGAATGGTATCGCTCATGGTCTGCGGCGCATTGCTGTCCCCCGCGTGGATGGCCATGGGCCAGACGCCGCCGCCCGGTACTGCGGATGCCCCGGCGGCCGGCGCGCCTGCGCGGGCCGCCCGCGACGCGCCGCCGGCCGAGACCAAGACTCTGGATCAAGAGGTTCAGAGCCTGAAGAAAGATGTCGTCGATCTGAACAAAGATCTGTTCGTGCTGGAGGAAGAGCTGCTGTTTCCGGCCAACACCCAGGTCGCGCTCTACATTTCGATGGATGTCGGCGCTTTTTTCGCATTGAACTCGGTGACGGTCAAGATCGACAACAAGGAAGTCAAGAATTATCTATACACGGCGCGCGAGGCCGATGCCTTGCTCAAGGGCGGCGTGCAGCAAATCTACTTGGGGAATTTGAAGGTCGGCAAGCACGAACTGGTGGCATTCTTCACCGGCAAGGGTCCGGTCGAGCGTGACTACAAGCGCGGCGCCACGATCAATTTCGACAAGGGCGTCGGCGCAAAGTATCTGGAACTGAAGATCACCGACCGCGTTCCCAAGCATCAGCCTGAGTTCATGATCAAAGACTGGGAATGATGCGTGCAAGGCCTGATTAACACACTTCGGCCGCTGCTCCTCGGCGGGTTGCTGCTGGCAGTGCCGTTCGCGGCATCGCCTGCCAAGAACGTCAAGCCGGATCCGAACGGCTTGGCCCCGCATGAAGTTCAGGACCTCGCCTACGGCGACGTGCTGTTCTACTTCTTCGAGGATGACTATTTCGATTCGATCACGCGCCTGTTGGCCGCGCGCCAATTGGG
>DATHFB010000229.1:0-8561 GCA_035318305.1 Steroidobacteraceae bacterium | reverse complement strand
AATAAACGGCGAATCGAAGACCGTGGACGCACCCCCTGATGTGCCCTTGCTCTGGGCTCTTCGAGATATTTTGGGGATGACAGGCACCAAGTTTGGCTGCGGCATCGCGCAGTGCGGTGCTTGCACCGTGCACCTCGACGGCGTTGCCGTGCGATCGTGCGTTTTGCCCATCGGCACCATCGGCCAGAAAAACATCACGACGATCGAGGCCATCGGCAACTCACCGACGGGCAGTCGCGTGCAAAAGGCGTGGCTCGACATAGAAGTCATTCAGTGCGGCTATTGTCAGTCGGGGCAGATCATGTCGGCGAGTGCGCTGCTGAACGCAACTCCGCATCCCAGCGATGCCGATATCGACGCGGCGATGGCCGGCAACATTTGTCGTTGCGGCACCTATGTGCGTATACGCGAGGCGATCAAAAAGGCGGCGCAGGCGGTTTAGCGGGAGACATCGATGACGAACCTGGCGACAGAGCGGCCGAATCCCGATGTCGAGCGCGTGGTGACGCGGCGTACTTTTCTCGAAGCGAGTCTGGGCGTGGGCGGCGCGTTGCTGGTCGGCTTTCACCTGCCCTCGAAGGATGCTTCAGCGGCCGCCGGCGAGAAGGCGGCGTTCGCCCCCAACGCCTTCATTCGTATCGACGGCAAGGGCAAGATCACTCTGATCATGCCGCAGGTGGAGATGGGACAGGGAATATACACGGCGGTCGCGATGATCTTGGCGGAGGAGTTGGATGCCGCTTTCGATCAGGTGGTGCTGGAAGCGGCACCGCCCAACGACAAGCTCTATGCCAACCCAACGTTCGGCCTTCAGGTCACCGGCAATTCCAATTCTGTTCGGGCATTTTGGATGCCTTTGCGCAAAGCGGCAGCCGGCGCGCGTGCGCTGTTGGTCCAGACGGCCGCGCAGATCTGGAAAGTGGACCCGGCCGGCATTCGCACCGACAGCAGCACTGCGTTCCACGATGCCAGCGGCAGGCAACTCGCCTATGCGGCCCTCGTCGACCGTGCCGGCAAGCTGACGGCGCCGCAAAATCCCACGCTGAAGGACCCGAAGGATTTCAAGCTGATCGGCAAACCGTTGAAGCGGCTTGACACGCCGGACAAGGTCAACGGCAAAGTGGTTTACAGCATCGATGTCATGCCGCCGGGGGTTAGGTTCGCAACTCTCGCCGCATGCCCGGTATTTGGCGGGAAGGTAGGGACCGTCGATGACAGCAAAGCGAAGTCCCTGCCAGGTGTGCGGCAAGTGGTGGTGCTCGACGATTTGGTTGCCGTTGTCGGTGATCATATGTGGGCGGCAAAACAAGGCCTGGCGGCGCTCAACGTCACCTGGAACGAGGGCGCCAATGCCGCAATCTCCTCCGCCGATGTTTGGAAACAAATACGCGAAGCCAGTCTTAAGGAAGGTGCCGTTGCGAACACGCAAGGCGACGCGGCGCAGGGATTGTCCCAAGGCGAATTGCACGAGGCCGTCTATGAAATGCCGTTCCTCGCGCACGCCACCCTGGAGCCGCTGAATTGCACGGTACATGTCACACCGACGTCTTGCGAGGTCTGGGTGGGCATCCAAGTCTTGTCGAGGGCGCAAGCGGTAGCGGCGAAAGTCACCGGTTTGCCTCTGGACAAGGTGACGGTGCACAACCAGCTCATCGGCGGCGGATTTGGCAGGCGCCTGGAGGTGGACTTCATCGAAAAAGCAGTCCGCATCGCCAAACAGGTCGACGGTCCGGTGAAGGTGGTTTATACCCGCGAGGAGGACATCCAACACGATATCTACCGGCCGGTGTATCTGGATCGAATGTCCGCGAGCCTGTTGAATGGACGAATCGTCGGTTGGAAGCATCGCATCGCCGGATCTGCGGTGATTGCTCGCTGGCTGCCGCCGGCGTTCCAAAAGGGAATCGATATCGACGCCATCGACAGCGCCGCGGACATACCTTACGACATTCCGAATTTGCGCGTCGAGTATGTGCGCGACGAGCCGCCTGCGGTACCGACGGGCTTTTGGCGCGGCGTGGGTCCTAACAACAATGTGTTCGCCATCGAGACCTTCATCGACGAATTGGCGAGGAAATCCAACAAGGATCCTGTCGCTTTTCGCCGCGACCATCTTGGCAAGGCGCCGCGCCTCAGGGCGGCGTTGGATCTTGCCGCTGAAAAGGCCGGATGGGGCACTCCCCTGCCCGCTCGCACAGGACGCGGCGTCGGCGTCCAGGTGGCGTTCGGTAGTTTCATCGCCACGGTTACGCAAGCGGAGGTGGACGAGTACGGCGCGGTACGCTTGCAACGGATCGTCATGGCAGTGGATACCGGGATCGTGGTGAATCCGGATACCGTGATCGCGCAATTGCAAGGTGGCATGGTATTCGGATTGACGGCGGCTCTGTACGGCAACATCATCATCAAAAAGGGCCGCGTGCAGCAGAGTAATTTTCACGATTACCGCATGCTGCGAATCAATGAAATGCCGCAAATCGAAGTGCATGTCATCAAGAGCGGAGAAGCTCCGGGCGGCATTGGCGAGGCCGGAACCACGGCGGCGTCCGCAGCGCTCGGCAACGCACTGTTTGCCGCGACGGGAATAAGGTTGCGCCGCTTGCCGATCGACCGCGACGTACTGTCCGGGAGGAAGCCGGCATGAGCAGCACGGAACAGCCGGGCCGCGCCAAACGCTACCTCCTATGGTTCCTCGCGGCGGTGGTGGGTGTCGCCGTGGTCGTATTTGCATGGATCGTGTTCGCACCTGGACCGACCGACTTTGCCGGCGGCCGGCGCGTGGCGCTCGCCGATTATCATGATCAGGACCCGACCGGCGCGCCGCCGGAACTCAAAGGGGCAAGCGTCGTCCAGCGCGGTGAATATTTGACGCGTGCCGCCGACTGCATGGTGTGCCACACGGCCAAAGACGGCGCGCCCTTTGCCGGCGGAGTGGCTTTCGTGCTGCCGTTCGGCACTCTGTATTCGACCAACATCACTCCCGATGCTGAAACCGGAATCGGCAACTACAGCGACGCAGAATTCTTGGACGCCGTGCACAAAGGCGTCGGCCGCGGCAAGACACGGCTGTATCCGGCGATGCCGTATGCCAGTTACACCTATATGACGGATGCCGATGCGTTGGCGATCAAGGCATATTTGTTCAGTCTCAAACCGGTGCACGCGTCGGCGCCGCAAAATACGCTTCAGTTTCCGTTCAATCAGCGCAGACTCATGAGCATCTGGTCCGCTCTCTTCAATTCGGATCAACGATTCCGGCCGCACGTCGAGCGCGGCCCGGTATGGAATCGCGGTGCATACCTGGTGGAGGCCCTAGGTCATTGCGGCGAGTGCCACACGCCGCGAAATCTTTTTCAGGCTCTCAATACCCGCAAGAGATTCTCAGGCACCGTGCAAGCAGGCTGGCGTGCCTACAACATCACGGCCGATCGCAGCAGCGGCTTGGGTGCATGGAGCGATGCCGATATCGCGCACTATCTGTCGCTGGGCCACGCCGACGGGCACGGCACAGCCTCAGGCCCCATGGGTGAGGTAGTCGACAACAGCTTGAGCGAATTGACGCCGGGCGACGTCAGCGCCATGGTGGCCTATTTGCGGTCCGTGCCCGCGGTGACGACCGTCGATCTACCCCAGCCCAACGTCAATCCCGCGCCATCATCCCACGCCGAAGGCGTGGTCTCGAAGGATCCGCTCGGCAAAGCCGTGTATGAGGGCGCCTGCGCAAGCTGTCACGGTTGGAGCGGTGTCAGTCCGGTCATCCCGTTCGCGACGTTGACCGGCGCGCGCGCGGTGAACGATCGAACCGCGATCAATGTGGCGCAGGTCATTCTGTCGGGCGCGCAGCGACGTGTCGCCGGCGACACGGCAAACATGCCCGCCTTCGGACATGCGTACTCCGATGCGGAAATTGCCAGCGTTTCAAATTATGTGACTGCGCGCTTCGGCGCCGGCCCTTCCCAATTGACAGCTGCCACGATCGCCAAATTGCGGGAAGATTCTCCATAACAAGCTTCAAAGCAGAATTGCGGCGCGATTTCATCTGGCGCGCGCTGATTTTTCTGGTCGCGTTGGCCGTGCTGATCGTCATCACGACCCGTTGGAATCGCTGGGAGGGCAACGCGCAATGGCAGTCCACCGACGATGCCTATCTGCAGGCGGACCTGACCCCCATCGCAACCAAAGTCGCGGGTTACGTCCGGGCTCTGCCCGTGCAGGATTTCGACCGTGTTCGTGCCGACCAAGTGTTGGCTGAAATCGTCGATGATGATTACCGAGCCGCGGTTGCGCAAATCGATGCAGGCATTGCTTCCGCTGCCGCTCAAGTCGAGGCGCTCAAGGCGCAACGGCCATTGCAGGAGGCCAATGTGCGCGCTGCCAAGGCGACGGTCGAGGCGATCGCCGCCAATCTTCAGCAAAACGCTCGTGACTTGGCGCGCCAAGAGCGGCTCCTCAAATCCGGGTCTTCATCGACCGAGGCCGGGGAGAAGCTGCAAACCACGCATGCGCAGCTCGCCGCGCAATCCGATCAGGCCCGCGCACAGCACAGCGCCGCGGCCCGCCAGCTCGACGTCCTCGCCGCCCAACAAGCCCAGGCTGAGGCCGCGGTGGCCGCGCAACAGGCGAATTTGAAAATCGCACAGCTCAACCTTTCATACACGCACATAGTGGCCCCGCAGGACGGCGTCATCGGCCAGCGCCAGGTGAAGCCGGGGCAGTTCGTCGGAGTCGGAGGACAGATCACCACACTCACGCCGCTGCCGCATGTCTGGGTGATTGCGAACTACAAGGAAACCCAGTTGACGCACATGAGCGTCGGCGAAAGCGCCGACATCACGGTGGATACGTTTCCCGGCCATCGGCTGCGTGGCCATGTGCTCGCGTTTGCTCCGGGTGCCGGTTCACAGTTCGCGCTTCTGCCGCCGGACAATGCCACGGGGAATTTCACCAAAGTCGTTCAGCGTATCGCCGTCAAGATTGCGATTGACGACGCCGATGGCCTCATTGACCTGCTGCGTCCCGGCATGTCGGTCGTTGCTCGGATCGACACCCATTCCAAACAGCGCCCATGAGCGAGCCTGCGGCACCGGCCCCGCCCACGACCATTCCCTGGATGGGTTTGTTAGCGGTATTGCTCGGCACCTTCATCTCCACCTTGAACACCCGTCTGTCCACGTTTGGCCTCGCGGATATCCGCGGCGCCGTCCATGCCGGCTTCGATGAGGGCGCCTGGATCACGACGGCTCTCAGCGCGGGGCAGATGCTCATCGCCCCCGTCGCCATCTGGGTCGGCGGAGTCTACGGCCCTCGACGCGTTTTAATAGGCGCGGCCATCGCGCTGGCGGTGATTTCGTCGATCGAGCCCTTTGCAACGAACTTGCACACGCTTCTGACGCTGCAATTTGCCAGCGGTCTTGCGTCCGGCTTCTTCGTGCCGCTGACCTTGAGCTTCTTGCTGCGAAATACGCCGCCCAAAGTATGGGCCTACGGCGTCGCCATCTATGCATTGAATTTGGAGGTGTCGCTGAATGTCTCGGCCTCCCTGGAGGGATGGTATCTGGAGCATCTTTCGTGGGTGTGGATCTTTTGGCAAAACGTACCGCTGGCCGTCGGCATGGCCTTGTGTCTGCGCTTCGGCGTCACCCCCGATCCAGTGAATCCGAATCGGCCGCCGGCGGATATTTTCGGACTCGCCTCAGGCGGCATCGGCCTGGCGTTGATCTATGCCGCCTTGGACCAAGGCAATCGGCTCGACTGGAGCAATTCAGGATTGGTGTGGGGTCTGATGTTATCGGGCGCCCTGCTTCTGATTGCATTCTTGATTCACGAATCACGTACCCCCCACCCGGGTGTTGATTTGAAGGTCTTGCTTGCATCACCCCTTCCGCGCCTGTTGTTGTTGATCGCCTTCCTGCGCCTGACCATATTGTCCACCGCGTATGCCATCCCGCTGTTTCTCCAGGTGGTGCGCGGCTTCCGCGCGCTCGAGGTGGGCCAGACCTTGGTGTGGATTGCCGTGCCACAAATGTTCGTGTGCGTGGCGGCAGGCTTTCTGTTGCGCCGGACCGATGCGCGGCTGGTCGCTTCAGTCGGATTCATTTGCGTTTGCATCGCCTGTCTCATGGTGGCCTACGGCCTCACGCCGCTTTGGGGGACGGACCAGTTTCTACCCTCTCAGCTATTGCAGGCGGTGGGCCAAAGTTTTGCCCTCTCGGGCACGATATTCTTCGCCGTTCTGCATCTGCGGCCGCAGGACGCCCTGACTTTCGGTGCGGCGACGCAAGTCGCACGCCTGATGGGCGGCGAGGTCGGTCAGGCGTTTATCGCGACGTTCATTCGAGTGCGCGGGCAAATCGCATCAAATCTTCTCGGTCTGCATGTGCAGATCGGCGATGCGCAGGTGATACAGAGACTACAAACCTACGCCGCAGCCACGGCGCGCGCGGGTGATCCGGGCTCCGCACCGGCTCGCGGTGCGGCCGTACTCGGCGGTGTGGTACGCAGCGCGGCGATCACGCAGGGAATCATGGACGGCTTCATCGTCATCGCCGCCTTGACCGCCGTCACGCTCATCGTGATCGTCACTCGCAGGGCTGCTCCCCCGGGGCCCGCCTCTCACGAGTCGCCTTTCGGGGCGCGCGATGCGGCCTCGCCATGATCCGTCATCCTTCAATGTCACGTGTGCGTTGGGTCCCGCTCCTGACCGCGCTCGCTGCGCTGCTCGGCTGCGCTGTCGGGCCGCACTACAAGCCGCCCGTTCCTGTGGACGGCGCGCAGGCCCCGCTGGTGTCGTTGACGCCAACGGCTGAAACAGTCGCGCAGCCCCCCGATGACTGGTGGCGCCTGTATCACGATGCGTTGCTCGACCAGTTTCTCCAGGAAGCCTTCACGGCGAGCACCGATATTAAAATCGCTGAAGCCAACCTTTCAGCCGCGCGTGCAATTCTCGAAGGAGCCAGAGCGGCACGCTTCCCGGACACAAAACTCGAGGCAGGCGGGACTTACGGCCGCGATCCCATCACCGAAGAGATTCTTGAACTTGGCGGCCATCGACCCGCCAATACCTGGGTCTTCGACGCGCTCTTGGATGTCTCTTACGAAGTCGATCTGTTCGGCCACGTGCGGCGATCCATCGAAGCCTCGCGCGCCGACGCCGCAGCCAATGCCGCCTCCCGGGATGCCGTTAAAATCACGGTCGCCGCCGAGACCGCGCGCGCTTACGCGCAGATCTGCGCGCTCGGTGAGCAGATCGCGGTCGCCCACCATTCGCTCGACGTCGTCAGCCGCGAAGCCGATATCACCGTCAAGCGCCACGAAGCCGGCGCCAATTCGTTGTTCGACGTCGTCAGGGCGCAGGGACTGGTGGCGCAAGTGCGCGCGAGCATTCCTCCATTGGAAAGCCAACGAAAAGCGGCCATGTTCGAACTCGGCGCGCTGCTGGGCCGGACGCCCGCTCACGCCCCGACGGAAGCGCAGGCCTGCGTTCGGCCGCCGCATCTGGACGCCCTCATCCCCGTGGGCGACGGCATCGAACTCCTCAGACGCCGCCCGGACATTCGCCAAGCCGAGCGTCGCCTGGCCGGCGCCACCGCGCGCATTGGTGTCGCCACGGCAGATCTTTATCCGCGCATCAGCCTCACGGGGTTCTTCGGCGGAGTCAGTGCGACGTTTCCAGATCTCACCACGAATGATGCCCGGGCCTGGGGCGTCGGCCCGAGCATTGTGTGGAGTTTTCCGAACCAAGCGGGCCCGCGCGCGCGCGTGCGTCAGGCCCAGGCCAATGCGGACGCCGCGCTCGCCGGCTTCGACGCCGCGGTCTTGCGGGCTCTCAAAGAGACCGAGCAAAGCTTATCGGCCTATGGCGCCGAACTCGATCGGCGCCAAGCCTTGGCGGATGCGCAAGACCAGGCGCAAAAAGCCTTCGATCTGGCGGACGATCAGTTTCTCGCCGGCGCATTGACCAATCTCGACTTGCTGACCACCGAGCAGTCGTTGATCTCCGTCGACGCCTCCGTCGCCTTGTCCGATACCGCGTTGGTTCAGGACCAGATCGCGGTATTCAAGGCGCTCGGCGGCGGGTGGCACGACAGCCGTCACGACAACCGCTGAATTGGTCCCAGACTCAATCTGAAGTGGGAACTTCCTCCGGCATGCTGGTTGCGCTCGTGCCTTTGACTCGATCGTCCCCTTGCCCTTCGCGCTTCACCGCGTTCGCGACGCCGGCGCCATAGGCAGGATCGCACTTGGCGAATAACGCGATCTGCCTGCGCTTGATCTCCTCGGGTACACCTTGCATGGCCGCGGCGATGTTGCTGAACAGGCGCTGCCTCTGTTCGGCATCGAACAGGCGAAACAGATCGCCGGGCTGCGTGTAGTCGTCGTTGCCGTCGCGGTGGTTATAGCGGTCGGCATCGCCGTGCAACGCCAGGGCCGGCTCGGCGAAGCGCCTGTCCTCTTTCGGGCCGTTGAACGAATTGGGCTCGTAGTAGGCGTCCGGGTTCTTCGTGTTGTTGTCGAAGAAGCGCATCGGTCCGTCCTTGTGGTAGTGGTGCACCGGGCAGCGC
>DATHFB010000228.1:0-2126 GCA_035318305.1 Steroidobacteraceae bacterium | reverse complement strand
CACCATGCTGTTGAGATCAAAAGGCGCGGTCCGGCTCATCTCAGTGATGAAGAGGCTCCCAAAGAAACTGGATGTGGTGTCCGCGAAGACGGCGTTCTGCGCTCCGTGCCAATCGAATCCCGCATAACCGTCGGGCACCGTTCCCGCCGGCAGGTTTTGGCCGAAGTCGAGTGTTTGCGTGGCGTTCGCGCTCAACAGAGGTAGTGTCGCAACGACCGCGGCTAGCGTCAGACGAAGTTCCGTTTTCATGACGTTCCCCTACATGGCGGATGCTTCGGGCCAAGAAACCATAATTGAATAATTGGTTGGCGGCAAGCTGCAGTGCGCCAAAGTGCGTCCGCATTTGTTGGCGGGGTTTACGACGTCAGCTGTAGTTTACAGCAGACGATTCCGCTTGAGCTCGGTGCACGAATTCGAGCAGTAATTTGTTGACCCGTTGCGGCTGTTCCTGCCCAAGCGAGCGAGCAACGTGAGGAATTCGCGTCGAGTAGGGGCTAGAGTCGGCACTTCATTTAGTCTACTGCGCCGGTGGACTGGGGTCGTGGCCGCTGGTGCGCCCGCCGAAAGGTGAGATTCACGCGCTGGCGCCCCAGCACGAGGTGGTTACCGTCCTTCAGAGGCAATACGCCATGGTGAAAGAGCCGTGCGGCTCCGCCCCAGACCACGACGTCTCCATGCTGGAGCGGTATTCGACGTTGCTTGTCCTTCCGGGCGTTGCCGCCGAATAAGAAAACGGCGGACAGTCCCAGGGAAACGGAAACGATCGGCGCGCTAAAATCTTTCTCGTCCTTGTCTTGATGCAGGGTGAGTCGCGCGCCGGGCAGGTAGCGATTGATGAGGCAGGCATCGGGCTTGAAGCCTTCGAATCCCGCTGCTTTGGCGGCGGCTTCGGCAAGCGTCGAAAACACTGCAGGCATCCGTGGCCAGGGCTGACCACTCAAAGGGTCGTGGGTGGTGTAGCGGTAACCGCGACGATCGCTCACCCAACCAAGCGCGCCGCAGTTGGTCATCGCCACGGACATGCGAAAGCCGCCGGGAGTTTCCAGGTGACGGAACGCGGCCGCGGTTTCGATCTGCTCGATTTCGGCAAGTAGCGCCGTAACGTTGTCGAGCGCAATTCCCCGCAGGAGGTATGCACCGCTCGCGATTTGCTCACGAGAAGGGCGGGTATCGGGGAGGTCGAGATTCTCGTTTGATCGCATGTTCAAGGGAATAGCGCATCGCTGAGTTTATGTACAGCATGTGAGCGGTTCTTCGTCAAGAAGGCCCCTTATCGACAAATTTGGAGATATGCCTATGGATTGCGCTAGCTGCGGCGCAAGCACGGTTCAGATAATTGCCGCCGCTGCCTCGATGGAAGCATATACCGCTGCAAGCTCCCCGCCGGTCACGCAGTAGGGTGGCAGCACGTAAATGGTGTTGCCCAGCGGTCTCAGCAGAATGTGCGCGTCGCGAAAGTGGGACTGGAGCTTGGGGCCAAGCTTTGACAGATAACCGGCATCGGAGGTTTTCAGATCCATGGCGGTGATCGTGCCCGTCTGTCGGACATTCTGGAATCGTGTGTCATCGCGGAAGCGCTCCAAATGCTCGGCCTGCAGCGCGACGAGGGTGGCAATGCGTTCGCGGACGGGTTCGGTTTCCCAGATTTCTAAGTTGGCGAGCGCGGCGGCGCAGGCGATCGGATTCGCGGTGAAGGAGCTGGAGTGAAAGAAGGTGCGACGCCGGTCGGTGGCGTAGTGTGCTTGGAAGATTTCGTGCCGGCACAGCGTGACGGCAAGCGGCAATGAGCCGCCGGTGAGTCCCTTCGAATAGCAGGCGATGTCTGGCGCGACGCCGGCTTGTTCGCAGGCGAACATGGTGCCGGTGCGTCCCCAGCCGGTCATGACTTCATCGGCGATGAAGAGGACACCGTGCGCGATGCAGATTTCCTTGAGAGCCGCTAGGCATCGGGGCGAATACATGAGCATGCCGCCGGCGCCGAGCACCAGGGGTTCGACGAGGAGCGCGGCGATGTGTCCACGACGGCAGAGAGCGTCAAAGGCTTCGAGCGTTGTTGCTTCCCGGCCGGGCGAAGGAAACGGAATGCGCTCGACTTCAAAGAGCAGCGGTTCATAGCTGTCGGTGAA
>DATHFB010000227.1:0-3364 GCA_035318305.1 Steroidobacteraceae bacterium | reverse complement strand
CGAGAAACATTCGACGCTGTATCGTGCATTCGCCAAGAATGGCCCCGGCATGCTGCTGACCGGAAACGTCCAGGTGGACCGATTTCACCTGGAGCATGGCGGCAACGTGGTCATTCAAGGAACCCAAGACACCGTACAACTCGGCGCCCTCAGGGCCTGGTCCGCTGCCGCCAAGGAATACGGCAAGCAGATATGGATGCAGCTCTCGCATGCGGGTCGCCAGACGCAGAAATCCATCAATCCCGTGCCCAAGGCACCATCGGATATCAAGGTGACACTGCCGGGCAACCGGTTTGGGACTCCCGTCGCTCTTACACACCAAGAAATCCTCGACTTGGTCGACCGGTTTGCATTCGCCGCTGCCGTCGCCCGGGAGACGGGATTTGACGGTGTTCAACTACATGCCGCTCATGGGTATTTGTTTTCGCAGTTCCTATCGCCGCGCACGAATCAGCGAAAGGACGAGTGGGGTGGCGATCTGGCACGGCGAGCGCGCTTTCTGCTGGAGGCCGTGGCCGCCATTAGAAATGAAGTTGGGACGGATTTCCCAATCGCGGTGAAGCTTAACTCGGCCGATTTTCAGCGCGGCGGATTCAGCTTTGAAGAGAGCCAAATCGTGGCGGGGTGGCTCGATGCGGCAGGGGTCGATCTGATCGAAATCTCCGGCGGGACCTATGAACAGCCCAAGATGGCGAACATCAACGGAGTCGAGCCTGTGTTCGACCCATTTACCAGTAAGTCGACGCGCGAGCGCGAGGCATTCTTCGCCCGGTTTGCCCCCGAGATGCGCCGCCACGTCAAGCGCGCAAAGCTTATGGTGACCGGAGGCTTTCGCACCGCGCAAGGGATGGCTGACGCAATCGTAAATGACGGCGTCGATCTCATCGGCCTCGGCAGACCGCTATGCTTGTATCCCGACGCGCCTGCATCCCTGCTGAATGGAACGCTGTCCCGCTTTGAGCCGTGGGAGCATCGCCTGCGGATTGGTCCTGGCCTTCTGGGCCCGCACTCCCCTATCACCATCATCAAAGCCATCAACGGCTTTGGGTCAATGACCTGGTTCAATGAGCAGCTGATCCGACTTGCCGACGGTTTGCAGACGAACCCGGACATGAATTTCCTTTCTGCCTTTCTTCGAGCCAACTCGCGTGAAAGCCGGGTCGCACGCGAACTGGTGCGGGCATAGCTTGGGCATCCACAAGGCAAACTGAGCACAGAGGAACAATTCGCCGCCATGCTCAAGTTGAACGACGAGCAGTCATTGCGCCGCACGACAGTGCGCATCCCGACACCGTCCGGCGATGAACTAGAAGCATGGGTGTATCAACCTGAGGGAAGCGGCCCGCATCCGGCCGTCGTGATGGCCCACGGCCTCGGCGCCATCAAAGCCTGCGGCCTTGCACCTTTCGCGGAAAGATTCTGCCGCGAGGGCTTTGTCGCAATCGTCTTCGATTACAGGCGATGGGGTGGCTCGACCGGCAAGCCTCGCGATGTGCTCTCAGTCCCCCGTCAACGTGAGGATTACGGCACAGCCATCGGCTGGGCGGAAACCAACCCCCTAGTCGACGCGAAGCGGATCTTCGCTTGGGGTACCTCATTCGCGGGCATGCACATCGTCGCGCTCGCCGCGTCTGACTGCCGGCTTGCCGGTGCGATCGCCCAATGCCCGCTGGTCGACGGTCTAGCCGGCGCCGCCCTGCTGCCGCCAATCCGTTCGCTTCAACTCATGGGTGCAGCCCTGCTGGACGCCATTGGCTCGGCATTTGGCCGCGCCCCATGGTACCTACCCATCAGCGTCGCTCCTGGTGCATGGGGCGTGAGTTCCACCAAGGACGCGCTCTATGGTAAGAACCTCATTCAGCCGAAGGAGTCGGCCGAGTGGCAGAATCGCCTTGCCGCACGTTCACTTCTCGGCATCTCTGCGAACCGCCCCGTGCGACATGCCGCCGCCATTCGCTGCCCGATTCTGCTGATCGTCGCCGAACACGACACCATGGCGCCTGCCGGGCCCGCACTCCGTGTCGCTGAACGTGCGCCCCGTGCTGAGCTCTATCGCAATCGGGGCGGCCACTACGACGTCTACCTGGGCGGCAAAGACCATGACAACGCGCTGCGTGTTGAAGTCGAATTCCTCCGTCGGCACGCCGCGCTGACGCCGTGATATCGGCCTCTCTCAGTAACGATTGTCCGATCCTGCAGCGGGGTGCTTTTCGCGCGTGCGGAGCTCGCCGATCATTTTGCAAAACAAAGGCGACATGAGATTTCTGGGACGAGCGCAAGTAAAAGGTGCGGTCTTCCTGCTTGAGCAGCCGCTCGACGCCCTCGCCCAGCGGCTGGATCATCAGGCGGCCGTTTTCATAGCTGCACCGGCCGTATTTCAGGACCTGATCCGGCCCGAAGTTTCCGCTCGCTGGCCGTACTGGTACAGTAGAGCATCGTCCAGCCTGATCGGGGGAGCCTTTATGAGAACGGCGAGCGGCTATCGAATCATTGCCGCGCTTGCGGCGATTTTGGCGTTTTCCGGATGTGATATCCCAGTTGATGGTGATGGCTCCACCAAGGTCAACGGCTCCGTTCATATACCCGCCGGAAAGGCAGCGGATGATGCCAGGACGGTCAACGGCTCGATCCACATCGATGACAACGCCACGGTCACCGCTGCAACCACCGTCAACGGCAGCATACGCCTGGGCGAGCATGCGACTGCAACTTCGGCAAAGACGGTAAACGGGTCAGTAACCCTGGGTGCAGGATCGCGAGTCGCCGAGAGCGCCGGATCGGTCAACGGCGATCTGACTCTGGCGAACGGCGCCGAAGTTACAGGTCACTTGACCAACGTCAACGGCAAGATAGGATTGAGCGCCGCGCATGTCGCGGGCGGCATCAAAACCGTCAACGGCAGCATCAGCATCATGGGGGCTTCCCGCGTAGAAGGCGGGATCATGGTCGACAAGCCTTCCGGCATCATGTTTAACAGCGAGGATCCGGTGATCGTCATTGGACCCGGTGCGGTCGTGCAGGGCGAACTGCGGTTCGAGCGCAAAGTGAAGCTATACGTTAGTGACAAGGCAACCATCGGCACAGTCATCGGCGCGACGGCGGTACCGTTTAGCGGCGAAACTCCGCCGAATTGAATCGAGAAGGACAAATCATGTTAATCACGTTCGTTCGATCGTTTTTCGTGGCCGCGGTGATCACCGCCATGAGTTCTGCCACCGCATCGGCCGCTGCCGCCGATCCCGCATTGGCCGCGGCGGTCGCGAGCCCCGCACGCCCTGCCGCCGCAGTAGCGCGCGATAAGGCACGCCATCCCGTCGAGGAGCTGACGTTTTTTGGAATCACTCCGAAAATGAACGTGGTGGAG
>DATHFB010000226.1:0-10054 GCA_035318305.1 Steroidobacteraceae bacterium | reverse complement strand
GCTACCGGCTCGGCACGCACTACGAGGCATTGCCGGTCAATGCACCGCGCTGCCCGGTGCACCACTACCACAAGGACGGACCGATGCGCTTCTTCGACAACAACACGAAGAACCCGGATGCCTACTACGAGCCCAATTCGTTCAACGGCCCGAAAGAGGACAGGCGCTTCGCCGAGCCGGCCCTGGCATTGCACGGCGATGCCGACCGCTACGATCACCGCGACGGCGACGACGACTACACGCAGCCCGGCAATCTGTTTCGCCTGTTCGATGCCGAACAGAGGCAGCGCCTGTTCAGCAACATCGCCGCGGCCATGCAAGGTGTGCCCGACCAGATTAAGCACCGACAGGTCGCATTGTTTGCCAAGTGCGATCCTGCCTATGGCGCTGGCGTGGCGAACGCCTTGAAGCGCAAGGATCGCACCGGCGTGTGCGGTCCGCACGACGGTCTGAGGCAATTTACCGCTTCGGCGGCAGAAACTCCTGATCCGGAAACATAGTCGCGTCCGGTACCTTTATCGCGACCGCAGCGTGATTTCTATTTCGATGACAAGCATTGCAGGCCTCGGTGAGTTGGGTGTAAGCCTCAGTGAATTGCGCGGCGCTGTTCGCATCGATCGATTTCCCCAGAGTGTTTAGCGCAGCTTGCATGATTGCCGTCGTTAGTGCGGCGGTATCGATTGACTGATATTTGGGGATCGCGCGCGCGATGCGGCCGAATGCATTGCGCAGCTCATTGAGTTCATACTTGGCGTAGATCCAATTCTCCTGCTTTCCTGCCAGTCCCAGTTTGATGTGACGCGGCTGTACCGTCATCGTCATCAGGTCGCCCATACTCGGGTGATAGTCGGGCTGCGCGGGCGTAGAGATCTTGCTCGACACAGTTTGAGAAAAGCCGACACACGGGGCGCCCATTAGTAGCAACCATGCGGCTATACGGGCGCATCGTTGCAAATATGCATGTGCTCTATTCATCGCTGTTTGAACTCCTTGGTAAATTGTGATTGAACCAGAGGACGTCACGCCACGCGAGACCCAAAACGTGTCACCCAGGAGGCGACGCCTTGAATCGTCGCGAAGTCGTCCAGGCTGCGTGACGGGATAGCGGGATATGCGCCTGCGGACATCTTGCTTAAGGCGGAGCCGGGGCCGAGTTCAAGAAAGGCGCTTGCCCCCGCTTCCAAGCAACTCTCCAGACAAGCAGCCCATTCCACTGTATGGGAAATCTGCTCGCCAAGCTTGTACTTCCCGGACGCCGCATCCAACACCGCCGTTCCATCAATACCGCTGAACAGTCTTACGCCTTTGTTCGTTGTACTCATGGTAGGCACTCGCTGCAGCGCGGTTTGAAACACCGGGCTTGCGGCGGACAGGCTCGGAGTGTGGGCGGCAACGGTGACCGCAATCCGTTTGACGTGCACGGCGCCCATTCTGGCCGCCTCGTTTGCAAGGGCGTCCAGCATGCCGCCGGATCCACCGAGCACATAAGTATTATTCGGATTGACGATGGCGATAGCTGTCGAATAGCGCATGCACAGAAGGTCGATGGAGATGCGGCTCAAGCCGCGTACGGAAAGCAAGCCGTCCCCCGGTGCGCTCGCCGCATCCATGAGTTCTGCCCGCAGCGCTGCGAGCTCGAGGGTCGTCGCCTGGTCTAATAGTTCCGCAATTCCCCAGGCGGCCATCTCGCCGACGCTGTAGCCGGCCAAGAGAATCCGTTTCGGCCACACGCTGCACAGCGCCGCCGCTGCGCCTAGTGCTTGAGCAACGCAGAGTACTTGGGCGACGCGATTCGTATGCAGTACCTCCGCCGTCTCGTTCTGGACCAACCTACGCGGATCGCGTCCTCCAAGCCAATGCGCCGCGTGCGCAAACACTGATGCCGCCGCCGGAGCGTCGCTGGTGAGAGAAAACATCCGAGGATGCTGCAGACCTTGACCGGAGCATAAGATGGCCAAGGTCATCGGTCCTCACTCAGTGCGGGTACAGTAGAGCGATCGCGGCGGCCAGCGTGCCAACGCTGAAAAGCGTGCTCGCGATGACCATGGAGCCTGCCTCTGCGAAGGCCACTTTGTAGGTGACTCCAAACAGAATCCCGAAAAATCCCGATGGCAGGGCTGACAGAAGAATGGACACTTTGGCGATGTCCGGTGGGACCGCAAGGATGTGGACAATAGCAGCGACAAAGAGTGGTCGGATCAGGTTGGCAACGACCATTGCGACTGCGACTCTCAGATCCAGACAAAATGGCTGAGCAGACAAGATGAGACCGGTGAGAAAAAGTGCAACACCGCCGGCTGCCTGCCCGATGAGTATAAAGCACGCGCCAATTACCTCGCCGGTTTCCAATCCCGACAGTGAGAAAATCAGTCCGAGTAGAGGGGCAAAAATGATGGGCTTCGCAAACGAGCGCTGCAGTGCCCGACGCACTCGACGCCCCCAGTTCTCAACGTCTGTTTGCCCGTTTGTGCCGTGTAGTTCGAGGAGCACCAAGACGAAAGGGACCGGTAGGATTGAAGCTGCGGCGAGGCCGATTGCGACGTGGACGGCGGACCTAGGGCCGAGTAGTGCGACCAAAACGGGCAGGCCCACAGCAGCATAGTTGGGCAATGATACGGTGATCGCTTCGACCGCAGCTTCACCGCTCGCTAATTTAGATATCTTGACGCGAAAATAGTACCAAAGCAGGCAGGGGATAAGCATCGCAACGCCGAGAATTGCGAATAGCGACCATTCTTGCATCATGTCGCTGCGTGGAGTGGAGGCAGTGGCCACAAACAGGGCTGCCGGCAGAGAGAAATCCATAACCAGCGAGTTAAGTTCTGCCACATGATGATTATCGATTCGACGCAATCGTCCGGCGACATAGCCCAATACAAGGACGAAGAAGATGGGAGCGAGCGCGAGTAGCAGGATGTGCGCCATCAGTGTCGGCCTGCAAACAGCATGGTAGTGTTCCGAGATGAATGCGGGCCGGGGTGAGCGTAATCAAGCGGCTTTGCTACCCCACTCTCGAATCCGTCCAGATGTTTAGGTGATGCTTTCAAAGTTCGCACCGACGGCTCCCCCCACGACAACGGGTCTGCTTTTCGTCTGGCAGTACTCGCGCAGTCCATCCGCCACCCAACGCGCGGATCAGCGACACCGCCGCCTGCCCCTGCCGGGTCTCTATTTGGACCTCCGTGGTGCGCGCTGCGAGGGCCTGCACCTGGGCAACCGACACGCTCAAATAGCTGTCCAGGCCTTGCTCGTACAGCATCGTCGAGATGGACAGCGCCTGCGCAGCCTGCTCGCTCGCCTCCCGCTGTTGCGTCGCTTCGGTCGCTAGACGTTGCGTCAGGCTCAGTCCGTCTTCTACTTCCCGGAATGCAGCAAGTACCGTCGCACGATAAAGGTCGCGCGTCTGTGTGTATTGCGACCATGAGCGTCGGAGTTCAGCCCGGCGCAGGCCGCCATCGATGAGCGGCAACACTGCTCCAGCCCCCACCGACCATAGGCTATTCGGTAGGCTCAATAGATTGAATGCGTTGTCCTCAAAACCCGCCGTCCCGCTGAACGTCACATGGGGATAGAACGCGGCGCGCGATACGCCAATTGACGCGTTTGCAGCCGCCATCTGGCGTTCGGCGCTCGCGATATCCGGTCGGCGTTGCAGCAACTCCGAGGGGAAACCTGGTGGAAGCGGCGGCGGAATCAACCGGAATTCGTTCACCGCTCCGATCGAGAAGCTGCTCGGGATCGCACCCACCAACACGGCGACCGCATGCTGCATTAGATCGCGTTGCAGCGCGGTCTCGCTCTCTTGAGCTCGCGCGGAATCGAGTTCGCTCAGTGCCCGCGCAAGATCGAGACCGGAAGCGATCCCGCCGCGCATCCTTAGCCGCGCGATTGCGACCGCCGCCTGATACGAGGCGATCGACTGGCGCAACACGTCGAGTTCCGCATCGAGTCCACGCACGGCGATATAATCGCTCGCCAATTCCGCCTGCAGACTCAACCGCGCCGTCGCAAGGTCTGCAGCGCTCGCCTGCGCAAGGCGCCGCTGTGCGTGGGTGCGGTTGC
Source organism: Steroidobacteraceae bacterium (assembly GCA_035318305.1). Taxonomy (GTDB): domain Bacteria; phylum Pseudomonadota; class Gammaproteobacteria; order Steroidobacterales; family Steroidobacteraceae; genus Bog-1198. The sequence goes on along the minus strand of DATHFB010000226.1, from coordinate 5,992 downwards.
GAATCTCGTCCCAGAAGTCCGGCTCCCACGATGCCCCCACTCCGATCTGGTTTGAGGCTTCCGTTTTCCGACCGCCGCCGCTGCTGAAGAGACGATGCGCGGATTCTTTGTTGTCCGATATCAGGGCTTGCGTACTCACCTGCGGATAGAGCCCTGACTGCGCCTCGGCCGCCAAGTTGCGCGCCTGCGTGTAGGCTTCCGCCGCAGCCTGCAGGTTCGGGTTCGCGCGCCCCAGTTGATCCTCGAGCTGATTTAGTTGCTCATCGCCTAACAGCGTCCACCAGTCTCCGCGCGGCAACAATACATCGTCAGGATGGGCCACACGGAACGGGCCGCTGCCCTGATAGGATTCGGGCAAGAGGAAATGTGGCGGATCATAAGGGGGCGCCAGATCGCAACTCGAGAGCAGCCCCGCTGCGAGCGAGGCGATCAGCTCTGCGACGCGGAATTTCATGGCGTGAGCGCGCGCCCATCCGCGCTCGCAGGACCCGGGATGGGTGGAGGTTCCGGCTGTTCAGACTTCCTCTGGCTCGCCGTGGCATAGCCTGGGACTGGCGTTACAGGCTGCACCGATTGCGCCTCCAGTAGGCCAGCGGGTGGATTGTTCACCAACCTATCGCCGGCCGCAATTCCGCTCCTGACCTGCACCATCTGTCCCAGATTTTGCCCGAGCGTCACGTCGCACAGATGCACGCGGTTCTGCATGTCGACGATAGCGACCTGCGTTCCCGCCGCGCGAAAGATCAGCGCCTGCTCAGGCACTGTCAGAATGGTCGGATCGGTCGGCACCTCGAACTCCACATCCACGTAGGCGCCGGGCCACAGGGTGTGTTTCGAGTTCTCGACCGTGAGTTCCGTCACCGCTGTTCGCGTATTGTCGCGAAACGCCCGTGCCGTCGTTAGAAACTTTGCTTCGACGGGCTTGCCCGCTTGTAATGGTAGACGCAGCATTGCGGTAAGACCCGGCCCTAGCTTGTCCGCGTAGTCCTGGGGTACCGCCACGAACACCCGCATTTCGTGCACGTCCGAAACGGTGAATAGCTGCGTGGAGTTGCCACGCGTCGAAAAATCGCCGCCTGTGGCGTTGACATAGCTGCCGACATCGGTGAGACGCGCCGTGACCACGCCGTCAAAGGGCGCCACGACGCGTTTAAACGACTCGAGCGCCGCATAACGCGCCACATTCTGTGCCGCGGACTCCATCTCGGCCTTGCGCGCCGCGGCGCCGGCCACCTGCACGTCGACCTCCTGCTTCGAGACGGCCACCGTGCCCGCCAGGGCCTGCCAGCGTGCGGCCGTGGATACGGCGAGGCGATAGTTTGCCTCTGCCACGCCGAGATTGGCTTTCGCGGCCGCGTACTGCGCGTCCAGTCCCGGCGCGTCGATCGTCGCCAGCAACTGTCCCGCCTTCACGGAAGCGCCATAGTCTTCGTTCCAGCTGTGTACGTATCCCGCGACCTGCCCGAATATCGGTGCCTCATACCACGCACGCGCCGTTCCCGGTAGGACGAGCGGGCGCGTGGATGGCCCCGGCTTCGGCGTAATGATCTCCACCGGAAGAATCGACTGTTCCTGCGAGACGCGGGCCAGGGCCGTAACCGCCCGTTCGCGCTTCACAATGCCATAGACCAGCAGGGCCAATATAACCACCACCGGCAGCCCGAACATCAACGTCGTGCGTCGCTTCATAATCCCGCTACTCCAGTAGGTCGCTTCTGGTGTAGCAGGGCGAAAACGCAGGGGACGAACATCAATGTCGCGAATGTCGCTACTAAGAGTCCGCCAATCACCGCCCGTCCCAACGGCGCATTTTGCGTGTTGGACATCGACATCGGCAGCATGCCGATCACCATTGCCAGCGCGGTCATCAGCACTGGACGCAATCGTGTATAGCCCGCCGCCACCGCGGCTCGGACCGCATCGCCATGGGCAGCAAGCTCCTCGCGGGCGAAGGACACCACCAAAATCGAGTTCGCCGTCGCAGTTCCCATACACATGATCGCGCCGGTCAGTGCCGGTACCGACAGTGTGGTGTCGGTGAGGAACAGCGCCCAGATGATCCCAGTCAAAGCGCCGGGCAACGCCGTGATGATGATGAAGGGATCGAGCCAGGACTGGAAGTTGACGACAATCACGAGGTACACGAGCAGGATCGAGAAGGCGAGCCCCGTCAGCAGTTGGACGTAGGCATATTTCATCGTCACGGCTTGGCCCTGCAGATGCACGCTGGCACCGGGTGGCAAATCACCTTTCATCCTCTGCAATAGACGCTCGACCGCATCGCTCACGCTGCCCAAATCGCGCCCCTCGTTGATCGCGTAAATATCGACCACCGGCAAGATGTCGCGATGCGACACTTCGAGCGGTCGCCCGATCTGGGTGATCTCGGCGAGGCCGCCCAGGATTTGCGCGCCCTGTCCGCTCGGATCACCATCGCCTTGGTCAATCGTGATCGTCTCCAGATCGTTCATCGAGGACAGCTGCGCTTGCGGCGTCTGCAGGTTCACGAGGTGCGAGACGCCGGTTTCACGGTCGAGCCAATAGGTTGGGGCCACCTGACCGGAGCCCGACAGCGTCGCCAGCGTATTGTTTGCAATATCAGACTCCGTCAGACCGGCACCGAGAGCGAAGGCGCGATGCGCGGAGATCAGCAACGTGGGCTGATTCAACGTCTGCTGGATCGTCGCGTCCGCGATGCCTGGGATGCGGCGCATCTCGCTGACCATGCGCTGCGCATAGGCCGTATTGGCCGCCACGTTTCGGCCGACTATTTGCACGTCGAGCGGGGCCGGCAGGCCAAAATTAAGGATCTTTGCCGTGATATCACCGGGTGGGAAGGTGAAGCTCGTGCCCGGAAATAGTTTCGGCAGCTTATCTCGCAGAATCGCGCGGTACTCGTCGACAGGGGAGGCCGGATCGTTGAGGCCGATCGTGACGTCGCAGTCCTGCGGACCTATCGTGGCGCTGGCGCTATAAGCTTGATTGATGCCGCTGCTCGGCAAGCCGCAATTGTCGATGATATTGATGACATGCCCCGGCAGCAAATTGCGCATAGCAGCGTCCACCAGTGCCGCAACCTTGCTGGTCTCCTCCAAGCGCAGCCCCAGCGGCGCACGGAAATGCATATCGATCTCTCCGGACTTGATGCTGGGGAAGAAATCCCGCCCAAGCCAGGGCACCAGCAGGATGGAGGCGAGCGGCACCGCCAGGAAACCGAGGATGAATCGTCCCCGCCGCGCAACCGCCCTGGCTAACAATTCGCGGTAGCTGTCTCGAAACCGATTGAAGCGTTGTTCGAACCCTAGTTGGAAGCGGCCGAAAATGCCTTTCGGCTCGACACCCGCCCTTTGCGCCGCTACCTGTGCACGCAGCAAGTAGGCACCCATCGTCGGCACCAGCGTGCGCGAGAGGATAAAGGAGGCGATCATCGCAAAGATGATGGCTTCGGCAAGCGGCAGAAACAGGTAGCCCGCGATGCCCGATAACTGGAACAGCGGCAACCAGACGATACAGATGCATAGCGTGGAGACGAACGTGGGAATCACGATCTGGTTCGCCGCCGTGATGATCGCCGGTTCGAGCTCCATCCCGATCGCCAAATGCGCGTCGATGTTCTCGATCATCACTGTGGCATCATCGACCAGGATACCCACTGCCAGCGCCAAGCCGCCCAGCGTCATCACGTTGATCGTCTGCCCGAACCAGGAGAGCGCCATGATCGAGCAGAGGATGGAGAGCGGGATCGACGTCGCGACGATTATCGTCGAGCGTCCGGAGCCCAAGAAAAGCAGCACGACGAGGCCGGTCAGCAGCGCTGCCGTAACCATCTCTTGGACTACCTCCGCGACCGAATGGCTCACGAAGGTCGAGGCATCGTTCAGCGTGGTGATCCTCACGCCCGCCGGCAATGTCTTCTCGATCTCGGGTATTTTAGCCTTCACACCCGCGACCACCGCGAGAGTCGACGCATCGCCCGCCTTCAGCACCTCGAGCAGGATCGCCTGGTGTCCACGCACCAACACGGTGTTGGTTTGCGGCGGTCCACCGAGGTGCACATAGGCCACGTCGCCCACTGTCACCACCGTACCGTCCGCCTGCTTAATTGGCAGCGTGTTGAATGTCGACACATTCACCGGCGATGCATTGGTCTCGACGAGGAAATCGAGCGCTCCTATCTTCTGGTCCCCCGCTGGCAGGACGATGTTCTGTTGTGCCAGCGCGTGCGATACGTCCTGCGCGGACAGCCCGTACGCCAGCAGCTTGTGCTGGTCAAGATCCACCTCGACGTTGTTCGCCGCTCCTCCATAAGGTGCAGGGACAGCGGCACCCGGAACCGAGACCAGCAACGGTCGGATTAGATTGGAGGCTAAATCAAACAACTCCGCACCCGTGAGCCGGTCTGCTGAGACCTGTAGGGCGAGCACCGCCACCGAGGAGGCGTTGTAAGACAGCACAAGCGGCGGCGTGATCCCTGCCGGAAGTTGCTTCAGCACTGTTTGCGATATCGAAGCGACCTGCGCTTGCGCTGCCGCCACGTCGGTACCCGGCTGAAAAAAAATCTTGACAATGCCGCGGCCGTAGAGTGACTCGCTTTCGATGTGCTCGATGTTACCCACAGTGGTTGTTAGCGCGCGTTCGTAGTAAAAAACGACCCGCCCCGACATATCCTCAGGCGTCAGCCCGTTATAGCTCCAGATGACGGCAACCACGGGAATTCCGATGTTCGGGAAAATATCCGTCGGCGTGCGCAGCGCGGCACGTCCGCCGAATATGAGGATCAGGATCGCCAGAACGACGAATGTATAAGGCCGCTTCAGGGCTATGAGGACAATCGCATTCATGACTGCTCTTGGACTTGGCCGCTGAACTCGCAGTCCCCGCCTTCGACGAAAAAGCGGCGAAGTTCCTCAACTCTGAATCCGAACGATTGCGCCATAGCCATCAGCGTCGGTCTGACTCTAGCGCTTGGACAAAAAGGCTCATGGCCAGTAGATCCGCCGTGCCGCCGGGGCTCAGTCGACGCGCGATGAACGCCTCATGCACGGCACGAGCCCGCTCGCGCCAGTTGTAGTGGCCCACGCCGCCGCGATCAAGGAACGAGCGAGCGGCGCTTTGGGCGAACTGAAGGCCGGAGATTCCACCGCGGTGTAGCAAGTTGGTATCCTGCACAGCGGCGATCAAGGAAAAACACGCTTGCACACGAACCGCCTCCGCATCCGCCGGCGCGGTGAGGACCCCTTCCTTGAGAGCTGGCAAACCAATGTCGTAGACACTGGGGAAGCCGCCCGCGGCCTCGCAGCGCGCGCCGCCGGCGCCATAACGGCGGAGTGCCTCGAGACCATGACTATGCAATGCCATGGGCCCGCTCATGATTTCCTTTCCCCAAAGTTGCGCCACGACTGAGCCGAGCGGTAAAGCCGTTTCGACGCTGCCGCTCAATCTCGCGCCGGCTGCGGCACAGAGCAGCCCCAACCCGAAGATCGCACCCCGATGTGTATTGATGCCCCCAGTAGCCTCTAGCATGGCCGCCTCGGCTTCGACGCCGATTATTCGCAGGCGACCCATGCCGCAGTTCTGTGCGCCGGCTTCAACCAAGGCACATAGATGCGGTCCGAGAGAGGTGGCACCACGCCGCAGCGTGTCAGCATCCATATCCTTATGGCTCCCTGCATCGACATGGCTGACCAAACCCGGCTTCGGGTAAGTCTCCAGTTCCAGCATAAGACAATCCACGGCGTGAGCAACGATTCCCCTGGCGTATCGCCTGACGCCAGCTATTGATCTAAGAGGCGATACCGGCAGGTGCGGCGTAGTGCGAGCCAAAGCACCGGTCATGAAATACTCCTGCCAATGAAATCGGCAGAATTCAACAATGTCGGCTGTCGGACCGTTTTGGCCAACACATCGCGAGCGCCCGAGTGCAGCTCGAGCCAATGGACGCCGGCGCCATCGTCACTGACCATTTCACCGTCCAATCGCATCGGTGCGGTAC
>DATHFB010000225.1:0-9112 GCA_035318305.1 Steroidobacteraceae bacterium | reverse complement strand
TTGCCGGCCGCAATCGCGTCACGCACTTCCGTCCACGTCATGTCTTCGATCAGCAACGAATTTGTCTGCGCTTTAACTGCCGGACTCAACAGCATTAGAAACACGGCTGAAACAGCGAGAGACTTCATAGCAGGAAAACTCTTTTTTGCGGTCCGCATCGTTTGCGCGCGTTAATGATTCATGTGTCGGCAACACTTCGCTGCTCGTCCGCGTCCGGACCGCTTTCGACACGTGATCGATTGTCGAATATCATGGTTGGCGAGGTACTCGTCGAGAACACCGGCCATTTCGGCATGCCGGCGTGATTGGGATCGCCGGTCCGCGCAAAGTGGATCCATGCCTCGCTCATGATGGCTGCAAGCGCGCGCGCATCGGCGCCACCGCCGGTCATATTCTCACAGCGATCAGTGTTGTCGAAAACAAAGGCAATCTCTGAGCAGTGAAACGCACGCGGCCGCCCGTCCAGAATCGGCGTTTGCCACGTAAACCAGTACACATAAGCCGGCGCGCGGCCGGCAGCGGCTTTGGCCGCCGCCTGCGCGAGAGCGGATTGGCGCACTGAGGATGCGGCAATTCGCGACCACACATCAAAGGGCTTGGCGTCCGGCGTGCGCCGGCGAAAGGCCGCCAATACTTGCGGTGCCTTATCGCCGCAGGCCGCACGGACTCGCTGTTCAAGTTCGGCTGACGTCATATTTTCATATTCCGGATGATTCAGCGCGGTCACAAATTCGTTTAAAGTCGAGCCTATGATCATAGGAACATCAGCCGACAGGGCGGAAGCCTGAGGCTCGAATGGGTGAGCGGGTAGAACGTTTCCGTCCACCACGGGCGCAAAACCCAATCGGTCCGCCAGCTTTCGAAAATTGGGAATTCCCGTCGGCATGGGGTTGTGTTCTCGCAATACTTTTTGACCGGCTTGCAATACCTGTTGATAGGGAAGGGTATGTATCCGGTCGATCGTGTCGCGCGTGAGCCCGAGTTCCGCGACTATCCAGTCAGCGAGTCGTTGGGACTTTTCTTGGTCTGCCGCGCGCAACATGGAGCCGCTTTCCACAATGGCGCGATGAAAGAGCCCTTTGGCCGCCGGCATGCCCATCAAGGCGCTCACTTTGCCACCACCACCGGATTGTCCGAAGACGGTGACCAGGGCCGGATCGCCGCCGAATTTGGCGATGTTGTCTCGCACCCACTCGAGCGCCGCCACGATGTCCAGCATGCCAACATTGGCCGAGGTGGCGTACTGCTCGCCATATTTCGACAGGTCCAAGAAGCCGAAGACGTTTAGACGATGATTCAGAGTCACAACGACTATGTCGCCGCGGCGAGCCAGATTCTCGCCGTCGTACGACTGCAGCTCCTGGCCTGACCCGGCCGTGAACCCGCCGCCATGGAGCCACACCATGACGGGCCGCCTTCTCCCGTCATTTGTCCCGGGCGTCCACAGATTGAGGTGCAGACAGTCTTCGGACTGCACCCCGTCATCCCAAGAAAATAGGAAGGCCTCTTCATCATTCACCCAGCCGGTGCGCGCTGCTTGCGGACACACGTATCCGAATTGGCGGCAACTGCGCACGCCGTTCCACGCCTTCGGTTTGATCGGAGGCAGAAACCGGCGCTCGCCCTCGGTGCTATCGGCATAGGGAATGCCTTTGAAGGTGAAGATGCCTTTGCGGACATATCCTGATACCGCGCCGCATGCGGTGATGACTTCAGCGGTTCCGGCCGCGGCCCTGATGGAGTTCATTCCACCCGTGCGATTGTCGTTCACCGAAGACTTTGTCGCGTCTGAAGTGACTTCTCCCGCAGCCAGCGAGGGGAGGCCACAGCCACCGATGATCGCCGCAGCAGCGCCTCGGAGTACCGCGCGCCGACCATCCAGCGGATCGTCGACGAACGATTGCTTTTCGCTCTCTTTATCGCGGGCGCGCTTCAAAGCTTGTGCTCCAATTCCTGAAGACTGTGCGAATGCGCCTGCTCAGCGGGATTGAATCAACCGAGCGAGCGGCCGAAGAATCTGAAAGTGCGATCCCACGCCTGTTGCGACCAGACCGCGTCATATTGCGTCTCGGCAATTCGATGCGGCCCGACGGCTGTCTCATTGGCGAACGCGTGGCGTGCGAGATAGCGATGGAAGTCATACGTCACCTTCGCGGCGCGAAGCTTGTCCTCCAGCTGATCAACGGCGGCGATTTTGAAAAACTCGTCCTGTGTGCCCCAATGTCCCTGCAAAGGCGCCTTGATCTTGGTCGGGTCGATGTACTCAAGCGGCGGAAAGCCGTACCAGACGACGGCCGCGTCAATCTCCGGGGCCATGCACGCGGCCAACAGCGTCAGCGCGCCTCCCATGCAAAAGCCGGTCACACCGACCTTGCTGCTACGCGATTTTAGGAATTGCACGGCGCCGCGGATATCCTGTGAGGCTGCATCCGCAAAATTTAAGCCGGTCATCAAGTGGTGCGCTTCTTCGGCCTCGACCGTGGACTTGCCCCGATACAAATCGGGCACCAGGGCACGGTAGCCTACAGCGGCCAAACGATCGGCGACGCCACGAATTTGCTCATTCACACCCCACCATTCCTGGATAACCACAATTCCAGGGGCATTGGCAGCATCTGCGGGCTCGGCCAGATAGCCGTCTACTTTTTTCCCGTCAGGGCGATTGAAAGAAATTGTCGTTCCCATGGCCAAAACCCCTCGAGTCGTTGCGAATGATACAAGTCACAAGCCTAACCCGTGGCCGGTCGTCTTAACAATCCATGTGACCACGAGTGCAATTCTGCCGCCCCAGGAATCAATTCAGTCGCTTGATCGCCATGACGTTGGGCTGGTTGACTGATGAATGCCCGCACACCGTGGGGTTCCAGAGTGTCCCGACAATGGCCCATCCTGAAGGGACCGCTCCTCTACAGGCGTAAATGACTGCGCCCATCGGTTGATCCGTGAATCGCTGAATAGTCCAGACGTTGTAGGCAATGCCGGTTGGCTTGCCGCACACCGTGGGATTCCACGCATCGTTGATCTTGATCCATCCTGGCGGTATTGAGCCGGCGCAGACGCTTTGCGTCTGCACGGTTATTTCCAGTGACAAAGGAGCCAGCGGCAAGGTTGGAGCTTCGCTTGGGCGGTTCTCGCGAGGTGGTTCGGACAATTGCGGTTCTGCCGCCTGTGGCGGTGCCGGCGGCTGACTCGTCGCGACCCCCGGGGTTACTTCAAGTGTCGCATCAGTGATTGAAGCCGGTTTGGAAGAACCATTGCTGCAGCCGGCTCGCACGGCGCTCAAAGGCGCGATATTCGCAGCTACAACGCCCACATTGTTTCCACGATCATCCAGCAATTTAATGGATGCCGATAACCGCGCGTAGGGATGCAAATTCACAAGGTAGAGCAGGCCCGGTGGCTTCGCCCCTTGTGCGCATTCGTCGATTCCGTCTTGCAAGTAGAACGCAGCCAATGCGCTCGCATCCTCAGCAGGTGCTTCGGGAGCATTGGGTCCAACATACGACGCACTCTGCTTCGTGATGACAAGGGGTAGATTCAAGGGTCCTGGCGGCCGGGGCGCCGCGCGAAACGTATTCATGCATCCTATCGGTGCCGTTTCTCGGGGCGCCAAACGCCGCGCGTGAAACTTGGGAAAGCGGTCTGTTATGGGATTCAAGCTTGCGTCGAACAATATGAAGTGCTGTTGAGCGGGAACCGAATCGTATTTGAAATTGGCGTCGATGCTTTGATTGGGATTCAAGTTGGTGGCGTAGACGATGAAGTTCTTTTGGTTTGCGGCCAATCCTTCGCAAGCTTCGCGGCTCACCTCGACTCTGATGTCGTCGATCGCCGCGGCATTTACGGAATTAGACAACGACAATGGGATCGCGATCAACAATGCCCACGCGGTAATTGCGGATCCTCTTGCGGTGTTCTGCCGGTTCGCGAGCGTAGTCATGGTCTTGCTCAACGAACGACACCAAGGATGGGCCCCATGTCGGGCCCGCGATCCTCACGATTCAGGCGTGGCGCATAAAGGCTCGATATGGACCCATCGAGGTACAGAGCCTCGCGACAATGCAAGGAGTCGCGAAAGTAACTGGCGAACTCGTAAAATGTCACCGGAGATTCACTGATAACGAAGGCGACCGCATCAGGGGCGGGCGCGCATATGCCATTTCTGATCTTTCGCGACGTCGAATGCGGATCCATGACCGCGGAAGTGGTTATCTCTCCCTCGTGAACCAGCATGGGTCCAGATTGCGTCGCGAGAAATGGCTTCGGGCTTTCGCGCCCATAGTCGTCCGTCGTCATAACACGGGCCGAATGACCGTCCACCAGAAAAACGCCATTTGGCTGCTGCGAGAAATTACCGGAGCCCACGTGATGGTTTAAAGTCACCTGCTCACGTCCGTCCGCCACAAAGAGCCCCACCGGCGAGAAATCCGGTTTGTACATACCGGCGTTCACCGCAAATACCAATTTCTTTCCCTTGGCTTCCAATGAATCGCGAAGCACTGAAAATTGACGATAGGGCCGGCCGCCATCGTCCCGCCAGAACAGTTCCAACCGCTCGCTGTTGAGATCCACTCGACACGCAGTGAAAGGTCTACCGCCGACAGTCTTTGCCTCGCACTCCACGGCTTGCGCCGCACTACCGCAGAGCAGCAACGCGCCTAACGCGCCCAGTAGCCTTCGGGTACTGCTCGTCAAAATGCCGCTACCACAGCAGTCAAACGCTTCATTTATCTTCTCCGTCACGCCAGGCCATTCTGCCCCATACGGCTACGCGCGTTCTCTGATTACCTGTCTTCGATTCTGGCCGCGATCGGTATGCGACTCAATACATCATTATTAATCAATGCATTGTGAGTCTTTACTCGATGCAGTCGAGTACATGAGGGCAACTAGGCGGTGGCATCGCGAGATGCCTTCCTGCGGCGATTAGAGGCTCCTGCCGTCGACCCTTTTCACCTTGAGGGCATCCACGTCGACGCCATCGACGCATCGAACATTGATAGCCGCCAATTTTGCGCCGGTCTTCGGGTGCGTACCTATTGCGAATGACTGAATGCCACAGGTCGAGCAGAACTGGTGCTGGATCGCGTGTTTGTTGAATTCGAACTTTGTCAGGTCGGCGTTGCCAGACAGAAGCTTGAATTGAGTTGCCGGCGCGAACGCTAGCAGCGAGCCCAGCCGTCCGCATCGCGAGCAGTTACATGCGAGCACCTCACCGATGTCCATTTGAATTTCGTAGCGCACTTTTCCGCACTGACAACCGCCGGAATATGTCTGCGTCATAACCTGTGATCTCCCGCATTGATACACGAGTTCGCTTAGCGAAGCTTACCCCAGTCCCGCTGAGACTTCGCTCTCATCAATACGCAGCCACACTCAAAATGGCCGCAAGACTTCGCTCCACGTCCGCCTCAGTTGTTGCCCACGACGACACGCTGATGCGCATTGCTGTGTGACCCTGCCACACCGTGCGTTTGTCGCGTCTCTAGCCAAATTTGGTCCTCATCCGTTCTGACAACTTCGCCAGGTTGATTACCACGCGCTCGTGCGTGCCGACTCCAATCTCCTCGTTCCCGTCGGTCGCACGAACTGAAAACTCGATGCGCCGCGCATCAATTTTGGTCACTTTCGCTTCGCCGGTGACGCGCCCACCAGCCGGCGTCGCCGCCAGGTGTTGCACATCGACCCGCGTGCCGAGCGCGCTTTCGCCGGCGTCGAGATACGGCTTGATCGCGTTGAGCGCCGCGTTCTCCATGACCATGATCATGACGGGCGTCGCGAGGACCGGAGGTAACGTCGCATCCTTGAAACGGCTGGCGAGATGCTCGGGCATGACGACAAGACTGAACGAGCCTGTGGCCCCGACCGGTATCGATTGCATGGCATTCCCTCGGAGTTGAATGGCGCAGGTGAGCTTAATGCTTTCGACTTGGCAATGCCTGTCCTTGTGATGCACTGCCCGGATTCTCCAGGGCCTGTATGATCAAATTCGGAGCCTCGCAATTGGGCACTTAGGTAATGAGTGAAATCGACAGCTCCGCGAAATCCCCGTGCATAGGAAATTGCTGCCTAGACGATGACCTTACCTGCCTCGGCTGCTTTCGATCCTTGGAGGAAATAAAAGAATGGGGAGTTGTCGATGATCAGCGGCGCCTCATCATTCTGCAAAACGCCAAGCAGCGCAAAGAAGGCGCCCAATAGGGCGATCGCGACCCGCGCTGCGAGCCCGCATGATAGATTGCCGTGAAACCAACTAGGAGGATTGGCACATGCGCAAGCTCGGATTGTCTTTAACGCTGGCTATCTCAATTGGCGCTGGTACGAGCGCATTTTCGCAATCTGCCGCACCTACCCTCGATCCCGCTTGGAAGGCGCCGGAAGTTGTCGAATTCATCGGGCTTAAAAAGGGTGACAAAGTAGCCGATATCGTGGCCGGGCGCCTTACCGCATCACTTGCTCAGGCCGTCGGGCCTTCCGGAAAAGTGTACGCGATTGAAACGGCCGAAGTCGTCAAGGCCCATCCCGAAGCATTAACGCACATGAAAGCGCTGGCGAGTCAGTCGCCCAATGTGGTCGTCAGTGCGGAGCCGGTCGCATCGGCTTTGCCGTCGGGACTCGATGCCGTGTTCATTCGACAGAATTATCATGATCTCTACGACAAGTTCATGGGACCAGCGGATGTACCCGCATTCAACAAGGCAGTCTTTGCCGCCCTGAAACCAGGCGGTGTCTATGTCGTGTTGGATCACGCGGCGATAGCGGGCTCAGGGGTCGGAGCAACCGATACGCTGCACCGGATCGATCCGGCAAGAGTGAAATCGGATGTGCTCGCAGCCGGTTTCAAGCTGGACGCTGAGAGTTCAATTCTTGCCAACAAGGCAGACGATCACACCAAAAATGTGTTCGACCCTTCTGTCCGCGGTCACACCGACCAGTTCCTGTTTCGCTTTAAGAAGCCGAATTGACGGCATTGCGCATGTTGGGGGTCACACGATATGGAACTGGTACAGCCAGGTCTCGGAGAGAGTTTGTTCGCCGTCCTTGAGATATAGGCGCATGTCGACGACCTTGGGGCCGGCGCCGGTGAAATCGAATTGGGCCCGCCAATGTCCCGGTACGCCATCGGGCACGGCTTCCGTGAAAACATAGGAGAAGGTGCCCGAGGATGACCATAGAACCGGTTTGGGCTTTTCACCGAATGGCAGTGTTGCGAGCGGGCCGCCCAGGAACTCCACCATGAATTTGTGCACACCCTTGGGGCGTACCTTGCCCGGCTCGCCGCCGCGGCCGATACGCGTTGCTACACAACGCGCGAGGGCTGTCTCGTGGGGCTCGGTCGCGCACCATTGCAGGCGATAGCGGTAGCGCAGGCTGGAGCCGGCCTTCACCGGCTGTTTGGGCACCCACATGGCAACGATGTTGTCTTCTGTCTCGTCGTCGCTTGGCAGCTCGACGAGCTGGACCGCGCCTTCGCCCCAGTCGTCCAGCGGCTCGACCCACAGGCTGGGGCGGCGATCGTAGCGCACGCCATCGAGGTAGTGATCGAAGATCCGGTCGCGTTGTAAGAGGCCGAAGCCGCGTGGGGTCTTGTCGTCAAACGTGGAGACGCACGGCGACTCGGGGTCATTCAGCGGCCGCCAGATGTACTCGCCGGCGCCTGTCCAGAGCGCCAGTCCATCCGAATCATGCACTTCCGGCCGCCAATCGATGGCGGTCGGCTTAGAAGTCTCGGAGAACCAGAACATGGAGCTCATGGGTGCAATGCCGAGTTGATTGATGTCGCGGCGTGGAAACACGCGCGCCTCGACTTCCATCACGACGCCCTTGTCCCGTTGCAGCAGGAATCGATATGCGCCGGTAAGGCTGGGACCGTCCAGGGCCGCGTAAACCACCATTTGGTTGGCGCCGTCCGCCGGCGACTCGAAGTAGAAGCGGGTGAAATCGGGAAATTCTTCCGGTTGGCCCGGTGTGGATACATCTACGGCGATGCCGCGCGCGGAAAGGCCATATTGGCCCAGCTCGCCGATGCCGCGGAAATAGGAGGCACCGAGGAAGGCCGCCCAGTCGTTGCTGTGCCAGTCGAGGTTCCGGACATTGCCCAAGCGGCTTTCCTGCAATCGGAACCCCGCGAACCCGGCGCCCTTCGGCAACTCTCGCGCGGGACTGTGCGCGGGCATGCTGAAGTAGGCGGGGTCGTATAGGATCTCGCTGGCGTTCGCCGCTTCGCCGGCAGCCGACAGGACGAACATGTGGACGGGCGCGCGGAAGTACTTGCCCAGTGCGAAGAAGGTAACCGGATATTGCCCGGGACCGTCGAGGAAGAGGGCGTTCTCGGGACTGAACTTGAGCTTGCCGTGCTCATCGTAGCCGATTCGGTCGAGTACCCCTGGCGGTAACGATTGGTCGCGTACGTAGGCCGTTGTGGCCCGCTGCTGCATCTCTTTGACGAGCCCGTCGAATGAGAACGGCTGAGGCTTGCCCAGCTTCAGTCCCGAGACGGCGGCCAGTGCGCGAAGCGGCAATCCCAGTGCCGACAGTGCCAGTGAGGAGGCTGCGGCGGTCAGTACGGAACGGCGGTCGATCATCTACGTCGCAAGGTTCTGGCGCCTCTTTTTCGAGAGCCGGTGCGGGAAGGAGGACATCGAAGTTGTCGCACCATTGCGCGCACGCGGGCTTTTGTGTCTTCTTTCATATCAGTTTTGATCGATCGCCTTATAAAAACATTTGCGCAGGAATCGATCAGCATTGTGAATGGGCAACGTTCGGATAAGCGTCAGCGAACTCCCACAATTGGGGGCGGAATATTCCGACGCCACCGCGTCCCATGGTTCTGCAGCGCGCACGACCGCCGTTGCTTGAAACGCCCTTCGAGGTATTTGACCAAGGTATCTTTACGCCCAATGATCGTTTCTACGTACGTTGGCACCTTGCCAATATTCCTCATTCACATGACGGTGAAGTGATGATCGCGTACGCGATGAACGGCATGCCGCTGCCTCTATTGAATGGCTATCCGCTGCGGTTAGTTGTTCCCGGTTGGTATGCGACCTAACTTTTGGACGACACGAGCCTATCTAATTCCCGACACGCCTCTCGCTGACATCGCGCCGGG
>DATHFB010000224.1:0-7180 GCA_035318305.1 Steroidobacteraceae bacterium | reverse complement strand
TTTGCGGATGACACTTGCGTGGATTTCAAATGGGATGTGACTCAGGAGCGAGGGTTATTCGCGGGAACCGCCACCCAGTTGCCGGCCGGGGCGGACGCGAAGAGCGCGCCCGTCATGCAGTTGAATCATCTGTATGCGCTCAAGCTGATGCCGCAGGATCAGGTGACCTTTGCGGCCACGCCGGGTAAAAAAACGCCGAGCGCAGGATCCAACGCGGGAGTCTTCACGTTCAAACTCCCGGCGAGCGGCAGCTATCGCGTGGCCATCGACATGCCGTTCTGGATCGATGTGGTGTCGAACGGCGCGTTGGTCGCCGCGAAGGATTTTCAGGGCCAGCATGGCTGCGGCGCGCCGCATAAGATCGTCGAGTTCGAGCTCGCCGGCACGCGGCCGTTCTTTCTGCAGTTGAGCAATGCGGCGTCGAGCAGCGTCCGGCTGACGATTACCGCCACGCCCGCACGGAAGCTATAGTCGCGGAATCAGGGGTGATCCGGCGGCGAAATCCGGCTCGCTGAGATTGCCTCCGGCGGCGCGCCGATGCAGTCCTTCAAGAAGGCCGTCTTTTCGGCGCTCAGCAACTTCCTGGCTTTGGCCTCTTTGAGGCAAGCCGTGCGTTTGGCGTGCTTCGCCGCGGCATCACTTGCCGCCGCTGTGGAGGCCGGCGTGGTTGTGGAGGCCGGTGTGTCGGTTGAGGGCGCGGGTGTCTGGGGCGTGGCCTGCTGAGCGGCGAACACCAAAATGCTGAAGCACAAAGCGCTTGCCGTGAATGCCGGACGCATGCTAGACCTCGAACTTACACTGACCTGCGAGCAAAACAGAATAGCGTTCCAAGTCAGCCGCACCGATGAAGCGCGCATGAAGCTTCGTTAACCTTGGATCGGGACCTTACAGCCGGGCGGCCAGGCGATCCCGCGCGCGCGCCAAATACTGCTGCTCGTCCGGGGCCCGGCCATTGCGCTGCGCCAGATACAGCTCCTCGCCCAGCGCTTCCATCAGCACATGCTCCGCGAGGTGGGATTCTCCGTATCGTGCCTGCAATTGCCGATGCAAATCGCGAATCCCAGGGGGCCGGTCGATGAGCAACTGTTCGCGAACGGCCAGGTGCAGCCCCATGTGTAAAAACGGATTGTCGGCGGCGCCGGCGGCGTCCGGTTCGAATGCGAGCGCGGTGTCAGCATCAGCGACGATGCTTTGGTATTCCGAGTGCGCGCCGATCACATCCGCAATCAAGGCTTCGAGCGGCGTCAGGAGCGAACCTGCCAAGTGCTTGGCCCAGGCTTCCGCATAGGCGCGCCGCAATTGCTCGCGGGTGTAGTTGTCGAATACGCTCATGCGGAACTCTTGCGTGGGTACTCGCAAAGGTCCGCGATAATACAGACAGGGCAGGCAGGGCGGCGCGCCTTGCAGGTATAGCGGCCATGCAAAATCAGCCAGTGGTGCGCGTCGCGCATAAATTCCGGCGGCACGAACTTCATCAGTTTCTCCTCGACCTCACGCACGGTCTTGCCGGGCGCAATTCGTGTGCGGTTGGCGACACGAAAGATGTGAGTGTCCACCGCTATCGTCGCATGACCGAACGCAGTATTTAGAATTACGTTGGCGGTCTTGCGTCCGACGCCCGGCAGCTCCTCGAGCGCCTCCCGGGTCATTGGCACTTCGCCGCCATGCTGCTCGAGCAACATTCGGCACATGGCCATGATGTTCTTCGCCTTGGCATTGTAGAGGCCGATGGACTGGATGTACTTCGACAGTCCGCCAACCCCCAGCGCCAGAATCGAGGCGGGTGTGTTCGCCGCACGGAACAACTCGGCGGTTGCCTTGTTCACGCTTTTGTCCGTGGCTTGCGCCGAGAGAATGACGGCGACCAGAAGTTCGAACGCCGATGCGTAAATCAGTTCGGTGCGCGGTTGCGGATTCGCCGCCCGCAATCGAGCGAAGATGGCCTGCCGTTTTTGCGGATTCACGGCTCGCCCGAACGGCGCGTTGCGATGGCCTTTTTTTCCGCGAGCTGCTGCTGTCGTTCCGCTGCCTGGTGCAGCAATCGTGAAGTATGGGCGGCGTAACGTTGGCGATTCAGTGTCGGGGCATTCACGGCTTCCGGCGCCGCCCGCATTTCGATGCAATCCACCGGACAGGGCGGCAGGCACAGCTCACACCCGGTGCAGCGATCGACGAGCACAGTGTGCATATATTTCTGGGCACCGACTATCGCATCGACCGGGCAGGGCGCCAAGCAGCGGGCGCAGCCGATGCAGCGCGCTTCATCGATCCAAGCAACGCGCGGCGGCGTCTCGACGCCGTTGACCGGATTCAAGGCGAGCACCGGCCGCTCGAGCAGCTGCGCCAACGCCTCAATGGTTGCCTCGCCGCCCGGTGGGCATTGATTGATCTCGGCCTCGCCGCCGGCAATCGCCGCGGCATAAGGCTTGCAGCCGCTGTAGCCGCAACGCGCGCATTGGGTCTGTGGAAGCAATGCATCGATGCGCGCCGTCATGTCGGGCGCGGTCTCGGCGCTCATGTCATTTGACGCGCATGCCGGGCGTCGCTCCCGAATCCGCCGACAGCGCGAATATGTCCTTGCCTCCGGGTCCTGCGGCCAACATCATGCCCTCCGAAATCCCGAAACGCATTTTCCGCGGCTCCAAGTTCGCGACAACGACGATGAGCCGGCCCACCAGGGCCGCCGGCTCATAGGCTGCGCGAATGCCGGCGAAAATCTCGCGCTCTCCCAGTTCACCCACATCGACCCGCAGCTTCAAAAGCTTGTCGGCGCCGGCAATCAACTCGGCACTGAGGATTTTGGCAACCCGCAGATCGACACGTAAGAAATCATCGATCGAAATCAGATTGCCTTCGACCGACGTGGCCGCCGCCAGCGCTGCCGTGTCCGATGCGCCGGCATTTGCAACGGCGGGTGCGGAGGGCGCAGCCGCTTCCGGCTCCACCAGGCCTGCCACCGCTTTCGGATCGAGCCGAACGGCCAGCGGCTCATAGGCATTGATGTCTGTGGACAGGAGCGGCTTGGCCGCAGCCGCCCAAGTCCAAACTGCCTCTTGAAAGAATGTACTGGCCCGAGCCGCCATCTGCGGCAATACCGGTTGCAGATAAATCATCAAGACGCGGAACATATTCAAGGCCTGGGTACAGACCAGTTGCACCTCGGCGACATTCTTCGGGTCTTTGGCGAGCATCCAAGGCTTGCGCGAGTCGACGTACTGATTGGCGCGGTCGGCCAGCGCCATGATGTCGCGCACGGCCGCCGCCGTGTCGCGTCCCTCGTAGGCTTGAGCAATGGCTTCGCCCGCCGCGGCGAATTCGGCATACAGCTTCTCGTCCGCCAAACGGCCCGCCAATTTTCCTGCGGAGTTCTTGGTAATGAATCCGGCACAGCGGCTGGCGATGTTCACCAGCTTGCCGACGATTTCTGAGTTCAGGCGCGTCGTGAATTCATCCAAGTTCATGTCCATGTCGTCGATGCCGGAGCTCAACTTGGCGGCAAAGTAGTAGCGCAGGTATTCGGCCGGAAAGCTCTGCAGGTAACGGCGAGCAGTGATGAAGGTGCCGCGGGACTTCGACATCTTCTGGCCGTTGATGGTGAGGAAGCCGTGGACATGAACGGCAGTGGGGCGCCGCATTTCCGACGCCTGCAGCACCGCGGGCCAAAACAACGTATGAAAGTACAAAATGTCCTTGCCGATGAAGTGATGCAG
This sequence comes from Steroidobacteraceae bacterium, assembly GCA_035318305.1. Classification (GTDB taxonomy): domain Bacteria; phylum Pseudomonadota; class Gammaproteobacteria; order Steroidobacterales; family Steroidobacteraceae; genus Bog-1198. Next base: position 3,470 of record DATHFB010000224.1, on the reverse strand, counting down.
TTCGGCGGTCGAATCCACACTCAGGAAATCATCGAACTTCAGCCCAGTGCGCGCGCACAACTGGGTCAGGCTCGCGAGATAGCCGATGGGCGCATCGAACCACACGTAAAAATATTTGAGGGGCGCATCCGGAATTTCGAAGCCGAAGTAGGGCGCATCGCGCGAGATGTCCCAGTCGCGGAGGCCCTGCGAGAACCACTCAGCGAGCTTGCGCGCGACGCTCTCATGCACCGCACCGCTGGCCACCCAAGCGCTCAATGGCTTCTCAAAGGCACTCAGGCGAAAGAAATAGTGTTCCGACTCGCGCCAAATGGGCGTCGCGCCGCTGATCACGGAGATCGGATTCTTGAGATCGGCCGGTGTGTACGTGGAGCCGCAATTTTCGCAGGAATCCCCGTATTGATCGGGAGTTGCACACACCGGACAGATGCCTTTCACATAGCGGTCCGGCAGGAACATCTTGGCCGAGTCGTCGTAGGCCTGACGAACGCTGCGCTTGTCGATGTACCCAGCATCCCGGTGCATCAAGTACATCCGATCGCACAGGACCTTGTTCTCCGCCGAGTGCGTTGAACCGAAATTATCCATGCCGATCAGCATGTCGGCCAGATCGCGCTGATGTTCGATATTGACCTGAGCGATCAGGCGCTCCGGCGTGATCCCCTCGGACTGCGCCTTGAGCATGATGGGCGTGCCGTGCGTGTCATCCGCGCAGACGTAGTAGCACTCATGGCCGCGCAGCTTCTGGAAGCGAACCCAAATATCGGTTTGAATGGTCTCGAGGATGTGACCCAGATGCAAAGGTCCGTTGGCATAGGGCAGGGCACTGGTCACCAGAATTCGGCGTCGTTTGGTCATGCCAAATTATGCCACGCCCATGACGGGCGGTCGCGGAATCGGGCCTAGGAGGCCTCGCGAAACTGTTCGAATTTGGATTTGTTGATGGACTTGATGAAGGCGTCCTTGCCGGAAATTTGCTTCGAATCGAGCAGTGCTTGGATGGCGACGTCCATGAGCTTCATGCCGGTGGCCGTGCCGCTTTGCATGGCATTTTCCAATTGATCCATTTTGCCCTGACGAATCAGATTCGCGACCGCCGGCGTGTTGATGAGGATCTCGAGCGCCGCGACACGGCCTTGCTTGTCAGGCTTGGGAATGAGCTGCTGCGAGACGACTCCGCGCAGGCTGGTCGACAACATGGTGCGCACATGCGGCTGCTTGTCGGCCGGGAAGGCGTTCACCAATCGATCGACCGTGGCCGCGGCGCCGTTGGTGTGCAGCGTCGCCATCACCAGGATGCCCATTTCCGCTGCGGTGACCGCGATGCTCATGGTTTCCAGGTCGCGAAGCTCGCCCACCAGAATCACGTCCGGATCCTCTCGCAAGGCGGACAGCAGCGCGGACGAGAATGATGCCGCATGCACGCCGATCTCGCGCTGGCTGATAAGGCAGTTCTTGCGCGTGTGGACAAATTCAATGGGATCCTCGATGGTCAGTATGTGGCCTTTCTCGCGCTTATTGATGTCATCGATCATGGCAGCCAGCGTCGTGGATTTTCCGGATCCTGTCTTGCCGGTCACCAGAATCAAACCGCTGTTGATCTTGCACATATCCATCACCGCCGCCGGCAGCTTCAGTTCCTCGGCGGTCTTGGCACTGGAAGGAATCGCTCGGAACACCGCGCCCATGCCATTGAGCTGCCGCATCACGTTGACGCGAAAGCGCGCGACGTTTGGGATGGCGTAGGCGAAATCGGTGCCGTCTTTGGCTTCGAAGCGCTCTACGGCCAGCTTCGGCATGATTTCGTACAGCGTGGTTTTGACGGTTTCCGCCGCCAGAGGCTGATCGCTCAAGGCCTTCAGCTCGCCGTATTGGCGGACGCGTGCCGGATCCCCCGCCAAAAAATGCAGATCCGAGCCGTTTCGCTCGAGCACCTGAGTCAAGTATTGATCGATGGCTGGCACGATACGTTACGGAGGGGTTGCGGGTTCTGCGACCGGCATGCCCGACATGTCGGTCACGAAGCGCTGGAACTGGCGCTTGTCGGATGCATACGTGTAGGCATGCTCCGGATCGACTTCCTTGGCATTGATGGCGGCGAGCAACGCTTGATCCATGAGCTGCATCCCATATTCCTTGCCCATTTGCAGCTGGCTGGGAATCTGGTGCGTTTGGTCGGTCATGATGAGCTTGCCGATGGCCTTGGTGAGGACCATGACTTCGCACACCGCCCGGCGCGCGCGCTGATCCGGGGTTTTGAGCAAAATCTGCGTAATCACGGCGATGAGACTATTGGACAAAAAGCTCTTGGTCTGCTCGCGCTCATCCGTGGGCAAGGCGTCGATGATGCGATCGATGGTTTTGGTCGCGCTGGTGGTGTGCAGCGTGCCGAGCACCAGGTGCCCGGTTTCAGCGGCCGTCATCGCCATGGCAATGGTTTCGGCATCGCGCAACTCGCCGACCAAAATCACGTCCGGATCTTCGCGCATGGCCGCGCGGACGCCTTCGGCAAACGAGGGCAGGTGCGTGCCCAATTCGCGCTGTATGACCTGGCTGACCTTGCTGCGATGGACGAATTCGATCGGGTCCTCGAGGCTGATGATGTTGAGCGAGCGGGTCGAGTTCAGGTAGTCGATCATGGCGGCCAAGGTGGTCGTTTTTCCCGTGCCGGTGGAGCCGGTCACCAGAATCATGCCCTGGTGGTAATCGCACAGCTTCTTCGCGATCGGCGGCAAGCCGAGCTGGTCCATGCTGGGCATGGTCGTGGGGATTGATCGAAACGCCGCACCGATCCCGGTCTCTTTGCGATACACATTGACGCGAAAGCGGCCGCCTTCCGTTGAGACGTAGGAGAAATCCAAGTCATTGCCCGCGCGCAGCACTTTGAGCTGCGATTGGGTCAGTACTTCCGTGATATAGGCTTCGAGTTCCGCGTCGCCCAAATTGCGGAACTTGATCGGCATCAAGTCCCCATGCATGCGCAGCATGGGTGGAATGCCGACCGCAAGATGCAGATCCGAGCAGCCCTGAGCCACGCCCAACTTGAGGAACGCGTCGATTCTTGCCATAACGTGTAAGGCTACCCGTAAGCAATTGGTTTTTCGAGTCTTTTGCGCTTCATCGACCCATAAACGTGAGGTACGTCAAGAAGCCCAACGCTCGCGGTCACCATTCCGTGGTGGTGCTAAAGGAATTTCTCGAGGGACAGGCGTAGTTCATCCATGCTCTGCGCCCGCTTGGCCTTGTCCAGCGACATGCACTTCATGACCAAGTTGTTCAATTCCAAAGGCAAAGCTTTGTTTATCTCGATCGGTTGCCGCGCCTTGCCCTGGACATGCTGGTACATGACGGACATGTGATCGCCGCGGGAGTAGGGCGGGACGCCGGCAAACATCTCGTACATGATGACGCCCAAGCTGTAGATGTCCGCCCGCTCGTCGACCTTCTTGCCCAAGATCTGTTCCGGCGCC
>DATHFB010000223.1:0-3946 GCA_035318305.1 Steroidobacteraceae bacterium | reverse complement strand
TCCGGCATCGCGCTCGACCTATCGCGAAAAGCTCACCGCCTATTTCAGCGCGCACGCAGCGTCCCTGGACGAGGACAGCAAGAGGCGATTGGCCGGCAACCCGCTGCGCATACTCGACAGCAAGAATCCGGATATGCAGCGCATCGTCGCGGGTGCGCCGCTGCTGCTCGATTCGCTCGACGAAGAGTCCCGGGAGCATTTCGAATCCTTGTGCGCCCACTTGCGCAGCGCCGGCATCGAGTATCGGGTGGAACCGCATCTGGTGCGCGGACTCGATTACTACACGCGCAGCGTTTTCGAGTGGACCACGGACGCGCTGGGTTCGCAAAGCACGGTATGCGCCGGCGGGCGCTATGACGGCTTGGTGGCCCAGCTCGGAGGCGTCGATACGCCCGGGGTCGGCTGGGCGATGGGACAGGAGCGCATCGTCATGCTCCTGCAGCAGCGCGATGAGGAATTACGCAGGCAGCGGCCGCAGGTCTATTTGGTTCTGGTCGGGGAGCAGGCGCAGATCCCGGGTTTCAAATTGGCGGAGCAATTGCGCGATGCCTGGCCGCAGTTGGCCTTGCAGATCAATTTAGGCGGCGGGAGTTTCAAAACGCAGTTCAAGCGCGCCGACAAGAGCGGCGCCGAATTCGCTCTCGTATTGGGGGATGACGAGGCGGCCAGAGGGGTGGTGGCGGTGAAGGCGCTACGCCGCGAATTGGCGCAGGAGGAGTGCCCCGTGGAAAGAATCAGTGAACGTATCGGCATCTTATTAGGTCTCAAAGGGGGCGGGGAGCGGAATCATGGCTGAAGAATATTTAACCGACGACGAACAACTGGAAGCCGTTAAGCGCGCTTTTACCGAATATGCCCCTTGGATATTGGGCGGCGTCGTGCTGGGCGTCGGCGGTTGGTACGGGTATCAGCGCTACCAGTCGCATCAAAACGAAGTCGCGTATCGGGCCGCCGACCAGTTCAGTCAAATGACCGTTGCCCTGGAAATGAACGATCCCAAGAAATCCCTGCAGATCGCCGATGGTCTCATCAAGGCTTTTCCAAACTCGCCCTATGCCGACCAGGCGCAATTGACGATTGCCCGGGTCGATGTCGAAAGCGGTAAATCCGCCGACGCCGTGGTGCCCCTGACCCAAGTCATGAATAACTCCAAGGACACCGAGCTGAAGCAGATCGCACGGCTGCGGCTGGCGCGGGTGTTGATCGATCAGGGCAAGCCTGACGATGCGATCAAACTACTCGCTGCAGGCACTCCCGGAAGCTTCGCGGGCCGCTACCATGAGATTCATGGCGACGCGCTCCTCGCGAAGAAGGACATTACCGGCGCCACTGCGGAATACAACGCAGCCTTGGGCGTGAGCGGAGGCGGCGTCGAAACCGCCATGCTGCAGCTGAAACTCGCCGACCTTGCTTCGAACGAAAAGGCTAAACCCTGATGCGCCTATTGCTCCCATTGAGTTTCGCAGCGTTGCTCATTGCCGCCGGCTGCAGCAAGGATAAAGACGTCGAGCCGCCGGCGAAATTGGTCGACTTTCCGACCACCCTACCGGTGAAAAAACTGTGGAGCGAAGGTGTCGGCGGCGGCAAGAAGCAGATCAAGCTGCGTTTGGGGTTGGGGCCGGCGATCGATAACGGCCTGGTGTTCGCGGCGAGTCACAAGGGCGAGATCGTTGCAGTCGCACTCGATACGGGCCGCAATGTGTGGGTCAAGAAGTTGAAGGTGCCGATTTCCGCAGGACCGGCGGCGGGCTCCGGCATCGTCGTGGCCGGCAGCAGCAAGGGCGCGGTCATCGCATTGGACGGCGCCACCGGCCGTCAGCTGTGGCGCTCGCAGATCAATTCGGAACTCCTGTCCTCTCCGGCCATCAGCGAAAAAGCCGTGGTGATACGTTCGGTCGACGGCCGGCTGCATGGCCTCGAGACGCGCACCGGGAAGGAGCTATGGTCGGTCGAGCAGCAGGTCCCGCGCTTGAGCTTGCGCGGCACGGCGATCCCCATCGTGGCCAAGGAAGTGGCGATCAGCGGATTCGATAACGGCAAGGTCATGGCGGTGTCGCTGACCACGGGCGACACGATTTGGGATACGGCACTGGCGTCCCCGCACGGCCGCACGGAATTGGATCGGCTGGTCGATATCGATTCGGCGGTTCGGGTGGTCGGCGAAAACGTCTTTGCAACCGGATTTCAGGGACGCACGGCGATGCTGGCGCTCGATTCGGGGCAGCTTTGGTGGTCGCACGACATGTCGAGCTATCGCGGATTGGCGGTCGACGCCGAAAAGTTATATGTCACCGAATCGGACGGGATCGTGGTGGCCATGCGTCAACGCGACGGCGCCGAACTGTGGCGCAATGACAAGATCAAGCGCCGCGGATTGAGTGCGCCCATCGTCACCAGCACGGCGATCGCGGTCGCGGATTTCCAGGGCTACATACACTGGCTGGACAAAGGCACCGGTGTGCTGGTGGCCAGGGAACACATCGCGAAGCAGCGTGTGTCCAATCCGCCGGTCGGCGCGAACGACACCATCGTCGTGCTGACCGACGGCGGGACCCTGGCGGCGTACCGAGCCACTCCTCGAGTGTCGAGCAAGTCGCAGGCACCTGAAGCGACTCCGGCTGCGCCTGGGGCAGCACCGACGGTCACAGAGCCCGCGCCGCCGGCCACCGAGGCGCCGCCTCCGGCCACCGAGACCCCGGCTCCTTCCACGACTCCGCCTCCTTCCGCGACTCCGCCTCCCGCCGCGCCGCCGCCTCCCCGTTAAGGCGCAGGCGTGCTTCCGGTAGTCGCATTGATCGGTCGCCCGAATGTGGGCAAGTCGACGCTGTTCAATGCCATGACCGGTACCCGCGACGCGCTGGTTGCGGATTTGCCGGGCCTGACGCGCGACCGGCAATACGGATTCGCGAGGCGCACGGAGGTACCGTGCATAGTCGTCGACACGGGTGGTCTGGTCGAGAACGCCGACGTGATCGAGAGCTTGATGATCGCTCAGACCGAGCGCGCGATCAGCGAGGCCGACCGGATCGTCGTATTGGTGGACGGCCGTGCCGGCGTGACGCCCCAAGATCAGTTCGTGGCGCAGCTGGCGCGACGCAGCGCCAAGCCGGTGTTCTTGGCCGTGAATAAAACCGAAGGCTTCGATCAGGACATCGCCGTGGCCGATTTTCACCAATTGGGATTGGGAGAGCCGCTGCCGATCGCGGCAGCCCATGACCAAGGCGTGATATCGCTGCTCGAGACGGTCCTCGCGGGCCTGACTCCGGATCCACAGGACGGTCCGGAAATGCAGGGCATCAAAGTCGCCGTGATCGGCCGGCCGAACGTGGGCAAGAGCACGTTGATCAATCGCTTGCTGGGCGAGAACCGCATGGTGGCCTTCGATCAGCCCGGCACCACCCGCGATGCCGTGCTCGTGCCCTTCGAGCGCGACGGTGAGCGCTATACCTTGATCGATACCGCCGGCGTGCGGCGCCGCTCGCGAGTCGAGGAAGCGGTGGAGAAATTCAGCGTCATCAAGACTCTGCAGGCGATCGAATCCGCGCACGTGGTCGTGGTCGTGATGGACGCGCACGATACGGTCGCCGAACAGGACGCGAGCCTCTTGGGCACGGTGATCGAGCAGGGCCGCGCCTTGGTTCTTGCCGTCAACAAGTGGGATAACATCCCCACGGAGCAGCGGGATTTGATTCGCCAGCAAATCGAGCAACGGCTGCAATTCGCCGATTTCGCACCGCTGCATTTCATCTCGGCGCGCCACGGCAGCGGCGTCGGAGAGCTGTTCGCGTCGGTACGCAAGGTGTACGCGGCCGCCATGCGCGATATGAGCACGCCGGAACTGACGCGCGTGCTGGAAGCCGCCATAGAGAGCCACCAGCCGCCCCTTGTCAGTGGGCGCCGCATCAAGCTGCGCTACGCGCACCAGGGTGGCCGCAATCCTCATGTG
>DATHFB010000222.1:0-6396 GCA_035318305.1 Steroidobacteraceae bacterium | reverse complement strand
CTCGACTTTGCACCAGCCGATCACCGTCCGCATCAGCGCCACGGCGATGGGCGCTGCCAGCCTGTACGACCACAGTCTCCAGAACGTCAGGCGACGACCGGAACGGGTCTGCTGTTCATAGATGGTGTTGCGAAGGCCGCTCTCTTCCCGTTTCTTGCGCACGGCTGCCATTGTCGGGAAGCGCTCCGTGGTGCGCAATGCCTAAGTTACAATGGCGCCATGCAAACAACGGCAATTCCGCCCGGGCCGACCGAGGGTTACGATCTGGGCGGCAGCGATGAATCATTGACACGCTTGCGGGACTACTTCGCCCGATTCGGCGACGTTTACCGGATATTTGCGCCCGCTCGCGGCGTGTACAACTACGTCATCAATCATCCCGAGGACATCAAGCGCGTATTGCTGGCCAATCACCGCAATTACACCAAGGGTGAGGGCATGGATCGCGTCAAGATCCTGCTGGGCAACGGCATCATGACCAGCGAAGGGGCGTTGTGGCGCCGCCAGCGGCGCATGATGCAGCCCTCTTTTCATCGGCGCGTGATCGATCAATTCAGCGCGCTCATCAGCGAGGTCAACGAGAAATTTGCGCAGCGCTGGGAGGCTCGAGCCGCGCGCGGCGAACCGGTCAATGTTTCGAGCGATACCAGCGAGTTGACGCTTGAAATCGTGCTCAGATCGATCTTCGGCAACGATTTGGCGCGGCTTGAACAGCAAATGGGGGCCAACCCCTTCGAAGTGGTGGCCAAGCAGTCAAATCGCGATTTGAAATTTGCCTTTCAATTTAGGTCGTTGGGGAAATTGGTCGGCGAGTTGATCCACCGGCGCCGCGACGCACCGGAGGAGCATTTCGATTTCTTGAGCATGTTCATGCTGACGCGCGACCGGGAAACCGACGAGCCGATGTCCGACAAGGAATTGATCGACGAGGTGCTCACGCTGATCGTCGCCGGTCATGAAACCACCGCCGCGGCGCTCACGTGGACCTGGTACCTCGTAAGTCAGCACCCGCAAGTCGCCGAGCAGCTGCAGGCCGAGGCCGACAAGACGCCGGCTGACCCCGTCATGGGGCTGGGTGCCGCCGAAGCCCTGTCCTTCACCCATCAGGTGCTGCAGGAGTCCCTACGGCTATATCCGCCCGGCTGGCTGCTTACGCGTCGCGCCATCGAGGCCGACGAGCTGGGTGGATTTGCCATCGCGCCGCGCACCGATGTTTTCATCAGCCCTTACATGCTGCACAGGCACCCTGAGTTTTGGCCTGAGGCGGAAGAGTTCAAACCCGGGCGTTTTGCCGACGCCGATGCCAATGAACGCCACAAGTTCGCTTATATTCCGTTTGCGGTGGGGCCGCGCCACTGCATCGGTGAGAATATGGCGATGTTCGAAATGCTGGTGCACATGCGCACCATGACGCGGCGCTTTCGCCTGGCACGCGCCACGCACGAGCCCATTGAATTCGAGGCGCAAATCAATCTGCGCCCTCGATCCAACCTCATGATGACGGTAAATAAACGATGAATGATGTCAGTAGTTTCATGACCTATACCACGCTGGTCGACATGCTCGAGCGCAATCGCCGAGTCGACCGCACCATTACCTACATCGGGGGTGAAAACACCGAAAGACGCATTCAATACGAGGATGTTTACACGCGCGCGCTCGGCATCCTGCATCACCTGCAGACGGCAGGCGCTAAGGCAGGCGATAAGATGATTATTTTCCTGAACGACAACGAGCAGTTTCTCGACGGATTTTGGGCTGCCATTTGCGGCGGCATCGTTCCGGTGCCCCTTGCCGTCGGCATCAGCGATGAGCACCGCCACAAGCTGCTTAGGGTCGCGCGCAAGCTGGGCAATCCCCTGCTGTACACGGATGCCAAGACTTTGGAACGCCTGGAAGCCCTCGCCGGCGAGGTGGGCGAGTCCGAATTGTTCGCGCGGCTGAAGTCGCGCGCCTTCCTGGTCGAATCGATCACCGACATTTCGAAAGCCGGAAAACCGGTCCGCCCGGCGCCGGAGGATCTCGCCTTCATCCAATTCTCCTCCGGATCGACCAGCGAACCGAAGGGCGTGATGCTCAGCCACGGGAACTTGATGGCCAATACCCGGGGTGCGACCCAGGTCGGCAAATTCACCGATGGGGACATTTCCTTGAGCTGGATGCCTTTGACGCACGATATGGGTCTGATCGGCTTCTACTTGATGCAATTCGCCAGCCGCGTGCACATCAATCTCATGCCCACCGAGCTATTCGTGCGCCGCCCCTTGTTGTGGCTGCAGGCCGCCGCCAAAAAGCGCATCACCATCACCAGTTCGCCGAACTTCGGCTACCGGCATTTTCTCAAAGTGTTGGGCGATCGGCGGCTCGAGGACACCGATCTGTCATCGATTCGTTCGATTTACAACGGTGCCGAGCCCATTTCAGTCAGCCTGTGCAACGAATTCATGAGCGCACTGGCCTATACGGGTCTCCGGCGCGACGCCATGTATCCCGTGTACGGACTGGCCGAAGCGTGCCTCGGGGTAACTTTCCCGACTCCCAGCACCGATTACCGCTGGACACGCATCAACAGGCACCGCCTCAGCGTGGGCATGCCCATCGAATTGAATCCCGCAGAACAGCGCGAGACGCTCGAAGTGATGTGCGTCGGGCAGGTGTTGCCCAATACCGAACTGCTGATTGCGGATGATTCAGGCGTGGGTCTGCCTGATGAAAAAGTTGGACATATTTTGATTCGCGGCGCCAGCGTGACGCGCGGCTACTACGGCGATCCCGAGGCAACCGCCGCCGCGATCGACGCCAACGGTTGGCTCGACACGGGCGATCTCGGCGTGATTCACGAGGCGGGGCTTTACATCGTAGGCCGGGCCAAGGAAATTATTTTCGTCAACGGACAGAACTACTACCCGTACGATCTCGAGAATATTGCGCAGCGCGCGCCGGGCCTGGACTTCAATAAAGTGGTGGTTGCGGGCGTTGCAAAACCCGGTTCGCAAACCGAGGAACTGGTGGTGTTCGTACTGTACCGCGGCGACATCGCGGAGTTCCTGCCCACCGCCAATGCGGTCGGCCGGCTCATCAACGAGCACACGGGCCTGGAGGTCGCGCAGGTCATCCCGACCAAACGCATTCCGAAGACAACCAGCGGCAAAGTTCAGCGGCATCTGTTGGAGCAGGCCTATGTGGAGGGCGAGTTCGACGCGGAGCTTGCGGAACTCAAGGCCCTGCGGGAGATGCGCGGCGGCGCGGACCGCGAGGCCGGAGCCGGTTTGGAATCGCGCCTGCAATCATTGTGTGAAGCCGCACTGCCGGGAAAGAGAATCGATGTGAACGATAATCTGTTCGAAATCGGCGCAAGCTCGCTCAAACTGATCGAGATTCACGAAAGCATCGACCGCGACTTTCCGGGTCTGGTCGATCTGACGGAGCTGTTCGACTACCCCACCATCGCACAGCTGGCCAAGCACTTGGAAGCCAAGCTCAAAGCGACTCCCCCGCGCTGAAGGTATCGCAGCTGTCGATTTTTCCGGAATCGAAGCCGCGCCGGAACCAGCGGACCCGTTGCGCGGAAGTGCCGTGCGTAAAGCTGTCGGGCACCACAGTCCCCTGGCTGCGCCGCTGCAAGGTGTCATCGCCCACGGACGAAGCAGCCTTCAGCCCTTGCTCCAAGTCGCCGGGCTCGAGAATTTTTCGCGCCTGATTGGCCTGTTCGGCCCACACGCCGGCGAAGCAATCCGCCTGCAATTCAATATGCACCGACACCTGGTTGGCGCCCACCCTGCCCGCGCGACGTTCGGCTTGCGCCGCGCTATCGGTAATGCCCAACAGGTTTTGCACGTGGTGGCCGACCTCGTGCGCGATGACATAGGCGCGCGCGAAATCTCCCGGCGCACCGAATTCGGTGGCCAGCTGCCGATAGAAAGACAGATCGATGTAAACTTTTTGATCGCCCGGACAATAGAAGGGTTTTGTTGCTGTACTCGCCAGGCCGCACGCCGATCCCACTCGCCCGCTGAACAGCACCAGCTTGGGCCGGGTGTACACCTTGCCCAGTCCCTTGAAATACGCGCTCCAGACAGCCTCAGTCTCGCCCAAGATCGCGCGCACAAAGTCCACTTGCGGATCGTTCGCGTCCGCCGCGGTGTTGGCAGGCTCAGGGGCGGTCACTGCCTGCGGATCACCGTTCAGCAAACTCAATAACGTCGCCGGATTGATGCCCATGAAATAACCGACCACCACGATCACAATGGTGCCGATACCGATGCCGGCGCTGCGCCGTCCAAATCCTGAACCACGGGCATCCTCGACGTTATCGCTGCGGGGGCTCTCGTCCAGTTTCATGAGGTGTCTCCGGCGCCGAGTTCAATGCGTGTGCGATCGACCCATCATAGACCGTCAGGTAGCGCCGTATAACGGCTTTTTCAGCCGCCAACGGCGGTAGGACCACAGCCAGTCGGCAGGGCTCTTGAGCACATCGATTTCACAGGCGCGCGCGTAGCGCTCGGTCACTTGATTGGGCTCGATGCGCTCTCGCCCGTCCCACAGCGGCAGAAAGTCCACTTCGTAGAAACTGCGCCGCACGCGGCGCACATGCACGTACAAGATGGGCAGGCGCGTGGCGCGGGCGATCTGCTCCGCCCCGATATAGAACGCAGTATCCTGTCCCAGGAATTCGGTCCAATAGCGCTGATCCGTCGACACCGGCGCCTGGTCGGCATTCATACCGATCGCGCGCACCACGCCGCGGCGCTTGAAGAAATCCGCCAGCAACTCCTTGGCCGGCACCAGCCGCGCCCCGAATCGCGAGCGCAGCTCGAGCATCAGCCGCTCCGCCCATTGATCATGCAGGGGCTTGTACGCCGCATCCACGGGATAGCCCAGTTGCAGCGCCACGCCATGCAACAGCCACTCCCAGTTGCCGAGATGCGAGGTCATCAGCATCACGCTCTGGCCGGCATCCAAATACTGACGCGGGAGTTCTGGGTTGGTGAGGCGCATGCGGCGGACCATGTCGTGCTCGGTCATCGACACCGATTTAAGAAGCTCCACCAGCACGTCGCAGAAATTCTTCAAGTACTGCTTGTGAATATTCGCGCGCTCCGCGGGGCTTAAAGCGGGAAACACTTTTTCGAGCTGCTCGCGGATTACGTGGTCGCGGTGGCGAACGACGTAGTAAGCCAAAAAGTACAAAAACGTCGAAAACGCATATAGCGCGGCCCAAGGCAGGCGTGACAACAATTTGATCATGGAATTCCGCGGACGGCGTCGTAACAAGATTCTAACATACTGTTTCTGAACGGTTTCGCAGCCCACCAAAGCGAACAGCGGTATCATACTCAACGTGAGTACCGCAGAATTTATCGTACCCGGCCAAGAGCCGCCTGTGGCCGGCGGGACCATGAAGGTGCGCATCGTGCGCGCCGGTCTCGACTCTCACGCCGAAAAAGAAGATCGCGTCGCCGTCGAGGCGCCTCTCGAGTACATGCTGCATCATCCGGCGCTGGGGATGGAGCCGGTATCCTTCGGCACCACCATGAGAACGCCGGGCGATGACGAAAATCTGGCGGTCGGCTTGCTGTATGGCGAAGGTATCGTCAACAAGCCAAACGACATCGACGCGGTCGAATCCAGCACACGGCGGCCCAACGTGGTCAACGTGCGCCTGCGACCCGATGTGCAAATGGAAATGCAAACAGCGACCCGGCGTTTTTCGGCCGGCTCGAGCTGCGGTGTATGCGGCACCACGGGACTGGACGCCGCCATCGCCCGTGCCGCGGCAATCCGCATCGCTGACACCGGCGCAATCGACCTAAGTTTGTTGTTCAGCCTGCCTGAGCGGATGCGAACCGCTCAGTCCAAGTTCGGCGACACCGGCGGCATCCATGCGGCCGCGCTATTTGATTTTTCCGGAAACCTCATCACCGTGGCGGAAGACGTCGGGCGGCATAACGCCATCGATAAACTGGTTGGTGAATTGTTGATGGCCGGCCGCCTGCCGCTCAAGGAACACATCATTTTGTTGAGCGGGCGCGCGAGTTTTGAGCTCACTCAAAAAGCGCTGCGTACCGGAGTCGCCATACTCGCAGCCATCGGTGCCCCGTCGAGCCTTGCGGTCAATCTTGCGCTCGCTTCCGGTTTGACCCTGGTGGGCTTTTTGCGGGAAAAACATTGCAATGTTTACTCGAGTCCGCAGCGCTTTACGTCGATACCGCCTCTTTAGACGGCTTCGGCTTGGATTTGATCTTCGGCCACCACGGCAGCGCCTCGGTCATGACCAGCACTTTTCCGGGCGCCATGGCCGGCCGGTAGCCGGGCAGATTCGCCAGAATGTCGCGCCAACCGGCTCCGGCGAGCGCTGCGCACAAACGCTGCACCGCCGTGTGCGCCAGGTTGGCC
>DATHFB010000221.1:0-3100 GCA_035318305.1 Steroidobacteraceae bacterium | reverse complement strand
TGGCAAACGCCACAGCTTGCGCGACTACGCCGGCAAGTTGGTGGTTCTGGAGTGGACCAATCCTGTTTGTCCCTTTACCGCGGTGAAGTACAAAAACGGCGCCATGCAGGCGCTGCAGCGCTATGCCGCGTCCCACGACGTGGTGTGGCTGTCCATCGATACGGCCGCACCCGATAAAGCCGGATATTTGACCGCAGCTGCCGCGCGTGCGCGCATTGCGCAAACTCATGCAACGGTCACCGCATTTTTGTTCGACCTCGACGGCAGCATCGCGCGCAGCTATGGCGCCAAGACGACGCCGAGTTTTTTCATCGTCGACCGCGGCGGCAAACTCGCCTATCAGGGAGCGATGGACGATCAGGTCTTCGCCGACCAGGGCCAGGGGCACGAGTACATGAAAGCCGCGCTGGACGATCTGGTTGCCGGACATCGCGTGAGAGACCCGGAGAGCCAGCCTCAGGGCTGCGCGATAGAATACTAACGATGAAACTGGTGAGCAAAAACGCTGCCTCTGCGCGCCGCATCGACGCCGCCGCAAAATCCCGCCGCGAGCAATTGCTCGACCAGGCGGCGCGGGAATTGAATTCCAAGGGCATTTCCATGACGTCCTTGACGGCCGTCGCGGATAAGCTGGGTTTTTCCCGCGCATCGCTGTACTACTATGTCGAGGATCGTGAAGACCTGATGTTTCAGGTCTACCTGCGATCATCCGAGATCATGGCGCGCCAGCTGGGCGAAGCGGCGCAATCCGGCCGCAGCGCGCTGCAGGTCGTCGGCAATTTCATTTCCAAAACCCTGGATCCTGCGGAACCGGAACTTGCGGCCTTGAGCGAAATCGGGCTGCTTGATCAAGCTGCGCGCGAGACCGTGCTCGGCATCTTCGAAGCGGTGGTGGCGCGGCTTGCCAGCCTGCTCGAGGCAGGGGCAAAAGCCGGCGACATACGCTTCTGCGACTTTCCGATCGTCGCGCGAACCATCATCAGCATCATTCATTCGATACCGCTGAATTCGCCCCTGGCGGTCGCGCTGCGCGTGAGCCGGCCTGAGATCATTGCGGCGGCCAAAGACATACTGGCGGATGGCTGGGCGGCCGACCGAACCCGGGAAGTGAACCCTCCGCCCATTGATTTTTCGCCCCTGCTCGCGCAACCCGGGGGCCTGTTCGATCGCGGTGCGCAATTCGAGGCCAAGCGCGAAAAGATTCTCGCAGCCGCCTCGCAGCTGTTCAATCGGCGGGGCGTCGATACGACGTCGCTTGATGATATCGCCGCAGCCGTGGGCGCCACCAAGCGAACCCTGTATCACTATGTCGGCGACAAGCAGACCATACTTTCGGCCTGCTATGCGCGAACCGACCGGATCTTCTCGTTCATTCGCGAACAGGCCACCGCCCAAGGCGGAAGCGCTGCCGACACGCTGATTGCGGTATTGCGCGCCAATGCCATCTCGCATCAGCGCGACGACATTGAGCCGCTGCGTTCGTCAACCGGCTACGATTCGTTGAGCGCCGAGGAAAAGGTTCTGGCCACCGAGCGCGGCAAAGTGTTGGTGCAGGCCTACCGCGCACTTTGCCGGGAGGCGCACGGCGAACACTCCATGCGCGATGTGAACCGCGATTGCCTGTTGCTGTTCATGCGCGGCGCCGGCAGTTGGCTCGCCAAAGGATTGGTCCGCGGCGATGATCCGCGCAAGGCGCAGATCGCGGCGGAAATCGCGGATCTTCTGCGCCTTGGCCTGAACCCCATCAATCAGCGCTGATGACGATGAGCTCGATGCCGGGCGGCGGCAGCGCCGCCTGCAAGTGAATGCTGGGGCCGGTTTGTGTGCTGTGATCGACCAGCGCGAAGTTTGACGAATCACTGATCCGGTAGCGCTTTACCTGGTACTTCCCCGCCGTCGGCAGATTGATGGTGGCGTCATAGCCGCCGTTGTCGTGGTATTGCAGCGTACGTCTTTCGGGCAGCGACGTGTCCCAGTTGTCGCGCGGCTGCAGGTACTTGGCGGCGATTTGATAGTTGCTGATCAGTACTTGGACGAGACGGCCATCCCGCGAGCGGCCGGCAGCCACAGCGAACCCGGACTCGTCGCCGCCGGCGGTTCGAATCAGCACCGGCGTGCTCTTCAGCGCGCCGAAGGCGCCGAGCGCATGACCGACCTCATCCGGCATCCCCTTGCCGCCGACAAGCTCCGCATCGGCGCGATAGAAAGTTTGCGCATCGACGGGTCCGCCGAGCATGTAAATGAGCGCACTGGCTGCGAATGATGCGCGCGCGGCCTTCGACATGTCGCGATCGGCGGGATCCGCATTCCACTCATCCAGGACGTTCTTGGTGGAGCCGAGACCATGCGCATCGATGACGCGGCGCAGTTCCCTGGCAACCGTGACAAAGGTGTACGGATCGTTCGAATCCACCGCAAAGAAATGCCATGAAAAGAAATCGAGCGGCAGGCGGTTGAAGCGCACGAAGTCCAGAAATTTCTCACGGTATGCACCCGCAATCAGCGGTTTCGATATCGCCGGCCCGCCGACCAGGGCCGAATCGTCGGCCGACTGGATGGCACGGGCCACCTTGTCGTACAGGGCGTAATACTCCTGCGGTAAACCTGTCCAGAACAGCTTGGAATCCGCTTCGTTCCAGACCTCCCAATAGCGGATGGCGTAGTGAAAGCCCTTGTCCCAACCGCGGTTGTAGTGGAGCACGACATGCCGGGCAATTTGTGCGTACTTCTCGGGGTCCGAGGGCGGACTTGCGTCGGCGCCGCGACTTCTGCCAATCCGAAACAGCGGCTCCGCGCCCGCGGATTTGATCGACGCGACCAGCCGATCGGTCGGCGCGAAGTTATAGCTCTTGGCATTGTCCGCATCGGCGCTCATGTCCGGAAAAATCGCGTCCATATCGCCGGATCCCTGCATATCGTCGATGCGTATCAGGTCGACGCGGGCGGCCTTGTACAACGCCGTGCCATCGACGCCGGCGGCGGCTTGGATACCGCTCAAGGGCCGCAGCGCGCCGACCGTCACCGCGGTATCGACAGTGATCTTACGCAGCGGCAAGTCATCGGCGTGGCAAGGCAACGCGCCGATCATCAGGGCCGTCAG
>DATHFB010000220.1:0-3440 GCA_035318305.1 Steroidobacteraceae bacterium | reverse complement strand
AGGCCGGTGAGAGCGACGCGCAGACGGTTGCCCGGCGGTTCATTCATCTGGCCGTACACCATCGCCACCTTGGACTTGGACAGGTCGTCTTTGTCGATGACGCCTGATTCGATCATCTCGTGATAAAAATCATTTCCTTCGCGGGTGCGCTCACCGACGCCCGCAAACACGGAAAGCCCGCTGTACTGCTTGGCGATGTTGTTGATGAGTTCGAGCATGTTCACGGTCTTGCCCACGCCGGCGCCGCCGAACAAGCCGACCTTGCCGCCCTTGGCGAATGGCACCAGCAAGTCGATGACCTTGATGCCCGTCACCAGAAGATCCTGACCGCCCGCCTGCTCATCATAGGCCGGCGCCGGTCGGTGGATGGGCAGGTGTTCCTTGGCATTGACCGGGCCCTTTTCGTCCTGCGGTTTGCCGAGCACGTCCATGATGCGGCCCAACGTGGCGGCGCCCACCGGGACGGAAATTCCCTTGCCGGTGTTCTTCACCGTGAGACCACGGCGCAGTCCCTCGGACGCGCCCATGGCGATGCAGCGCACGATGCCGTCGCCCAATTGCTGCTGTACTTCCAGCGTCAAGTCCACGTCATCGAGGATGAGCGCATCGTAGACTTTGGGAATCTGATCGCGCGGAAATTCCACGTCGATGACCGCGCCGATGATTTGCACGATTTTGCCGCTACCGCTGGACATCTTATTAACCTCTCAACGGGGTTGCTGCGCAACCCCGAACTTTAAGCGGCGCTGCGCGCCGGTAAAAAAAAACCTCTTTCTGACCTCATCTAAACTGCTGCCGCGCCGCCGACGATTTCCGAAAGTTCCTTCGTGATCGCGGCCTGGCGGGCCTTGTTGTAAATGAGCTGAAACTCTTCGATGAGATCGCCCGCGTTGTCCGAGGCGCTCTTCATGGCCACCATGCGCGCCGCCATTTCGCAGGCGACGTTTTCGACCGCGCCCTGGAATACCTGTGATTCGACGTAGCGCATCAAGATGCCGTCGAGGATTTCCACCGAATCCGGTTCGTAAATGTAGTCCCAGCGTTCCTGCAGCTCGTCCTTGTCGACGGTCTCGAGGGGCAGCAGCTGCGAGACGACGGCCTTTTGGGTCATCGTGTTGACGAAAACGTTGTGCACCAGCAGCAGCTGATCGATCTTCGCGTCCCGATAAAAATCGAGCATCACCTTGGTGGTGCCGATCAACTCAGCGACATGCGGCCGGTCGCCCAAGTGAGTGACCGACGCGACGACTTCGATGCCGGCCAAACGCTTGAAGAACTGCAGCGCCTTGGAGCCGATGACGCACAAGTACACCTTGTTGCCGCGCGACTGCGCTTCACGTATCGCGGTGAGCGCGGCCTTGAACAAATTCAAATTGAGCGAGCCCGCCAAACCCCGATCGGTGCTGATCACGACGACACCGACGGCGGTCACCGGGCGCTCCAGCGTGAAGGGATGCTTGTAGTCCAGATTCACCTGGCGCAAGTGCCCGACCAGCTTGCGGATCTTTTCGGCGTAGGGGCGTGCCGCGCGCATTCTCTCCTGCGCCTTGCGCATCTTGCTCGCGGCCACCATTTCCATGGCCTTGGTGATCTTCTGAGTATTTTTGATACTCGCGATCTTGCTGCGGATTTCCTTTGCGCCTGCCATTGCGTTGCCTGCCTCTTACTTACAGCGTCGCGAAGAATTCGTCGCAGCACTTCTTCAAGGCTGCTTCGACGTCTTTGGACAGGTCCGGCTTGGCATTGATGCTCTTGAGCAGGTCGGCGTGGCTCGAGCGGGCGAAGGATTGCAATGCGGCTTCTGTTTCCACCACTTTGAGGCGATCGACCTTGTCGAAGTAGCCGTTGTTGCCGGCGAACAGCGACAGCGCCATCTCGGCCACCGACATGGGCGAGTACTGCTTCTGCTTCATCAGCTCGGTAACGCGCTGGCCGCGTTCCAGCTGCCGGCGCGTGGCCTCGTCCAAATCCGAGGCGAATTGCGAGAATGCCGCGAGCTCGCGGAACTGCGCGAGCGCCAGGCGAATGCCGCCGCCCAGCTTCTTGATGATGTTGGTTTGCGCGGCGCCGCCGACGCGCGACACGGAAATGCCGGCGTTGATGGCCGGACGCATGCCGGCGTTGAACAAGTCGGTCTCCAGGAATATCTGGCCGTCGGTGATCGAAATCACGTTGGTCGGCACGAACGCCGTGACGTCGCCCGCCTGGGTTTCGATGATGGGCAGTCCGGTGAGCGATCCGGTCTTGCCCTTGACGCGGCCTTCAGTGAATTTCTCGACGTATTCTTCGTTGACCCGGGCGGAACGCTCGAGCAGGCGCGAATGCAAATAGAACACGTCGCCGGGATAGGCTTCGCGGCCCGGGGGCCTGCGCAGCAGCAGGGAGATCTGGCGATACGCCACGGCCTGTTTGGACAGATCGTCGTACACGATCAGCGCGTCTTCGCCCCGGTCCATGAAGTACTCGCCCATGGCGCAGCCGCCGTAAGGCGCGAGATATTGCATGGCTGCCGGCGTCGAGGCCGAGGCGGCGACAACGATGGTATGTCCCATGGCGCCATGCTCTTCGAGCTTGCGCACGACGTTGGCGATCGAACTTTGTTTCTGTCCGATGGCGACGTAGACGCACTTAACGCCCGTGCCTTTCTGATTGATGATGGTGTCGATGGCCACCGCGGTCTTGCCGGTCTGCCGGTCGCCGATGATGAGTTCGCGCTGACCGCGGCCGATCGGCACCATGGCGTCGATGGCCTTTAGGCCGGTTTGCACCGGCTGGGACACGCTCTTGCGGAAAATCACGCCGGGAGCAACGCGCTCCAACGGAGATTTCAACTTGGCGTTCACCGGGCCCTTGCCGTCGATCGGCGTGCCGAGCGCATCGACCACGCGGCCGAGCAGTTCCGGGCCCACCGGGACTTCGAGAATGCGGCCGGTCGTCTTGACCTCAGAACCTTCCGAAATGTGCTTGTAGTCGCCGAGCACCACGGCGCCCACCGAGTCCTGCTCGAGGTTCAGCGCCAGGCCGAAGGTGTTGCCGGCGAATTCCAACATTTCGCCGTAGCGTGCGTCCGCCAACCCATGCACACGCACGATGCCGTCGGTGACGCTGACCACCGTCCCGACGTTGCGCGCCTCGGAGGCGGATTTGAATTTGTCGATGCGCGCCTTGATCAGGTCGCTGATTTCAGATGCCTTGATGGACATAAATAGTTCCTAGCTTCCCAATTCTGTGGCGAGTCGTTGCAATCGGCCTTTCAATGAGCCGTCGATGACCAAGTCTCCGGCGCGCACGACGGCGCCGCCCAACAGCGTCGCGTCGACCGAACTTTGCACGCGTACCTGGCGCTTGAGCCGCTTGCTCAATGCGGCGGCGAGTTTGTCCTGTTGCGCGTTGCTGAGTGCGATGGCGGAGATGACGTCGACGTCGACGGTGTTCTCGAC
>DATHFB010000219.1:0-2073 GCA_035318305.1 Steroidobacteraceae bacterium | reverse complement strand
ACGCTGCCGCAAAACTTGGTCGCGATACAGTTCGTGCAAAAATGCCAGGGCCTGAAGTCTGTTTCACCCCTAGCCCAACTTTCTCAACTCGCGTGCCAAAACGACAATTTTCGGGAATTTTGAGGCGAAAAGGCGAGTCGGATCAATGTGTGGGTCTCAGGAATCGCGTGTAGTGTAGACCAAGTATCTTTTGGGCCTGTTGCGATCGGCGTAGCTTCGTCGGGCCATGTTTTTGCGATCGAATCGGCGCTTCAAGGACGGCAAGGAGCACCACTACTGGAATATCGTCGAGAACCGGCGCTGTGCCAGTGGCAAGGTGGTGCAGCGGCAGGTGCTGTATTTGGGTGAGATCGGCGACGGCCAACATGACGATTGGAGCCGTGCGATCGAAGCGTTTGACGAGGATGCGCAACGCCACACCCAGCTGTCGCTTTTTTCTGCCGATCGTGAGCTTCCCAGACAGGCCGAGGGGTACGGCGTACAGGTGCGGCTCGATGCGATGGAGTTGCATCGGCCGCGGCAGTGGGGCGCGTGCTGGCTTTCGTGTGAACTCTATGAACAGCTTGGGCTTGACCAGTTCTGGGCGCGCCGCCTGCGGCCCTCGCGCGAGGGAACGAACTGGTGCGATATCCTGCAGACGCTGGTGTGCTACCGGCTGATCGATCCCGGTAGCGAGTGGCGTCTGCACCGGCAATGGTTTGAACAGAGCGCGATGGCGGACTTGCTGGGCGCGGATTTCATGCTGGCGGAGAAGAATGCTCTCTACCGCTGCCTCGACAAGCTCTTGCCGCACAAACAAGCGCTGTTTTCCCATTTGCGTCAACGCTGGGCGGATTTGTTCGGCGCCAAGTTCGAGGTGTTGCTCTACGACCTGACCAGCACCTATTTCGAATCCGCGCCCCCGGACGACGACAACGACAAGCGCCGCTTCGGCTACAGCCGTGACAAACGCAGCGATTGCGTGCAGGTGGTCATCGCACTGATCGTCACGCCGGATGGCTTCCCGCTCGCCTATGAAGTGCTGCCGGGCAACACGGCGGACAGCACGACCTTGCGGGGATTTTTGCACAAGATCGAAACTCAGTACGGCAAGGCCCAGCGGATCTGGGTGATGGATCGCGGCATTCCCACCGATGCGGTGCTGGCGGAGATGCGGCAGGCCGATCCGCCGGTCTCCTATCTGGTCGGAACGCCGAAGGGACGGCTGTCGAAACTGGAGAAGGCGCTGCTCGACAAACCCTGGCAGGCGGTGCGCGAGGGTGTCGACGTCAAGGTGCTGCCGCAGGACCAGGAGACCTACGTCTTCGCGCAAAGCCGCGCCCGCATCCACAAGGAACGCGCCATGCGCCGGCGCAAGCTCAAATGGCTTTGGTCACGATTGAAGCAAATCGCGAACATGAAGCTCACGCGCAAGGAATTCCTGATGAAGCTCGGCGCCGCGCGTTCCAAGGCTCGCGCGGCGTGGCGGCTGATCGACATCGATATCGCCCCCAGCGGGACTGCGTTCAGCTTCACGCTCAACCGCGAGAAGTTGCGCCAGGTGCGCCGACGTGAAGGGCGCTATTTGCTGCGCACCAATCTCGGAGATCGCGATCCCGCCGATCTCTGGCAGTTCTACATTCAACTGACCGAAGTCGAGGCTGCGTTCAAAAACCTGAAAGACGATCTCCAGCTGCGGCCGATCTATCATCAGGTCGAGCATCGGGTCGAGGCGCATATCTTCGTCGCCTTCCTCGCTTATTGCCTGCACGTCACGTTGCGGGCGCGACTGAAGCCGCTGGCGCCGGGCCTCACATCAAGGGCGGTGCTCGACAAGATGGCCGCGGCGCAGATGCTCGACGTGCACTTCCCGACAACCGACGGACGCATGCTGATCCTCAGCCGCTATACTGAGCTCAATGCCGACCAGAAGCTGCTGCTCAAGCAACTCAAGCTCGATTTGCCTCCGCAGCCACCGCCGCGCATCACGTCCTCGCAGAGGTCCGCTCGCCCCCAAGTCCCAGTTTTGTAGTGGAGACTTTCGATAGAGCCCTATTGATTTTGCTCGCCTTTTCCCTCGAGTTGAGAAAGTTG
>DATHFB010000218.1:0-9157 GCA_035318305.1 Steroidobacteraceae bacterium | reverse complement strand
ATGAGTTGCGGCTGGATGTAAGGTACTGGACATGCCCCAAATGCCGGGTATCCCATGACCGAGACGTCAATGCCGCGCGGAATCTGCTGATGGAGGGACTCCGTCAGCTTGCCGCTCGTGACGAGCGGGACCTGTGCATGGATGCGGGAGATGCATGCCCAGAAGAGATTCTGGTGCAGGTGCTCGCAGATGAAGCGCGAAGCGGGCAATGCAATCGAGCCTGTCCGGAACAGGCGAGATTGCATTAGCGGCGCAGTCAAGATGACAGATTCGCGGCACCCTCCCCATACCACCAGCCGACGACGACGCATTTCAGGATAGACTGACCCCGTGGCCAGTAAGCTCCATCAAGCGCTCGAAAAAGCCAATCCTGTTTTGTTCACGACTTTTGCCGGGTTGGCAGGCTTTGCGGCCTACTTTTCGATGTACGCATTCCGGAAACCGTTTTCGGTCGCCATCTTTGGCCCGGTTCCGGGGTGGCACTTCGCGCTCGACTACAAGATTGCGTTGGTGCTCGCGCAGGTGCTCGGCTACGCGGTTTCAAAAATGATCGGCGTCAAGTTCATCGCAGAAGTCACGCCGAATCGGCGCGCCGCCGCCATCGTCGTACTCATTTTTATATCGTGGCTGGCTCTGCTTCTATTTGCGGTGCTGCCTGCGCCGTGGAACGTGTTTGCCATGTTTCTAAACGGTCTGCCCTTGGGACTGATCTGGGGACTGGTCTTTGGTTTCATGGAGGGGCGGCGCACCTCCGAGGTACTCGGCGCCATTCTGTGCGCGAGCTTCATTGTCTCCTCAGGGGCGGTAAAATCCGTCGGCAAACTGCTGATGGATGGATGGCACATCAGCCCGTTTTGGATGCCGGCAGCCGCGGGCGCACTTTTCTTCCCTCTGCTGGGAGTGTCCGTTTGGGTGCTGTCGCAAATGCCTGCGCCAAGCCCGCAGGATGAGGCCGCACGCGTGCGGCGTGCGCCGATGGATTCCGCGGCACGCATGCGCTTCCTGCAGCGCTACGGAGTGGGGATCGCCCTGCTCGTGCTCTCATATGTGCTGACCACCGCAATCCGCGACTTTCGCGACAATTTCGCAGCGGAGATCTGGACCGCCCTCGGATTCGGACAGGCTGCCGCAGTCTTCACGGCCAGCGAGCTGCCTGTGGCAGTGCTTTCCCTGACCGTACTCGGCGTCATCATCGTCGTGCGCGACAATACCAAGGCGCTGCTGGTGATTCATGGGGTCGTGATCGCCGGCTTGGCTTTGCTCGGTCTGTCGACGCTGGCGTTTCAAGCGGGACTGTTGTCGCCGCTCGTGTGGATGATCTTGAGCGGCGCCGGGCTCTACATGGCCTATGTGCCATTCAACGCCATGTTGTTCGATCGGTTGATCGCCGCGAGCGGTACCGTGGGGACAGCCGGGTTTCTCATTTATGTTGCCGACGCGTCCGGGTATTTGGGTAGCTGCGCGCTCCTGCTCTGGCGCAACTTCGGCCTGGTACAGCTCAATTGGTTGCAGGTCTTCACGGCCAGTGCCTACGGCACCAGCGTGCTCGGAACGATATTGATGGGCCTTTCGGCGCTCTACTTTGTACGCAAGACAGCCCGGATCAAGCCCTATGCTATCGAAGCAGCTCATTCATTGAATTAATGAGCGCGCGATAGTCCTCGAGCTTCGGGGTTGCCAAGCCGGCGACCTTGCCGGCGTCGTCCCAGCGCCTGACGCGCACGGCCTCGCGATAAAAGGATTCGGCCTCGAAACTCGCCGCTTCGTCGCGCGTCATCGGACCGCCTTGCAGCTTGAGTGTGACCACCGAAGCCGGACTGAGCTTCGCAAAATAGGCACTGTCAGTGGCGCAGAGGTAGCGTTTGGCGGGAACATGCAGGCGCACCGGCTCCGAAACTGCAGCGGGAAAGCGTTGTGCCAGCCAGCGGCTACCCACTTCTTCGTGACGCGCATCGGTCGTCCAATCCGCGATATCGTCGGGTACTGTTTCAATGAGATGCCCCACATCGTGCAGTAATGCAGCGATGACGAGCGCCGCCGGCGCCGCCTCGGCTCGAGCGAAATATGCCGCTTGCAGCATGTGTTCCGTCATCGACACCGGCTCGCCGTAGTACGCTCCCGCTCCGCGTTGCTCGAAAAGCGCGAAAATCTCGTCGACCGGGTCGACCGGGCTCATGCGGAGGTCACCGCGTTGAGTTGCCGGCGCAGCAGGGCCGATTCGCTGTACACGCTGTCGCGCGTCAGATAGCAGCCGCGCAGATGGCGTGCATGTTTCGCCGAAGAGAACGGCGTACGGCCATGCAGGATGCGCTGATTGTCGAACACCACGAGATCGCCGCTGCGCAATCGAAACTTGAGCTGAAACTTAGGATCGCGCAACAGCAACGCGAACTTCCGATAGGCGCCATAGAAGGCTTGCGTGTCGTCGAGCGAGAGCCGCAGCGGCGCAATCGAGCGATTGTTGTAATGTACGGCCGTGACCGCGCCCTCGCAGGATAGTTGGATCAATGGCCGTTCGGCATACAGGTCCGCATCCTTGGATTGATACCGGAACGGCACCGCGGTGCTGGTCAATCGCGCGAAGACATCGGGATCGTCATGGCGCAGGTGCGCGGCCAGCGCCAAGCCATCGGCAAACAGATTCTCGCCGCCGTCGGGCGATGCGATCAGCATGTGCAGGGCCTGAAAGCCCGGCACGGGTTCTCGATACGGATTATCGGTATGCAGACCCAATCCTAAGTCGGAGAACGCCAGATTCTCCGGCTGCGCGACGGAGCGTACGTCGAATACCAGCCCATAGTTGGTTTCGGCGACGCGGCCGACCAAGGACATCGCCTCGAGGATGGCGTCCTCGGTGGCCGGTACCTCACTCAAGAAGGCAATGCCGTTCGCCAACAGCCGTGCGAGCCAGCGCGAGCGCTCCGCCGCGTTTTCCCTGGCCTGGCTCAGGCTCAACCAGGCAAAATCGCGCGACGCGTCCAAGGCCCCGCCGATCCAGGCCTGCATCGGCACCTGCTCGAAGGGCGTATCCGCTTGCGCGGCCAACCACTCAACATCAAAGGTTGCCGCATGAGGCTCGTTCTCCCAATGTACATGCACCACTCCTGCATGCAGCGAGGCGGCGCGAATCTTCGGCTCAGGCAGAAAATCTGCAATATCGACCAGTCGCTGGCCGCTGTGAGCATCGCGCTGTTCCGATTGATTGTCGCGCAGCCAGATGCCGGCGAATTCACTGGTCCGTCCGTCCGCCCACTGCAAGATCAGCGAGTCGGCATTCGCATGGACACTCTTGAGAGCGGCTGGAATTCTCATGGCAAATGCCGTCCGGCGCGCGCCGCGTGCGCGCTCAAGTAAAATAAATAGCCCGCACCCACAGCCGCGACCGCGCTTACCGCAGCGAGTGTCACAAATACGCCCTGCCAGCCGAACGACACGGACAATCTCGCCACGCTGTCGCCGGCCGCCACCGCACCCAAGTAGCCGATGCCATCGATGATGCCCGACGAGGCCGCCGCAGCTCGCTTGCCCCCAAAATCGAGCGCAAAGGCGCCGCCGAGGTACGAATAAGGTCCCAACAAGCAAAAGGCAATGATGCCGATCGCAACCAGCGGCGGCAGCGAACCGGCGGCACTCGAGCGCATCGACATGAGCAGCAATAGCGCAGCCGCGGTGGCCGCCAATCCGAGAAACAGCACCAGCGAGCGGCCATTGACGCCGATCCGATCGCTGAGCCATCCCGACGCAACGACGGACACCGCGCCCACGCCCGGGAAGATCGAGCTCATGCGTGCCGCATCGCTCACGCCATAGCCTAAGTAGTCGCGCAAATACACCGGTGTCCAGGTATTGAAGGTTTCCCGAATGATGGTGCACCCCAATGACAGAAAGCAAATCAGCAGGAATGCGCGGCTGCGCAGCAGCGGCAGCAGCAGGTTGCGCACGCTGGGGCGCGACTCGTCGGCGCCGAACAAATTCAAGGGATTGGGTTTGGCTTCGTCAAATTTCAAATCCTTGCGCGATTCGCGCAAGAACAACCCATTGAAGAGCAGCATCGCACCCGCCACGGCCGCCGCGAAATAAAAGAGCGCCCGCCAGCCGAAGCCATGTTGCATCAGCATGCCCATCCACTGGCGCGCCGCCGCGTCGCCAACCAGGTAGCTGATGCTCAGTACACCGATGACGCTGCCATAAGACGTGTAGTCGAACCATTTCGACGACACTTTGATGAGCCCCGCCCAGGCAATGGACTGCGTGAGCCGGTTGCCGATCCACGCGAGCATGAACAGCGGCACCGTTCCGCCGACAGTAAACAACAGGGTGAATGCGGCCGCACCCGCGAGTCCAATGAGAAAGCTGTGGCGCCCGCCCCATAGATCGCCCAAGCCCCCCAAGAAGAGCTTGCCGAGCGCATAGGCCAGTACGCCCAGAGATGAGACCTGCCCCAGGCGCACGATGGCATCGGCATGGTCGAGGCCGCGCCCTGCGAGCTCGTCGATCAGCAGCGGTGTCGACACCGACAGGTCCGCCCGGCAGAAATACAGCGACGCATAGCCGCCGAACAAGAGCGCGATGACGGTCGCTTGACGCACCCGCAAGGGAAGTTTTGCAACGTCGACACTGGCCATCAGGAACGCTCGATCGGGCCGTGCTCTTAAGCGCGCATGCGCGAGCCTTTCGCATCATAGGCAGCCTCGGATAGCGGCTGGGCATGATGCCGCTCACCGATGATCTCAATCTCGAAACCTGAGGTAGCGCCCGCTATTGCCGCCGGCACGTACCCTAAGGCCAGGGAATGATTGACGCGATGACCGAAGGCGCCCGATGTCACCCAGCCCGCGACCTTGCCGTCATGCCAAATGGGCTCATCGCCCAACGCATCCGCGTCCGCAGTCTCCAGCTTGAAGGTCAAGAGCCGCAGAGCACCGCCGCCCTGGCTCTCTTCCATTGCCGCGGCACGGCCAATGAACTTTTCCTTCTTGAAATCCACAAATCGGCCGAGCCCGGCTTCGAATGGGCCGTAGATCGGACGGTATTCCCGCGTCCAGGTGCCAAAGCTCTTCTCGACTCGCATGCAATTGAGCGCTCGACTGCCGAACGGCCGCAGGCCATGTTTTCGGCCGGCACTGACCAGCAGATCATAGAGCGCACGTTGGTAGTCGGTGCTCACCCATATTTCGAATCCCAGTTCGCCCGTAAACGAAACGCGGCCGACGTAACCCGGCACCATGCCGATTTCCATGCGCTTGAATGACAAGAACGGAAACGCCGCGGTCGACAGGTCATCGCGCACCAACTCTTGCAGCAGCGCGCGCGAATTGGGACCGGCGATGGATAGCCCGACGTATTCCATGGCGCACGGTCGGATCGACACGCCGGGACCCGCAGGATGCCGCTCGAACCAACGCAGGTAGTAGGTTTCCGCGGCGTACGTGCCGATGAGCAAAAAATGCTCGGGGGCAACCCGGCACATCGTGAAATCGCCGATCAATTTGCCGCGCTCGTTGAGCATCGGAGTCAAGGCGATGCGGCCGACGGCTGGAACACGATTCGACATCACCTTCGAAAGCCAGTCCGCGGCTCCGGGACCTTTGACCTCAAACTTGCCGTAATTCGAGATTTCGAGCAAACCCACCGAATTCTTCACCGCATCGCACTCGGCGGCAATGTGCGGAAAGTCATTCGAGCGGTGAAAGCTGAACTCGTCCTTGGCGCTCTGCGCGGTTGGCGCGAACCACAAGGAATGCTCCAAACCGCAGTAGTCGCCGAACACGGCGTTTGCAGCCCGCAGCCTTTCATAAATCGGAGTCGTGCGCAGCGGCCTGCCAGCCTCGAGTTCCTCGTTTGGGAATCGAATGCTGAACCGGCGCGAATAATTTTCGCGGACTTTGGCATTGGTATACGCCAGCGTGGTCCAATCGCCATAGCGCGCCACGTCCATGCCCCAAATGTCGGCGCCCGGATCCCCATCGATCAACCAGCGCGACAAGGCCAGACCCACTCCGCCGCCCTGGCTGAAGCCGGCCATGACACCGCAAGCCACCCAAAAATTCTTCAGACCCTTGACCGGTCCGACCAGAGGGTTGCCGTCCGGCGCAAACGTGAACGGTCCATTCACAACTTTCCTGATGCCGGCATTGCCAAGCGCGGGAAAATGTTCGAATGCCACCTCCAAGCTGGGCGCGATTCTTTCGAGGTCGTTGGCCAACAGGTCCTGTCCGAAGTCCCAGGGAGTCTCAGCCGGAGACCAAGGTACCCCGGCTTTTTCGTAGGTTCCGAGCAGCATGCCGCCGCGCTCTTGACGGATGTACAGCTCCCCTTCGAAGTCGATGGCGTGCAGCTGTTCCTTTTTTCCCACCAGTTCCGGCATGTCGCCGGTGATGAGGTATTGATGCTCCATGGCCAGAATGGGCAATTCGATGCCGACCATGCGCCCCACTTCGCGGGCCCACAACCCGGCGGCGTTCACGACATACTCGGCATGCACATTGCCGTGGTCGGTAATGACATCCCAGGATCCGTCGCTGCGTGCTTTGAGATCGGTCACGCGAGTGTGCCTGACGATTTCCGCCCCGCCGAGTTGCGCGGATTTGGCGTAGGCATGCGTGACGCCGTACGGATCGACATGACCCTCGATCGGGTCGTACATCGCGCCCTTGAAATGCTTCTTGTCCAGCAGCGGAAAGAGCCTGGCCGCCTCATCGACGGATATGATTTCAAGATCCATTCCAAGATATCGACCGCGCGCCTTTGCCATCTTCAGCCAGTCCAGCCGCTCGCGGGTGCCTGCCAGCATCAAGCCGCCGGTGATGTGCACGCCGCAGGATTGTCCGGAGATTTGTTCGATCTCCTTGTAAAGCTCGATGGTGTACTGCTGCAATTTAGCAACATTGGGATCGCCGTTGACCGTGTGCATACCGCCGGCCGCATGCCAGGTCGATCCTGAAGTGAGTTCGGCGCGCTCGATCAACAGCACGTCCTTCCATCCAGCCTTGGTCAAGTGATAGAGAACGCTGGCTCCGACCACTCCCCCGCCAATCACCGCAACTCTTGTCTCACTCTTCATCTACGTCCGCCGACCTTCAGTCATTCGATACCGCCAAGTGCAGATGTGCCTGCAGATCGCCGCCGCTGCCGAAGCGCTCGATCAGCCAGGAACGGAACAACGCCACCGCGGTATCGCTGAGCGCCTCCGGATGCGTAATCAAATAATATCCGTAACCATCATCCAGGCTGTTGCTGAATGGTTTGACCAGACGCCCCGAACGAATGTGATCGCCGAATAGATACGTGTCGAGCAGCGCGACGCCGTCGCCGCTCAGCGCATATTGCACGGCCAACATCGCGGTATCGAAAACCACTCCGCGCTCCACGTTGAGGGTGGTCAGATTGGCGGCCCGCGCAAATTGCTTCCAAAGATGATGCCGCGGCAGTTCGGAGATTCGCACATGCACCAGTTCGTTCGCCTCCACGAATTGCGCCAGGCTCTTGCCGGCATGCCGTGCAGCGACATTGGGATGGCACAGCAAGCTCAAATGCACCGGCCACAGAAGATCGGTGACCAGATCAGTCACGGTCGGCTTTGAATAGACCACCGCAACATCAACGTCCGCGGGCGGCGGCCCTACACCGTGAGGGCTGACCAGATCGATTTCCACTTCTGCCGCCGCGCGGCGGAAATCGCGCAGAATCGGCACTGCGAGGTATGCCGCAAAACTGGGCGGCATGTGCACCCGCAACGTACGCGTGCCGGCCGCGCCGTCGTTGCGCAAATCGTCCAACGCGTATTCCAGGCGATCGAAGGACTTCATGACGGCCGGCAGCAAATGCTGGCCGGCCTTGGTGAGCACCAAAGAATGCGGGCGGCGCTCGAACAGCTGAACGCCGATCATTTTTTCGAGCGCTATCACATGGCGCGACAACGCGCTCTGCGATATCAGCAGGGCGTTGGCCGCGGCGGTAAAGCTCAAATGCTTGGCGACGCCCTCGAAGGCGCGCAAGGCGTTCAACGGCAGCCATCTTCGGTCGAGATGCGAGTTCGTCATGATCAAGGTGCCCAGGATTTTGTATGGCCGATTGCGCGCTTCTGATCGGCGACGATGGTTCTTGATGCCAGATACAGATGATATGCGGCCCAAAGTCCGGTGGGTGCCAGTACCAGCAAAGCCGCGCGCAGCGAAGCTGCATCGGTCGGCCGCGGGGCCGCGAACCAGTCGCTCAAAAGGCCGACAACCCAGGGAGCAATGATCAGATTCAAAATGTTGGCGACCAGCAGCGATATGGCGATGAACATGTTGCGCATGCGGCACGGCGCGAGATTATTGAGCAGGCCGAAGCATGGGCCGATATAGAAGTAAATGGCGGGGATGAACAACCAGAACATTGCCTTGCATAAGAACAGGGAGTGTGTCCAGTAGGCGATGAAAGAAGGGATGGTCGCCAGGCCGATCCCTGCTGTCAGCAACCACACCACGCGGCGCGGATCGGCCATGGACGAGCGCGATAGCAGCCACGCCGTCGCCACGGTGGCGAGTGAGCCTCCCCAGAGATGAATGTTGCCGGTGACGGCGCCCGCCTGTCCGACGTCGAGGTTGTACGCGCGTTGCAGAAAAGTCGGCGTCCAGTAGATGAGGCCCCAACCCCAGAGCGCGCACAAACCGCCGCCGATCATGATGTGAAACGCAGCTTTTTGCCGCCAAAGGAATTTCAAACAGGAGATCAACGAGGGCTTGATGTCCTCGACAACGGCATCCAAGCGCCCCCGGTTCGGCTCTCGGACCGTCAGAAAAACGATAATTCCGACGATGACGCCGGGCAAACCGAGAGCCAGGAAGGCAGCCCGCCAGTTGTACGCATGCGCAATGGCGCCCGCCCGGTCGGCGCCCAACCAAGCGCCGATCGGCGCACCGAGTGCCAGAACGGCCATCGCCATGGGGCGCCGGTCCGCCGGAAAGCAATCCGAGACGATGGCGGTGGACGGCGGCGTGCCGCCGGCCTCGCCTACGCCTACTCCGATACGTCCCAGCAAGAACTGCAGGTAATTCGTCGACAGCCCGCACAGCGCCGTGAACGCAGACCAAATCACCAACGATCCGGCAAGAATATTGCGCCGGTTATATCGATCAGCCAACCAGGCGATCGGGATTCCAAACGCGACATA
>DATHFB010000217.1:0-3878 GCA_035318305.1 Steroidobacteraceae bacterium | reverse complement strand
CCGCTTGGTCAAAGACCATGGGGCGACGGTGTTGCTTTTGGAGGCCGGGCCGCTCGACGACAATATGCTGATCCACATGCCCGCTGGCGCCGTCAAAATCGTGTTCGGCAAATCGCCCTACATCAAGCGCTACACTTCGACGCCCCAGCCCGCGCTCGAGGGGCGAGCCGTCGACATCATGCAAGGGAACGTCGTTGGCGGGGGAAGCTCGGTCAACGCCATGACCTACGCTCGCGGCTCCAAGGACGACTATGACCGTTGGAACACGTTATCCGGCGATGCGGGCTGGGGCTGGGACGACCTGGTCCCCTACTTCCGCAAGCAGGAGGGCAACGTCAGGCTGGAGAACGCCGCGCACAGTGGAGACGGGCCTCTCAAGGTTTCCGACCCGGCCTACATCTCCGAGGCCGCCAACATCTTCGTCCGGACGCTGCAAAAACTGAAAGTCCCTTTCACCGACGATTTCACGGGCGGTCAGCTGCACGGCGTGGGGTACGAACAATCGACGACCTTTCGAGGAAAACGCCGCAGCTCGGCGGACTCGTTCTTGAGGCCGGTGATCGGCGACGAGCGGTTGACCCTGGTTACCGAAGCGAGGGCCAACCGGGTGCTGTTCGACGGTCAGCGGGCGATCGGGATCGAATACGTCAAAGACGGGAAGGTCCATCAGGCGAAGGCGACGCATGAAGTCGTCTTGACGGCCGGGGCGTTCGCCACGCCCAAGCTCCTGATGCTTTCAGGGATCGGACCCGCCGATCACCTGGCCCAGTTCGACATCCCAGTCGTCGCCGACCTGCCCGGCGTCGGCCAGAATCTGCAAGATCACAACGAAGTCTTTCTGTCGCTTTCGACGAAGGGCCCGTTTGGTTATTTCGGCGAGGACGCAGGGATCAAGCTGATCCGGAACGTCATTCAGTATTACGCTTTTGGCACAGGCCCTATCGCTTCCACGGGATCCGAGACGATGGCGTTCGTCAATTTGGACAATCCCGCCGGGCCGCCCGATATCCAAATCTATTGCATTGGTCTGATGTGGCCGACACTGACGGTCAAGCCACGCAACGCCGTTACGCTTCTGGCCAATTTGGTTCGCCCGCTTTCCTACGGGTCCGTCCGCTTGAAGTCGGCGCTTCCAGAGGATGACGCTGAGGTCGATCCGAATTGGATGAGCGATCCGGAGGACACGCGACGCCTATTGAAGGCGCTAAAGTATCTCCGGACGATCGTCGCAACAGCACCGTTCATTGACATCGTGGAAGAAGAGCTGTCGCCGGGACAGGCAATAACGGACGACGCGGAGCTCGTCGAATACATGAAAGCGACGACGCAGAGCAACTTTCACCCGGTCGGCACCTGCCGAATGGGCAGGGCGGAAGACCCCACGACCGTGGTCACGCCCGACTTGCGGGTCAAGGGGATAGACGGCCTTCGGGTCATGGACGCCTCCATTATGCCCAGGATCATCAGCGCCAACACGAACGCCACCGTCATGGCGGTCGCCGACAAGGGCGTCGATCTTCTGACTGGGACCTACACAGGGCGCGTTGCCGCCGCGCAGTAACCGGACGCCTTAGCCCTAGAAGCTCGCGGCAATTTCGGTCGAGGCGACGGCCTGTTTGGTATGGCTGATCATCGAAAGGTGGCCAGACAAGCGCCGGTGGCCATCGATCCTCGATTTAATGCCGATCCACCAGTTAGCGAAGAAATCGGATAGTCCTAAGATTGCGGGTGTATCGCACAAGCCATCGTCGGCGGTTTGCGAAATGAACGGTTATGGAATGGTCGCTTGTGCAAAGCGGACGTTCTGCAAGCTGGCGATGTCGGCTAATGCCAAACTCGGAAGTCGTCGTTTCATTCGATCGCCTCTTACAGGCGGCCGGCTGCTACCCACGCGCCGCGATCGGACCGCCCGTCCGGTATCCGTCAAGAGGACTTCGCGGGATTCCGAAAGACAATCTCTTTGGCCAGATCGACGAAGGCGCGCAAGCTCGCGGCCATGTGGCGGCGTCCTGGATAATAGAGGCAATATCCGGGATAGGAGGGTGTCCACTCGCTTAGAACTTCAACCAGCCTGCCTGAGGTGATGTCATCAGCCACCATCCACTCGCCGACATAGGCAAGGCCGAGACCGGCCCTGCTCGCCTGCGCCATCATGTCGGGCTCATCGAGTGTGAGGGACCCCGGCACATCGATCCTCATCGCTTCGCCGTGACGTTCAAACTCCCAGCGGTAGAGAGCGCCGCTTGGATAGCGAGCGCGGATGCATTCATGATCCATCAGGTCGGCCGGCGCGACGGGCCGAGGCCTGTTTGCGAAATAGCTGGGCGCCCCGACCACAACATGCCGCGCATACGGACCAAGCGGCACCGCGATCATGTCCTGCGGAACCGCTTCAGCCAGGCGCACCCCGGCGTCGAACCCATCCGTGATGATGTCGATCAGCCGCCCCTCGGTTACAATTTCGACCTTCATCTCGCCATAGCGACGAAGATACTCGACGACGAAGGGCATCAGTAGCTGGCGTCCCCCAGCGAGCGAGCAACTGAACCGTAGCGTGCCTGTCGGTTTGCGGCTGTGATCGGCAACCGCCTGGGCGGCGTTGCGGGTGTCCGACAGCGCCGGCGCGATTGCCTCGACGTATTCGCGGCCAGCACTCGTCAGGGCGACGTTGCGCGTCGTGCGGTTGAAGAGGCGAACGCCCAGCCTGTTCTCGAGACTGGAAACGGCATTGCCAATCGCTGTCGGCGACACATCCAGATCGATGGCCGCCGCACGGAAGCTTCCGAGCCTGGCGATGGCGACCACGGCCTCGAGTTCCATCAACCCACTTTTGTACATTGTCACGATTCTCTAGGTACGACATCGCAGTTTATCTCAATTATCGCGACGATCAAAGTCCGTTACGGTGCAGCGATACTCAATGAAGCAAGGCGGTTGGAATGCCCAAAGCCCCTATCACCAACATCACCTTCGGCACCATGACGCTCGGCTACCGCGGATACGGAGCCCGGGTTCATGACGCTGCGACCGCAGACGCAATGCTCGGCGCCGTCTTGGAATTTGGCCACGACCAGCTCGACACGTGCTCTGTCTATGGCGATGGAACCTGCGAACAGATGTTGGGTGATCTCCGCGCCGCCGAACGGTTCGGCATCGCCACGCGGATTCATTCCGGATCGCCACCCGGATCTGCTGCGCTAAACACTCGCGGCCACGAACCTGAGAACCTGAAGCGAGTCTTCAAGGAGTCTCTGGCGCGCCTGAAGGCCGATAAGGTCAAGATCTTCTATTTGGTGACGCCTGACAGCGCCACGCCGATCGAATCGACGCTGTCGGCCGTCCAGGAACTTCATGACGAAGGCCTATTTGAGGAGTTCGGCGTCAGCAATTTCAGCGCGTGGCAAGTGGCGGAGGCATCGGAAATAGCCACGCGCCATGGATGGATAAGGCCGAGCGTCTACCAGGGACTGTACAACGCGATCACGCGTGCGGTTGAACCGGAACTGTTCAAATGCCTCGGCAACTATGGCATCCGCTTCCATGCTTACAATCCGCTGGCCGGCGGTGCTTTCAGCAAGAATTTTACCGATAGCGCTGCGGTAATTGGCGGCTCGCGTTTCGACAGCTCAACTGCTCAAGGCAAGCTGTATCGCGATCGCTATATGAACGACGCCTATCTCGATGCCTTGGCGGAAATTCACCGATCGTGTGAAGGCCATGGTCTTGACGCTATCTCCGTGGCGCTGCGCTGGCTGATTCATCACTCCCAGCTAAACGCCGAGCGCAATGATGGCATTATCATCGGCGCCTCGTCGTTGGAGCATCTCCGGCACAATCTCACGGCCTTGACCGAAGGTCCGTTGCCCACCGAGGTCCTG
>DATHFB010000216.1:0-3593 GCA_035318305.1 Steroidobacteraceae bacterium | reverse complement strand
GTTTTCCGCCACATCGAGATGATTATCGCCGTATAGCGTGCGAAACATGGAAAGCGACTGTTCGGTGAGCGCCGTCGCCTGTTCGATCTGACCCATGTCGCCATACAAGGCCGCGAGTTGATTGAGTTGTTCGGCTATTTGCGGGTTTGGCGCTTGCAGCACCTTGCGCGACATGTCCAAGGCCTGCGTGAGCAGGCCTTCGCCTCTGGCAAATTCTCCCTGTCGGCGAGAGATCTCGCCCTGCAGCGCGAGATCTTGCGCAATCATCGCACTCCGGCTGATTCCGTGCGCGCGATGCTCGATATTGGCTTCGACGGAACTTCGGGTCGCCGCAACATAATCGCCAGTCTCGTATTGTGCGCGAGCCAACAGCGCAAGAGTGTCTGCGTGAGAGATCTGGTCCTGTGCATCGACCGGATGCAAAGCGAGGGCTCGCTGCAGCAACGCGATCGCGCGCTCGTTTTCGCCCAAGCCGCCATAGATCGTCCCCAATACCAATGAGAACGATGCCTCCAACTGCGGTTGTTGCGCCAGCTGCAGTTGCATCTGTTTAGTGCCGACATCCAGCACTTCCCGCGCGCTGAGCTTCAGGCCTCCCGGCGTACCCTTGGGATCGGCGACCTGGAATATGCCGACCAAGTAGCGGGTCACTGCCTCGGCACGGAGAGCCGCAGCACGTGCGCTGGACGCCTGTGACAAGGCAAACGTCGTTGCGGTGAGCAGGCAAATGACAGCCAACGTTGCCAGTGCGACGCTGACCGGATTGCGCGCAACAAACTTGCGCGTGCGATAGCGCAGAGTGTCACGCCTCGCAGCAATGGGGTGCTCATCGAGGCAGCGGCGCAAGTCTTCCGCCAGTGCCTCGACGGTGGTATAGCGCCGCTCCGGTTCACGCTTCAGCGCCTTGAGTACGATGGTGTCGAAGTCACCACGCAGTCTGCGCGCCGTTATGCCGGGAACGGCACCCAGCGCGGCGGCCTTACTGGGGGCGAGCGGTTCGCCGCGCGCTATTGCCAGCCGCGCTTCTTCCAGACTGGTTGCGCTGCCGTTGGCACGGCGACCCGTCAGCAGTTCATACAGCAAACAACCGATGCCGTAGACGTCGGTCGCCGTACTGACCGGCTCGCCGAGCAATTGCTCCGGCGAAGCGTAACCGGCGGTCAGAGGGCGCTGCGTTTGCGTCCGGGTGTGCATCGAGAACTCGGTAGGACCATCGCCCAGCAACTTGGCAATCCCGAAATCCAGGAGCTTGACCTCGCCTGCTGCGGTCACGATGACATTGGAGGGCTTGATGTCGAGATGTACGACGAGTTGCCGGTGCGCAAACTGCAATGCGGCGCAAACCTGCAGGATGCAGTCGATACGCGCGCGCAGCCCCAGAGAATTGGCGGTGCAGTAGTCCACCAGCGGCGTGCCTTCGACATACTCCATGACGAAGAAGGGCCGGCCGTCCGTTGACAAGCCGCCGTCGAGCAAGCGGGCGATATTCGGGTGCGACAATCTCGCCAAGATTTGCCGCTCATGCAGAAAGCGGCTAAGCACCGCATCGCTGTCCATGCCGCGCTTGATCAGCTTGAGGGCGACGCGCTGTTCGAACTGTCCATCGATACGTTCTGCCAGCATGACCACGCCCATGCCGCCTCGGCCCAATTCTCGCCGTACCCGCCAGCAGCCGATGTCGGCGCCGGCGGCCGGCGCCTCACTGTCGCGCGCCCAATCCGCCGCCACGGCAATGCGCAATTTTGGAACATACTGATCCAGCGCGCCGCCGGCAGCGTCCGCCTCCAGCAGTGCCGCAACTTCGCGGCGCAACTCGCTGTCGTCACCGCAGTAGTGCTCCAGCAACGCGTTCCTATCCGATGCCGGTGCCTCGCAAAGCTGATCGAATACGGCGCTGATGCGATGCCAGCGCTCGGCATCCATGTCTAGGATTCCGAAACCATTTGAATCAAACCAAGACGCTGCACCAAGAAGGCGCGCGCGCGTCGCCAATCACGATAGGTCGTGCGCTCGGTGAGCCCCTGGATTCTGGCTATCTCTTCAATGCGCAAACCGCCGAAAACGTAAAGCTCCACCACCTGTCCGGCGCGTGCATCGAGTTCACTGAGCTCCGTAAGGCTTTGGTCCAAAGCGAGCATATCTGCCATATCGCTGGAACAGGCACTGTGATTCTCATCGGCCTCGGTGAAGGTGATTTCGCCGCCGCGCTTGAGGCACACACGACTGCGCGCGTGGTCGATCAACACCTGGCGCATTGCGCGCGCAGCGAGGGCCAGAAAGTGCGCTCGCTCAAATTCCTGCTCCTGTGAACCGGACGAAAGCTTGAGATAGACCTCATGAACGAGGGCCGTTGTATTTAACGTAAGCGGCGCGCCGACGCGCCGACGTTGCTGATGGGCAATGCGGTGCAATTCCTCGTAGGCTATTGAAAACAGGCGTTCCGAGGCCTGCGCGGATCCCGACAGGTCCATGGGCGATCCAATTACCATGATGGTGGCGCTCGCATGCTTTGCGACTGTGGCCCCATTGCAGCGTAACCGCAACCTTTTGCGGAAACTCGGGTTGCATTCGCAATCAAGAAATAATGCCGAGGTCATGTCAGGGCCGGCCGTCCGATCACGTATTCCCTTATAAGCGAACCTAAATTTGCAGAGATAACCGGCAGTCGCCTAACGAATGGCAATCAATCATGAAGCTCCTCGCATGCTCTTTCGGCGTAACGGCGATGTGTCTGATGGCTTGCGGCAAGACGCCCACGCCAACCGGTCAGTCGACGAAATTGGTACAACAGGTCTCGCCAGGTCGCGCAGATCGGGGCCGCGGCGTGCTGACGCGCGAGGAAGTGACGGCGATTCTTGGTGCGCCAGTTACGTCGATGGAGGGCGCGGCCACCGACATGCAATACAAGACGGACACGATGGCTTTGGAGACCGTGGTGGGAATCGAGACACAAGAAGACTCCGACCAGGCGATGGCGGGCGCGCGCAAAGCAACCGCCATGCTCGGCGGTACGCCTGAAGAGGTTCCCAACTTGGGCGATGAAGCCTTTTTTGGAGCGATGTCGATCCTGTACGTGCGCAAAGGCGACAATATCATTACGATCACGCCGCCCAATTTTCAGCAAATCGCTGCCATGGCGGCCTACAACAAAGTGGCGACCGCCCCTTTGGGTTCCGAGGAGCAAAAGAAAGCGCTGCAGGATTTCGAGCGGGTCGAGAAAAACGATCCCCTCAAGGCGGGTGCGTTTATTTCTGACGCGAGCCGAGGCGCCCTTACAACCATTGCCGCGGTGAGCAGAAAGCAGGGTACGCCGGACGAGGAGCATGGCCGTGCGGTCGCAGTAGCGCTCGCATCAAAAGTCGTGTCAAAACTGTGAAGACACTTCTGCCGAGCATCCTGCTGCTCGCCCTCCTCTTCAGCGCCGGCACGGCCGTATCGGACGCAGCGTCAATCGCCATTCCACTAATTCAAGGCCTCACCCTGGTGGGCGCCGCCAGCGAGCGGCAAGGCGACTATGAGTCGACGTGCGTGATCGACGGGGTGGATGCGGACGGCATGCTGCATCTCGACGCGTCTGCTGATCTCCCTGATCC
>DATHFB010000215.1:0-2028 GCA_035318305.1 Steroidobacteraceae bacterium | reverse complement strand
CGACACCCATCGCGAAATTGATGCCGAACAGCACTCCCCAGAATTGGGTCATCCGCTTCCAGATTTCGCGACCCGTCATGACGTACACCGCCTCCATGATCACAAGAATCATGGAGAGGCCGAGGGTGAGCGGCACGAACAGGAAGTGATACATGGCGGTGAGCGCGAATTGCAGGCGTGAGAGCGTGACGACGTCGAAATCGATCATGAGCCGTGCCCTCGGAAGAACAGAAACCAAAGGAGCGCCAGTCCCAGCAGTTTGGCAGCCAGGGCCCAGGCTATTTTGAGCTTCAGGTCCCGCTGCCACGCATCGACGAGATGCTGATTCTTATTCACGCGCACTCCGATTCCACCGAAAAACTACGCCATTCCGCATGTCTTCGCAAGGTCGCGGCAGGGTTTGCCGGCCTCCCGAGGTGAAGTGTCACGCGCAGTTGGTGCATAATCGCCCGCATGACTGATCTTCGAAGTCCGCGTTTGCGCCCTGCAGGATCAATGCTCGTCGCCCGAGTTCGACAGCCGACTGAAATACGCACCGCCGATGTCACGGTGCTGTTTGCTGACTTGAGAGGCTACACCGGCATGGTGGAGAGTCTGCCGGCCGCACGGGTCGTCCCGCTGTTGGATGAGTTCTTCCGGGTGCTCGGCACAGCAGCGAAACAATTCGGCGGCCGGGTCTATCACATGGCCGGCGATGGGATCATGGCCGGATTCGGCACGAATGCCGAGAGCGGCGGCGGTGCAGCCGATGCGCTGGCTGCCGGTCACGCCATGCTGGACGGTTTCGCGCCGGTAGCGCAGCGCTGGCGCCGGGAACTGTCCATTGATGCGGGTATCGGAATAGGCCTGCATTTGGGCGAAGTGGCGTTTGGTGTTCTGGGTCCGCCAAAGCGCAAGACCACCACATTGGTCGGGGACACCGTGAATGTGGCTGCGAGACTCTGCGGCCGCGCGCGCGCCGGCGAAGTGCTGTTCTCCTGCACGGTCGCCGCGGCCATGCGCATTTCGATGGGTAGGAATGGAGGCGCCGGAGCGACATCGTTTCTGCAGCTGCCGCAATTCGAGTTGCGCGGCCGCCGTGGACCCATCGACATCTGGTGTGTGCCGGCACCTGAGCGCCTGGCGCTGTAACAGGAGGTTGGTGCCCCGAGCCGGGGTCGAACCGGCATGACCTTTCGGCCAACGGATTTTCATACCCGCCACGACTTTCGTCGCCGCGCCATCGCGCGTTTGGGGTCTGGAGTGCGCCTCGACCATGGGAGTTCGTTAAAACTACCTTTAGGTCCCCGCCGTCCACTCTCTACACCTGCCGGCCGCTCTGTACAGTCCGGATTGGCTCGGCGTTGCCTCGGGGATAATCCCAGGGGGTTCGCCGACTTTGACGGGCTCCGGCAGGGCGTTTCCGCGACTGCCGCTCAATTATTTTAAGTCCGTTGCGTCTACCAATTTCGCCATCGGGGCAAGCGCGCCAGTGTACCTTAGGATCGCCCGCCCGCGGCGAGATGCTGCCGAACGGTGCGCGGAGCCTCGAGGGCCCCGCGCACCCAGGCCGCACCAAAAGCCCTAGAGGTCGAGCTTGTTGACCTTTGAGCCGTTGAGCGAAACGTCGCCGATCAGACCCTTCTCGCCGAACACGAAACCTAGGATGGGTCTCTGCAAGGTCTGGGTGTCGTAATCGCCGCCCGCACCCTTGTCCAGTACGGCAACGGCGGTATCGGCGCCGACGGTCCAGCCATGGCTGGTGGTGAATTTATCCAACGCTTCCTGGGTCATGAACAAAATGACTTCTTTGTGTTTTGCCAGGCCAAGCGTCAAGCCGACCGAGGCGGACGTGATGCTGTAATAAGCAACATTCTTGCCGTCGATACGCAATGCGCCCTCTCCAAATTGACCGCCGACGCCGACGCCCCCTTTGGTGATGCGCGGAAACACCAGAACTCCCTTGGCCCTGCCGACCAAATCTCGATGCGCCGGATTGAGCTGATAGAACTGCTGCATCGTGGCGTGTACATGCTCATCGATCTGAGC
>DATHFB010000214.1:0-2106 GCA_035318305.1 Steroidobacteraceae bacterium | reverse complement strand
CATCGGCATTGCCTATGCCGAAAATCTGCACACGCGCTCCGCTGTTTTCTGGACTCAGGACTTCGCAGCGCATCGCCTGAGCGCGGCTATTCCTTGATGCGCTAGTCCATGATGGCTTGAGGCTCTTCGACGATGTTGCCCCGGCGCGGCGGCCGTATCAGCAGCAGCAACGGCGTCACGAGCAGGGTCAGGAACAGCATGAACCAGAAATCGTCGATATAGGCGATCATCGCGGCCTGTTGCGTTACCGCACCATCGAGCAACGCAGCACCCGCAGGAATGCGGACATTGAAAGCCCCGGCCACGGCCGGGTTGTGCCATGCCGAGCTGCCACGCGTCACCCGTTCAGCCAGCGAGGCATGCGCAATGACGGTGTTGCGCGTCAACAGCGTTTGCACCAGCGATATGCCGATGCTGCTGCCGATGTTGCGAATCAGACTGTACAGCGAGGTACCCTGCGCCCGCATTTCCGGGCTCAAGGTCGCGAAGGTCGCGGCGCTCAACGGCACAAAAACCAAGCCGGTGCCGAAGCCTTGAATCACGCCGGGCCACACAATGTCGCTTTCCGATAACTCGAGCGAGTATCCGGTCATTTGCCAGAGCGCAAATGCAGTGACCAAAAATCCGACGAGCAACGTCAGACGCAAGTCGACTTTTCCAATGATGCGCCCCGCAATCAGCATCGCCAGCATCGTACCGATGCCGGCCGGCGCCGTGACCAGGCCGGTGGTGGCCACGGGATAGCCGAGCAAGTTTTCCAGCATGGTGGGGGTGAGCGCGCGCGTGGCATACAGCACCAGACCCACGATGAAGATGAACAGCAATCCGGTCACATAGTTCTGGTTCTTCAGCAGCCGGTAGTCGAGAAATGATTGCTTGGCCGGCGTCATCACGGTGTGCGCGACGAAGTAGGTCGCCGCGATCAATGCAACCACGGCCTCGATCCAGGTCTCGGTGGAATAGAACCAATCGTTCTGTTGACCGCGGTCCAACAGCAACTGCAAAGCGCCGAGGCCAAGGCTCAAGGTCGCGAAGCCAAATATATCGAAGCGCGCGCTGTTGCGTCCCGGGTCCGGCCGGATGTATCGCCACATCCCGTAGAAGGCCAGTATGCCAATCGGGACGTTGATGAAGAACACCCATCTCCAGTTGTAGCTATCGGTGAGCCAACCGCCCAAGGTGGGCCCGAGGATCGGTCCCACCATCACGCCCATGCCCCACACTGCCATGGCGGAGCCTTGTTTTTCCCGTGGATTGATCTCCATGAGAACCACTTGTGCCAACGGCACCAAGGCGGCCCCAAAAACGCCCTGCAGAAGCCGAGCCAAAACGATCTCGGCGAGCGAATTGGACATGCCGCACAGCGCGGACGCCACGGTGAAGCCGGAAATCGACGCGAGGAATATGTATTTTTGGCCGAAACGATCGCAGAGCCAGCCGGTGAGCGGCGTAGCAATGGCAGAGGCCACGATGTAGGCCGTCAACACCCAGGCAATCTGGTCTTGCGAAGCGGACAACGTGCCTTGCATATGCGGCAGGGCGACGTTGGCGATGGTGCTGTCGAGCGTCTGCATGATCGTCGCCAACATGATCGAGAGGGTGATCATGGGCCGATTGAGCGGGCGATTCATGGCGAGGAGGCTGTCTGGCCGTCTTCACGGCCAGGAATACTCACACGGGTTCCTGCGTTTCGATGATTTCGCGCAGGCTCTCGAGAAGTTCAGTGGCGATGAGGAGTTTCTTGGCGTCCATGTTCGCCAGCAACTCCTTGCGCAGCGCCGTGCCTTCGGCTTTGACTTTCTCGTAGACCTTCAAGCCCGCCGGCGTGAGCACAACGCGCTTGACGCGCCGATCGGTGGTTGAGGCTTCGCGCAGTACCAATCCTGCCTTCACCAATCGGTCGATCATTGCGACCATGGTCGCGCCCTCTACGCCCAATCTGTCGGCGAGTTCGGATTGCGACAGGGGCGAGCGCGCCTTGGCGGTGATGGCGATCGTCATCCAGCTGGCCTGGCTGACGCCCAAGTATTTCAACCTGCGATCCACCGCCTGGCGCCAGGACCGGGAGGTGCTGTGCAGCGCTTCGCTAAATCGCTCTTCGAGGTC
>DATHFB010000213.1:0-8905 GCA_035318305.1 Steroidobacteraceae bacterium | reverse complement strand
CGCGAAGGTCCATCAAAATGATGGTGCTACGCAATGTCGGATGCCATTTTCGCATTGGTGAATCCATTTTCTGCATATCATTTGAAGCATCGCGGCAGCTTGAAGCATCGCTGCAGCAATTAGACCTTACGCCTCCTGCGCCCGATGCTATCCTCGGAACGAGTTTATAAAAAAAATGATGACTGACCGGGCTGTCTTCAATAACGAAAGGGATGAAGTATGAACTCAAATCCAAAGTTGTCGTATGCGATCGCCGCAATCCTAAGCACTTGCGCGGCGGCAAGTCTCACGAGTCGAGCATCGGCCGCGGATACCGAGGTTAATTCCGAGGCCATTCAAGAAGTCACGGTGACGGCGCAGCGCCGCTCGGAAAACGCGCAGAACGTGCCCATCACGATTCAGACGATTTCAGCCGAGCAGTTGAAGGAACTCAACATCGCGAACTTCGAGGATGCCGTCAAATACCTGCCGAACGTGT
The DNA here is from genome assembly GCA_035318305.1 of Steroidobacteraceae bacterium. GTDB lineage: Bacteria > Pseudomonadota > Gammaproteobacteria > Steroidobacterales > Steroidobacteraceae > Bog-1198. Next base: position 8,427 of record DATHFB010000213.1, on the reverse strand, counting down.
CCTTCGCGACCAACGGCCCGGGCCAGGGCAATATTTTCATGCGGGGCTTAAGCCCCGGATCGGCGGGCAACCAGTCGCAGTCTTCGATCGCGTCCTTCCCGAACGTCGCGGTGTATCTCGATGATCAGTCGGTGCAATTCCCCGGCCGCAATCTCGACATCCTCGCGGTGGACATGGAACGCATCGAAGTTCTCGAAGGCCCACAGGGCACCCTCTTCGGCGGCGGCGCAGAAGCCGGCGCGATTCGATATATCACCAACAAACCGAAGCTCAACGTGACCGAGGGCAGCGCCGACGCAAGCTATAGCGTCACGGCCGGCGGCGATCCGAACAGCGCCATCAACGCCGTACTGAATCTGCCCCTCATCACCGACCATTTGGCCGTGCGCGCGGTGATCTATACCGACCATCGCGGCGGCTATATCGATAACGTGCCGAGCACCTTCACGCGCCAGAACACCGACAACGGCACGTTCCGCTTCGGCGTGGGCCCAACCGCAGGCGCCTGCCCCAACGGCCTTCCGCCCGGCGCCAAGGCAGCGGGGTTTCCAGACGGCGTCTGCGTACCGCTCGGTCTGCCGGTCACCAACAACCTCACGGTTGCGAAGGACAATCAGAATCCGGTGGACTACACGGGTATTCGCGTCTCGGGGCTCTATCAGTTCAATGACGACTGGAGCTTGCTGGTCCAACAAAGCTATCAGAACATGGAAGCCGACGGCGTCTTCACACAGTATCCCGTCGGCTCCGACGGCCAGGCGCTGCAGCCGCTGCAGGTGACCTCTTTCACGCCCGCCTATGACAAGGACAAGTTTGAAAACACGTCCTGGACGGTGAACGGCAAGATCGCATTTTTGAATGTGGTTTACACCGGCGGCTATTTGGTTCGCACCACGCAGCAGGTAGGCGACTACTCCAATTACGCCCGAGGCTCCTACGGCGACTACTACCAGTGCACCGGCGCCCCCGGGACGGTTGCGAAAACCGGCCCGCTACGATGCTACACAGCGGCGACCGATTGGAACGACTGGACGCGAAATACCCATCAGACCCATGAAATCCGCATCAGCACGCCCTACGATTGGCGGATTCGCGGCCTGTTCGGCGCGTTCTACGAGAACTTCCAGATCCAAGACGACATGAATTTCAACTACAAGTCGGTCCCGGGATGCAACCCCGCCAACCTGGCGGTGGCACTGACGGGCGGACCTGCGTGCGCCGGAAACGTTACGACCGCAGTGGACTCCACTGCCACGCACCCGGGTCAGCGTGGCGATACCACGGCCTTCGGCGAGGATTTGCAGCGCGGCTACAAACAGACCGCGCTGTTCACCTCCATCGACTTTGATGTCATTCCGCAGGTGCTCACCGTGACCGGCGGCACGCGCTGGTACCACTACGATGAATTCGAGACCGGTTCGGAGTACTTTACGAGCGCGTCCTGCGCCAATGTGCCGAATCCATGTCCTAACCCCGGGGCCGGTAAGAACCTCGACAAAATCGGCCTGAGAAAAACGTACAACGGGTTTCGCAGCCGCGGCAACGTGACCTGGAAGGTCACGCCGGACATCATGGTGTACTACACCTACTCGCAAGGTTATCGGCCGGGTGGTTTCAACCGCGAAACGGGCACGAGTCTGGTCGCGACCGGTCCGGACGGCGTGAAACAGCTGTTCAAACCGTCAGGCTACGCACCCGACTCGTTGACCAACAACGAGGTCGGCCTGAAATCGGAATTCTTCGAGCATCGCCTGCAGGTCAATTTGTCGGCGTACCACATGCTGTGGAGTGATATACAAGATCCCCTGTTCAGCCCGTCCCAGCTCGGCAACACCACCTTCGTCACCAATGGCGCCAACTACCGCATCAATGGCGCCGAGTTGCAGATTGTGGGCCGCGTGACGCAGGGTCTGACACTGCAGGGGTCGATGTCCTACAACGATGCCAAGCAAGCCAACAACCCCTGCCTGCTCGCCAATAATCCGGCCAGCGTGACTTTCGGCAAGTGCATCACGCAGATCGTGAATCCGGCGGGGATCTTGGCGCCGGCGGACGCCGTCTTTGGTCCGCAAGGCGGCGTGCCGGCGTTTTCGCCGAAAGTGCAATACAACGTGCGCGCGCGCTACGACTGGGCGTTCAACGACTACAAGGCGTTTGTCATGGCTGGGGCCAATCATGTGGGCGGCATGTTCAACCAGATTGACAACGGTACGACGAACTTTGTCGGCAATCCGACGACCACCCTGTTGCGGTACTTTCAGCCCGGCTACACGACCTACGATGCGTCGCTCGGCGTTGCCAAGGACAATTGGACCGCGGAAGCGTTTGGCACCAACCTCGGCAATTCCAATGCCAGCACATTCACCTCGTCAGCGCAGTTCATCAAATCCGAGGTTCCTCTGCGGCCGCGGATAATGGGCGTTCGGATCGGCTATAAATTCTAAGCAAAGCGGTCAGGCGGGCAGCAATGCCCGCCTTTTCCGCCTGCTCTAGGCATGCGCTAAGCTTGGGATCGTGAATGCTAAGCTCGGGATCGTGAAGCCTGGCAGAAATGATCCGTGCCCGTGCGGCAGCGGGAAAAAATATAAGCGATGTTGTGCTGAACTCAGCGGCGTCGGCGCGCAGGCGGCATCGCCGGCGCCCGCCATCGAGGAGGAGCTGACCGCCTTGATGAATAGAGGACAGTATGCGCAGGTGGAGATGAAGACTCGCCCGCTCCTGGACCTTCACCCGAACGTAGGATCGCTTTGGAAGCTACATGCCGGTGCGCTGATGCTGCAAGGCAAGGATTCGCTTGCCGCGATGCAACGCGCCAGCGAACTACTGCCGGCGGACCCCGAAACGCACTTTTATTTGGGTAACGCACGCCACGATCGCAGTGATCTTGCGGGTGCCGTGGCGAGCTTGCGCCGGGCCCTCGCACTCAACGCGAATTTTGCCGAAGCGCACGGCAGTCTCGGTGCGGCACTGCAGGACGCGGGGCAGCCGGCGGATGCCGCCGCCAGCCTTCGGCGGGCCCTCGAGCTGCGGCCGGGCTTCGCGGAAGCGCATGGCAATTTGGGCAATGTACTCGTGGACTTAGGACAGCTCGAGGAGGCAGTGCACCATTACCGCCGCATGCTCGAGCTGCGGCCGGACCTGGCTGAAGCCCACAATAACTTAGGCAATGCGCTGCTCTCCTTGAGGCGCTTTGAGGAGGCCGTGGCCAGTTATCGGCGAGCCCTCGCCCTTCGGCCCAATGCTCCCGGCGCGCACGCCAATCTGGGAAATGCACTGCACGCCCTCGGCCGCCCCCGGGAGGCCTTGATCCACTGCCGGCGTGCACTCGAGCTGGAGCCGGATTCCGCCGAGGCAGAGCTGCTCAAGGGCAATGCGCTGTTCGACTTGGGGTTGTTGGACGAGGCGGCCGCAAGCTACGCGCGAGCGCTCGAGCTCAAGCCGGGTTACACCGAGGCGCACATCGCCGCCGGCAAGGTGCTGCGTCAGACCGGCCGCATCGCTGAGGCAGAGAAGAGTTGCCGCAAGGCCCTGGAGTTGGCAGCGGACTCGGGCGAAGCCCTGGCGTTGCTTGGCGAAATTCAAGCAGACCTCGGCCGTTTTGACGACGCCGAGCAGCAGTTTCGGCGGGCGATTGCAATCGCGCCGGATCAACCCGAGGCCTGGGCCGGCCTCGTTCGCTACCGGAAAATGCAGCCGGACTCCGCCTGGCTCGCCGCCGCGCAGAGGCTTCTCGGCAAGTCCCTGGCTGTTGGTCAGGAGATCAATCTGCGCTATGCCCTCGGAAAATATTTCGATGACGTGCAGGACTTCGACAAGGCATTTTCCAGCTACCGCCTTGCCAATGAGCTGAAAAAGCGCAGCGCCCCAAAGTACGACGGTGCGCGTCTTGCCCGGCGCGTCGATCAAATCATCGCGCTGTACGATGCAGATTGGCTGCGCAGGGCGCGACCGCAGGGCAATGAGTCGCGGCGCCCAGTTTTCATCGTCGGCATGCCGCGTTCGGGTACGACGTTGACCGAGCAAATCCTCGCCTCGCACCCTGAAGCCTTCGGCTGCGGCGAATTGCGCTTTTGGCACACCGCCTGCGTCGACTATGAATCCTCGGCGCTGCGCGGAACCGAGGACCGTGGAGCCATACCGGCGGCGGCCGAGAAATACTTGGGCCTGCTGGCGAGCTTTTCAGCCGCAGCTTCGCGCATGATCGACAAAATGCCGGCGAATTTCATGAATTTGGGATTGATCCACGCAGCCTTTCCGCATGCGCGCATCCTTCATATGCGAAGGAGTCCGCTGGACACCGGTCTGTCGATTTACTTCCAAATTTTTTCCAACACGCATCTTTACGCGAACGACCTGGAAGACATCGCGCACTATTTCACGCAGTACTCCCGCCTCATGATGCACTGGCGATCAACCCTGCCCAAGGGCACGATCTTGGAGGTGCCTTACGAGAAATTAGTGGCAGATCCCGAGCCGTGGATCCGAGAAATCGTGCAATTCGCCGGTATGCCCTGGGACCCGCGCTGTCTTGATTTTCACGAGACCGAGCGCGCCGTCATCACCGCCAGCAACTGGCAGGTCCGACAGCGGATCAGCACGTCAGCCGCAGGACGCTGGCGCAACTACGAAAGATACTTAGGTCCCTTGCGAAGCCTCACCGAGCTGGAGCCATGCGCATGATGACTGACCTCGAGTCGAGCGCTACTCCGGCCTCGGCGGTAGAAGCAGAAGTCATGCGCGTTCGCGGACTGCTCGAGCAGCGCCGCTACGCCGATGCTCTCGCGGCGGCCAACGCACTTGCCGAGCAGGTCCCTGAGAACCGCGACGTTTTGTACATGGCGGCCGTCAGCCATCGCTATCTCGGCCAGATTCCTGCGGCACTCGAAACCCTCGATCGCCTCGAGCGGCTACACCCGCGGTTCAGCCGTCTGCACCAGGAGCGCGGTCACTGTCATGTGGCTTTGCGAGACGCGCCACGGGCGATCGAAGCCTATCTCAAGGCGGTGAACATCAATGTGGCGCTTCCTGCGAGCTGGGCCAAACTCGAGGGACTGTACCGCATGACCGGAAATCGGGAAAACGCCGACATGGCGGCCGATCATGTCGCCACATTGAAAAATCTGCCTACCGAAGTTGTGACCGCGACTGCGTTGTTCTCGGATGGCGATTTAGCCCCCGCCGAATCCATTGTACGGGCCTACCTGCAGAAGCACGGCAACAACGTCGAGGCCATGCGCCTGCTCGCCCGTATCGGCATTGCGCACGACGTGCTGGACGATGCGGAAATACTGTTGGAGGCCGTCTTGGAACTCGCCCCTGACTACAGGAAGGCGCGGTTCGAATATGCACGGGTTCTGCTCGATCGGCATAAACACACCCGCGCCATCGAGGAACTCGAGAAACTCCTGGCGCAGGAGCCTGAGAACCGGCAGTTCAAGACCTTGTACGCCACCGCCTGTGTCGGGATCGGAGCCAACGAAAAGGCGCTGAGCCTGTATCGGCAGCTTCTCATCGACGCGCCGCAGGCGGCGGAACTGCATCTTTCGATCGCCCACTCGCTGAAGACCTTGGGCAGGCGTGAGGAGTCCATCGATGCCTATCGCGCGGCGAGCGCGGCCCGCCCGGACTACGGCGATGCCTATTGGAGCCTCGCCAATCTCAAGACCTACCGCTTCCCCGACGACGAGCTCGGCCGCATGCTAGATGAAGAAGCACGGCCGGTGATATCGCCGGCCGATCGCTACCATCTGTGCTTCGCCTTGGGAAAAGCCCTCGAGGATCGCGGCGACTACGAGAAATCCTACCGCTATTACGAGCGCGGCAATCAGCTCAAACATGCCGAGATACGCTATCGGCCTGAAATCATTGAGCGCAATACCCGCCTGCAAATGAGCACCTGTACGCGGGAGCTGTTCACGCGCCGCGCAGGCGTCGGCTCGAGCAAAGCGGATCCCATATTCATCGTGGGGCTGCCGCGCTCCGGGTCCACGTTGCTCGAACAGATCCTTGCCTCGCATTCACGCGTTGAAGGTACGCACGAGCTTGCGGACATCCAAAGAATCGTCCACGAATTGCAAGGCCGTGAGGAAGCCGGCACCGCGAATCCGCGCTATCCGCGCGTGCTGGCGGATTTGAGCGATGAGGAGCTTCTTCGGCTGGGTGAGAAGTACCTGAACGATACGCGCATCTACCGCACCGATAAGCCCTTCTTCATCGACAAGATGCCGAACAACTTCAGGCACATCGGTCTGCTTCATCTGATGCTGCCGAACGCCAGGATCATCGACGCGCGCCGCGAACCCATGGCTTGCTGTTTCAGCAATTTCAAGCAACTGTTTGCCTCGGGTCAGGAGTTTACCTACAGCATCGAGGACATCGCGCGCTATTATCGGACCTACCTTGCGCTGATGGATCACTGGAATGCCGTGTTGCCGGGACGGATTCTCCAGTTAGACCACGAGAGCATCGTCGAGGATCTCGACGCAAATGTCCGCCGGCTCCTCGACTTTTGCGGACTCGAGTTCGAGTCCGCCTGCCTGGATTTTCACAAAACCGAGCGCAGCGTACGCACCGCGAGCTCGGAACAGGTTCGGCAGCCCATATTCCGCGAGGGACTCGAGCAGTGGAAGAACTTCGAGCCGTGGCTCGGACCACTCAAAACTGCGCTGGGAGATGCACTGCAGGGGGCCGCATGACAGATCCGATATTGCTGACGCCGGGTCCGTTGACCACCTCGACCGGGACAAAGACTGCGATGCTCTCGGACTGGGGATCGTGGGACGGCGCCTTCAACGCCATGACCGCTTCGGTCTGCCGCGATTTGCTGGCCATCGTGCATGCGCAGACCGATCACGTCTGCGTACCCCTGCAGGGCAGCGGCACCTTTGCGGTCGAAGCGGCGCTCGGAACGCTCGTTCCCAGGCACGGCAAGGTTTTGGTGCCGGACAATGGCGCCTATTGCAAGCGCATTGCGCGGATCCTCAAGTACCAAGGCCGCGAGGCTGTGGTGCTGCCCCATGATGAACAAGAACCGTCCGATCCTGTGCGGATCGATGCCGCGCTGGCCGCCGATCCGACCATTACGCACGTGGCGCAAGTACATTGCGAAACCGGTACGGGCATCTTGAATCCGCTGCCCGAAATCGCCGCCACCGTGGCCAATCGCGGCCGCCGGCTGGTCATCGATGCCATGAGCTCCTTTGGCGCCATTCCCATCGATGCCCGTGGATTGGAATTTGACGGCTTGATCACGGCGTCGGGAAAATGTCTCGAAGGAGTGCCGGGCATGGGGATGGTGGTCGCCCGCCGCGTGGCATTGGAAACCTCGGCGAACAATAGCGCGTCGCTCGTCATGGACTTGCTCGATCAGTGGCAGTACATGCAGAAGACCGGTCAGTGGCGCTTTACGCCGCCCACGCATGTTCTCGCCGCCCTGCGCGCCGCGCTGGATCAGTTCCTGGCGCAGGGCGGACAGCCCGCTCGTTTGGCGCGCTACATCGAAAATTGCCGCGCGCTGGTTTCCGGTATGCGGGCGCTGGGCCTCAAGACCTTCCTGCCCGATGCGCTGCAGGCGCCGATCATCGTGACATTCCACGCGCCGCCCGATCCTAAGTACGACTTTGCCGAATTTTACCGGCGGGTTCGCGAGCGCGGTTTCATCTTGTATCCGGGCAAATTGACCGCGGTCGAGACGTTTCGAGTCGGCTGCATCGGCGCCATAGGCCCCGGCATATTGCGCGATGCGGTGCGCGCCATCGGCGACGCGCTGCGCGAAATGGGAGTCAGCCGCTACGGGTGATTCAGTGCGAATGACAAAACAGCCTGAACCTTGCTTGCGCGCGCCGCGAACAGACCTCGCACTGAGTATCGCGGGATGGGCTGCCCTGACGCTGTCGGCGCCTGTCTCCGCTGCGTCGCTCACCTATCGTCCGATCGCGCCGACGATGGAAAATCGGACCGTTGTCCTGACGGGCAAGGATCTGAGCATTGACCAGGTGGTCGAGGTCGCCCGCTACGGCGCAAAGGTGGCGCTGAGTGCGCAAGCCCGTCAGCGTTCTGCCGATGCGCACGCGCTGCTCCTGGAGGCAGCCACTGAAGGCGTGCCGGTCTACTGGTTCAACCGCGGCTCGGGCTCAGGGCGCGAAAAGCTCATCTTTACCGGGGATCCGTTGTCGCCGGCTAATCAGAAATTCCTCGCCGAGCGGCAACTGCAGATATTTCGCCGCGGCGCGCTCGCGGGAATGGGCCCGGAAGTCAGCGACGAAGAAATCGTGCGCGCGATGCTGGTGGTGCGCGCCAATACCATGAGCTACGAGGCGGCGAGTCCGCAATTGACCCAGCGACTGCTGGACTTGCTGAATGAACGAATCACCCCGGTGGTGCAATCGCGCGGTACGGTGGGAGAAGGTGATTTGGGCCCTTTCACCA
>DATHFB010000212.1:0-5087 GCA_035318305.1 Steroidobacteraceae bacterium | reverse complement strand
CCCTCATGTCCCTCTTCCTCCTCGTGGTTCCACCCGACCAGAATGTCGGCGATCCCGATGGTCGCATGGCCCAGCAACTCGGCCGTGACCGACGTGCCGCCCTGAGGGTACGTAATGTCGCCGAACTGACCACGCGTTTCGACCGGCAACGCGGTCATGTCCGTATCGACCTGAAATGCGTAGCCGTACTTTCTCTCGCCGATGTTGCCCGTCACGCTGACGCTGTCGAATATCCCCATCTTGCCCTGCGGATGCCAGGCGAACTCGCCGACCGCAGAATTGACTTCCGCCCGATCGAATTGACGCGCGTCCGCATAGAAGTTGTAGCGGCCCGCGTTCTGCGTCTGCTGGCAACCGGCCTGGAAATCCTCGCCGCTGACCTGATTGAATTTGGTCGTGAAGCTGGACGGCTTTACGTAGATGCAGCTACCGCCGCGGTTGTTTTCGTTCTGATACATGTAGCTCCAGCTGGCGTCGAAGGTCCAGTCCTCATTGGGCACCCAGCGCACGCCGGCCTGCAGAGTCTTCACGTTCCGGTTACTGCCGGATTGGCCGGTCAGAAGGTTGTGGTAGTAGCCGTTATCCTTGTCCTGCCCCACGGCAATGCGGCCGAAAAAGGTGTCGGTGAACGGGGTGTTGACAATCAGACGCACGTCCTCACGGTCGTGGCTGCCCGTTCGAGCCATGATTTCGCCTTCCAACTGATCGTTGGGGCGCTTGGTGACTATGTTGACCGCGCCCGCCGTCGAGTTCTTGCCGAACAAAGTCCCCTGAGGTCCGCGCAGCACTTCGATCCGATCGATGTCGAGCGTCGACATGACGTTCACGATGCGTGATCCCACATAGATTCCGTTGATGTACTGGCCAACTGCGGGGTTGGTCGCCGGATCGCCGCCCGCGCCCTGCGGAGTCACGCCGCGAATCGACAGATCCGCATTGATCGAACGCGCCCCAATGTCGATGTGCAGGTTGGGGGTAATTTCGGCAATATCTTGCGTGCTCGTGATTTGATGCGTGTCGAGCTGCGCCCCACTCAACGCGGTAATGGAGGTAGGAATGTTTTGAATGGACTCGACCTCGCGGCGCGCGGTGACCGTTACCTCCGCGAGCTCGTCCTCGTTGTTCGCCGCCGAAGTCGCAGACTGCGCGTATGCCGGCATGGCCGCGCCGAATCCGATCAGCAGACCGGAAGCCGCCGTCAGCGCCGGGATGGCCGATATCAATCTGTCAATGCGCCTCATCTTATGGTCCCCCAGGCAAAGTCGTGAAAGATCGGACTTACAAAGAAATCTTCAACAGGCGCGCAAGGTTGCCGCCCAGTATCGCGATCCGGTCGGCATCCGACAGCGACGGCGCCGTCGTCACCAAATCAATTGTGTCGGGCCACTCGTACGGCATGTCTGATCCGTACACGACCTGCGAGGGGCCCATTTCCGCAGCGAGGTGGCGCAGCCCCTCCGCGGAAAAAACCATGGAGTCGACGTAAATCTGTCGCCGCAAGTATTCGCTTGGCGCCAATGTGTTTGCGCAGGCTGCGTTTTTGCGGAATTTGCAGGCCACCTCGCTGCGGCCCAAATACGAAGGCAGATATCCCCCGCCATGCGCGCCGACGATCTTCAGCCGAGGGAACCGGTCAAGCACGCCGTCGAAAATCATATGCGTGAGAAAATAAGTGGTCTCGAGCGGATTGCCGATGACGTTGCCGAGATCGCCTTTTCCGGCCAAGGCGTTGTCGCGCACGATGTTCTCCGCGCCGCCCGGATGCACGAACACGGGAACGTCCAGCGACTGCGCTTTGGCCCAGAAAACGTCGTATTTCGGCCCGGTCGGCATCTCGCCGTTGACGTGGCCGCCGACTGAAGCACCGCGCGCACCCAATTCATGCACTGCCCGTTCCAATTGGGTCGCCGCCAAATCGGGAAATTGCAGGGCCACCGAACTAAGGCTCACGAACCTGTCCGAGTGGTCCTTGCACCACGAAGCTAGGCTCTGATCGTGCAAGAGCACGACCTTCTCGGCGAGCGCCTTGTCCGCCGCGTACCACCAGTACTGGTTGACACTCAGCGCTTGGATGTCGATACCTCGGGCATCCATGGCCGCAATGCGTTCAGGCCCGAGGCGTTGGGATGCCGGAATTTCTCGCGCCAGTGGGGTGCCGGCCAGCAGCGGCGCGACCTCGGCAAATGCGCAGTGCGCGTGAACATCGATGATTCGAGCGCGCTTTCCAGCGACATTGACGGTGCGGCGCTCAGCGGCAGGGACGATGCCAATGCCGCCGGCATAGGCTGAAGCGGCCGCCAGCAGCGCGATGAACTGGCGCCGCGTCGGCATCGGACCTGAAACAGGCCTTGCCTCCGTCGACGCGAGTCCACCTGGACATTTCGGTCTTCGATCCACCACCTCTCCCCAAATCCGCGCTTAAAATCTGCGCAACGGACTGCCCGCGATAGTGACTAGCGCACTCTTGATACACAGCCTACACTGCCAAACAGATTGATGCAATCGATTGCATAACTTTGCCGATTCCGGATATGAAAAACGTCGGTGCCAGAGTTCGCTTTGCTCGCCGGCGGCTCAATCATTAATGCGACTGCAAACGATTGCAACGATTTGCGATTAAGAGTAAGTTTCCCGCGGGTTTGGGGGTGCGGTCGACGAATAACAGGGGAGCGCGCGCGTATGGCTAATTTCTTGTCGGCAAGATTGGCTTGGGGGACATTGACGCTTCTATCAATCGCCGGCGGCGCCGCGAGTGCGCAAACACCCAGCTCGCCGGTACCCGTCAGCGACCGCGTCGTTGCAACGAGAGTGGTTGTTCCGAGTGAATCGGCGGTAACCAATGCGGCGCCTACCGAGCATGGCAACCCACAATATCTTCCGCAGAAAGATGCGCCCTATGTCGTGCTGACCCGCCCGATCCCTAAGTCCAAGCAAACTTACGATCTGTACTTGATACAGACACGCGACGAGATTCTTGTACCGATGGCGGTTCGCAAGCCCAATGGCAACGGTCCATTTCCAGCCATTCTGCTCGGATCCGGCAATGGCGGCGGCAGTTTCATGCGTTTGGATTCCATCATGTATCGGCTCGAACCGATGATCGATCGCATGGTGGCGCGCGGCTACGTCGTGGCCTACGGCAATTATCGGGCCATGGTCATGGAAGGATTCAACGATCACGACGGACGTTCACACCGGATATACGACATGATGAGCGGCGGCCCGCGCGTCATCAACTCAGAAGGTGCACTGGATTCTGACGACTACATCAGCATGATTCAGCAGTTGCAGGCCTTGCCGTTCGTGAAAAGCGATGCGGTGGGCTCGATTGGCGTCAGTCACTCTGGCGAACTCATTACCGAGGCGGCCATGTTCACTACCTGGGCTGCAGCGGTTAATTCGGAGGGGGCCAATTGGGAGCTGTCAAAGGTGGATCTGATGCGTGCCCCGCACGAAGGTCGCAATTTGATGCTCGAGCAGAAGAATCTCGACGACGTTAAATCGCTTATGGACAAAGACACCACCATGGCGCGCCTCAAGAAAATCAAGACGCCGATCCTGCACATGGGTCGACCGAAAGATGAGCTATCCGGCATGTTTCGCGTCATGTATGACTGGTCCAAGGAAGCGGGATTGGATTCCGAATGGGTCGAGTTCGACCACCCGCGTCATGGCTATGCGTTTCTCTATCGCAAGCCGGACGGCAGCTTCCAGCCAGATCCCATCGAGGAACAAGCGTTTGGTTCGTGGATGAGCTATCTGGACAAGCGCCTGAAAGGTACGAGTCAAGCGGCACCAAAATGATGCTGGCGAACGGCCGCAAAATCGTGCTTACGAGGCGCTCGCTCCTGTGCACGGCACTGCTGGCGCTCGCGCCGGTCACGCTCTGGTCGGCTCAACCCGCGTTTCAGCTGACTTCGGCGGCGTTCGAGGATGGCGGCAGGCTCCCGCGCAAAGCCTCGAATAGCATCCCCGGCAATGAGCGTTGCGTCGGTGACAATGTCTCGCCGCCTTTGGCCTGGAAGAACGCGCCTGCGGGCACTCGCAGCTTTGCGCTGGTCATTGAAAATCCCGAGGGACGTGGCGGGCTGGGAAGTATCCACTGGGTCGCTTACGGCATTCCGCCGCAGATAACGCGGTTTGAGGAGGGCGAGGCCGGCCGCGATTCGGATCACTACGTAGGCGGGCAAAACACGCTGAAGACCGGTCACTATGCCGGCCCGTGCACACCGGCCGGCCATCCTCAACACTATCTCTTTTATATCATCGCCACCGATCTTGATCCGAAAGCCCTGCCGCCCGGGCTTACGTTGGCCGAACTGCGCGATAAGTTGGCAAGACACGCCATTGCGTCAACCGGCCTCGTTGGGCTTTTCGCGCATCCCGACTGAGAGGACAGATCGCGCATTGCTTGCCCACCCGCGAATCCACACCCATACAACTGAGAGGGACTTATGCGCAGAGCGAAATTGACAGGCCTCACCATACTTTTGATTTTGGCCGCGGCGCTCGCCGCTGCACAGGAGATTCCGTTCGCGCCACCGACCGTGACGCCACCGTACGATCAGATCTCCTTCTCAGAGCCGGTGGCGGGATCCGACATCCCCGTCGACATCATGCTGCTCGAGACCTACGACGGCCTGCTGACACCGATCGGACTGCGCAAGCCGAAAGGTCCCGGCCCCTTTCCCATCGTGTTGTTGTTCAGTGGCAATGGCGGCGCCGGTATTCCTGCGGTCCGCAACTACGTGCACGGTCCCGCCGGCTACACCATGAATAAGTTTCTGGAAGCCGGCTATGCGGTCGCATGGGTGACCTACCGCGCCGAGGCGTGGTTCGCGTACGAGACGGCGCAGCCGCTCAAGGTCTCGCATCATGAGGCCAATCAACTGCTGAACCGCCCGCCCCTGGAATATAACGACCTAATGGCCATCATCGAGGATGTGCGGCGGCTGCCGTTCATCGACGCGAAAAAAGTCGGCCTGATCGGCAACAGCCATGGCGGTGGGATGATCTTGAAGGCGGGCGCCGAAGGGCTGGATGTGGCGGCGGCGGTGGTCGAGGAACCCGATGCGAGCGAGTTCCTG
>DATHFB010000211.1:0-17387 GCA_035318305.1 Steroidobacteraceae bacterium | reverse complement strand
ATTTTCCGGCCGACGAGTGCGAATGAGGCCACACGACCACGGATGGCCCTTAGAAACTCCTGCACGTGATGTTGAGCGGTCCGCGCGACGGGACTAGGGAATGGGAAGCTTCAGGGGAACTGCTCTTCGTTCCCCTGAAGGTTCCTATCCCCTAGGCCATTCCCACCACCGCTCAAATTCACAGAGCCGAGTTCCTAAGTATCGATGGCGCGCTTGTAGGTTTCGGGCAGAAACAGCAGTCCCAAAACCAAGGTAATACTGGCCACCACAATGGGATACCAAAGCCCATAGTAGATATTCCCGGTTGCCGCCACCATCGCAAATGCCGTGGTCGGAAGAAAGCCGCCGAACCAGCCGTTGCCGATGTGATACGGCAGCGACATCGCGCTGTAACGGATTCGGGCCGGAAACAATTCCACCAGCAGCGCGGCAATGGGTCCGTACACCATGGTCACGTACAACACCAGGACGAACAGGATGAGCACCACCATGGGCTTGTTAATCGCCGCGGGATCCGCTTTGTCCGGGTAACCCGCCGCCGATAGAGCCGCCTTTACCTGCTTCTGGAATGCCGCGATGGCGGCTTTGCGGTCGGCGCCTTTCACAACCTTGGGGTCGGGCGCGGTAAAGGTGTTGCTGCCGCTGTGAATCTTCGCCACGGTTCCGGCGGGTGCGTCTTCGCGTTGATAGGACACGCTGGCCTTGGCGAGAAAACTCTTCGCAATGTCGCACGAGGTCGAATCGAAGGCATTTTTTCCGATGGGGTCGAACTGAAAGGAACATTCTTTGGGATCCGCGACCACGGTTACCGGCGTCGAGGACTGAGCCGCGTACAGCGCCGGATTGGCATAGCGGGTCAATGCCCCAAACAGCGGGAAGTAAGTGAGCATGGCCAGCAGACAACCCACCATGATGATGGGCTTTCTACCGATCTTGTCGGACAGCCATCCAAAAAAGACGAACCCCGGAGTGGCCAGAACCAGCGCGATCGCCGTCATGATGTTGGTGGTGGCGCCGTCGACTTTCAGCGTCCGCTCGAGAAAGAACAAGGCGTAGAACTGCCCCGTGTACCACACCACCGCCTGGCCCATGACCGCACCGAGCAGGCTGATGAGCACGATCTTCAAGTTCGGCCAGCGGCCGAACGCCTCAGTCAGCGGTGCTTTCGAGGTGGTCCCCAAATTCTTCATCTTCACGAATACGGGGCTTTCGGAAAGCTGCAGGCGAATCCACAGGGAAATGCCGAGGAGAATGACGGAAATCAAAAATGGTATGCGCCATCCCCAAGCCTTGAAGGCATCCTCGCCCAAATTGGTGCGAGTAACGATGACGACGATCAACGCGCCGAACAAGCCCAGCGTGGCCGTGGTCTGAATGAAGCTGGTAAAGAATCCGCGTTTTCCTTGAGGCGAGTTTTCCGCAACGTAGGTCGCCGCGCCGCCATACTCGCCTCCCAACGCCAGTCCCTGAAGCAGGCGCAACGCCAGGAGCAGGACCGGCGCGAGCACGCCGGCCGTCGCGTAATTCGGCAGTAGTCCAACGGCGAAGGTCGAGCCGCCCATGATTCCCATGGTGATGAGGAAGGTATGCTTGCGGCCCACGAGGTCGCCCAACCGTCCGAACACCAATGCGCCGAATGGCCGCACCGCAAAGCCCGCGGCGAACGCCGCCAACGCGAAGATGAATCCGGTGACCTCGTTGACGCCGGAGAAAAATTGCGAGCTGATGACGCTGGCAAGCAGTCCGTACAAGTAGAAGTCATACCACTCGAATACCGTGCCTAGCGATGATGCGCCGATAACGAGCCATTGACTTTGTGTCCCTGCCGTTGATTTCGGCAATCCTGCATCTGCGGACGTGGTCGCCATGTTATTCCCCTGCTTTCTTTTGAGATCGTGCGTCGCAAACCAAACGTGTAAACGAGACCTGCGGTGAATCCATCTTATTGGTGCTTGAGCGGTCCTGCCGTGATGATGGATCGCAGCTCGGTCAATTTCGCCTTGATCGCCTGCGCATTCTCCGGCCCCATGCGAATCAACAGCTTTTGACCGGCCGGCCGCGCCTCGAGCGCCGGATCCGCAAAGGTATACATGACATTGGGCCGCACCAACCGGATCGGCCCCTTCGGATCCGGCGTTGCCAGCATGACGTCGATGACTTCTACGAGCCTGTCGTTGAAATAGCCGTTTGGATAACCCAGGTTTTGATACGACTGCTGAAACAAGGGATAGAAGTGGATGTACATCGCACCCAACTGCTGCATGTCGAGGTTGCGGATCACCGCTACCAGCGGCTTGTAGCGTTCGAAATTCCGCTGATTGAGCGTGGCCTGCAATTCATCGCCGTCGACGGCCAATGATCCCGCGATGGCATTGATGGGCCGCTTGTCGACGGCGACTTTCTGCCGCGGCAGATTGTCGATAGTCACCACCATCTTGCGGATCACATCTTCCGGCACCAGGTAGTTCTTCACGGCGTCGGCACCGGCAAGTTGAGCGAGTGCATCCCGCAGCGGTGGATCGCTATTGGGCAGATCAGGCAGGGGCCCCAAGGCCGCAGCACCGCCTGCTTGCGGCAAGGGATGCGCGATGGACGGTTCGCCATCTGCGGGAGCTGTGCTTGCCGGAGCGGTGGGCGCGGCCGGCAATGGCGGATTGCGGGTTTTTAGGTAGTACACACCACCCGCCGCAAGCACGAAGATCAAGACAGCTACCCCGACAATCGGTTTATTGACCATGGATGTCCTCGCCTCTAACCCGCGTTGAGCATACGCAGTTGCAGCTCGTGCCGGCGATAGTCGATGATCAAGGTGTCGAGCAACCCCAGCGTATCCATGCCGATCAATATCGCCGGCTCACTCGTCAGCCGCCACTGCTTGAATATGTACAAATCGCCGAACGTCACGCCGGGATCATGAATGGTAATGGC
Source organism: Steroidobacteraceae bacterium (assembly GCA_035318305.1). Taxonomy (GTDB): domain Bacteria; phylum Pseudomonadota; class Gammaproteobacteria; order Steroidobacterales; family Steroidobacteraceae; genus Bog-1198. The sequence continues at coordinate 14,459 of DATHFB010000211.1, read as the reverse complement.
GCCCAAGCCTATCGCGGGCGTGTCCATCAGTTCTCCCTTTTGAACATCCTTGGTAGCACCGATGATCGAGTCGATTCTGCTCCTGGATGAACCGCCTGCGCGCGACAGAGCGTCCTTCAGCGCAAGATTCGCGATCGTGACTTGCCCACCGGTGTCGATGATTGCCTTGCAGCGGACTTGGCCCACAAATGCGTCCACGACCACCAAGGTGCCGCGCAGCGAGTGGAACGGCACACTGATGAATCCGGGACCGGAGCGCTCGTTCTTCGAATACGAAATATTGATTTTATCACGACGAAAATCGATGAAGATTCGCTTGCCGACCAGGCCTTCAGAGCCCAGCACCCCTTCGGCGCCGCCCAAGGCGTCCGGCACAATCGGCAGAATCGCCTGATCGATCGCCACGTCGCCCACACTCAAAGTATCTACGCGTATGGTCGGCACGGTGGCAAATCCGGTGACGCCGCGCAGGATTACCGGCGGAGAACGATCCGTGGGAATGCCCAGCGCCAAAGCGACCAGGGCAGTAATCGCGCTGTGGCTGGCACCCGTGTCGAGCACCAAGCGGAAGGGTCCGCGTCCATTGATCATCACCGGTGCCCAAATGCGTCCGATCTGGTCCCGGCGCGTTGGGGACACATAGCGCGGCTCGCGCGCCTCAACCATGATTTCGGTCAACTCATCGATGGGGTCGACAAACGGCCTCGCCGGCGGTGAGACTTCAGGAGCGGTCGCTCCCGTCCATCCCGGCCAGGCCGCCAGCGCGCCCGCCGCCAGAGATGCACCGAACCAGCGCAGGTGACGATCGGATGGCGAAAAAACTGTCCGTATTATGTCTTTCAAGTGCCCGCCTCAACGCTTCAACGTCGTTATGTCGTCGTCGATCGCCTGCCCCGAAGAACTGCCACACTCTGCCCTGTGCAGCATAGCACCGCGCTTCCTGCGCACCAAAATACTTGGCCCAGCGCCTCAAAACCGCCTGTCCCCAGCGGCGGATGCCTGTGCGATCATAGCCAGCCAGAGGTGAGTGTGAAAAACTATCAAAATTTAGCCGAACTAGAAGCACTGGTCGGTTCGCCCATTGGGACCAGCGACTGGGTCACCATCGACCAGACGCGCATCGACAAATTCGCGGATGTGACGGGCGATGATCAATGGATTCACGTGGATCCCAAGCGCGCCGCCGCCGGCATGTTCGGCAGCACCGTCGCGCACGGATTTCTAACCTTGAGTTTGTTGCCTTACTTCATCCGCAGTTCGCACAAAGTCGACGGTGCGCGCATGTCGGTCAACTACGGCCTCAATCGCGTCCGCTTTCCGGCACCGGTTCCGGTCAACAGCCGGCTGCGAGCGCACTTCAAGCTGCTTTCTTTCGAGCCTATTGAAGGCGGCGTGCAAGTCGTTACCGAAGTTACCGTCGAACGCGAGGGTCAGGCGAAGCCCGTGTGCGTGGCCGAAAGCGTCGGCAGACTCTATACCTAGGGCTACGGCTCCGACAGCGCCCTGACATGGGCAACCGCGCTGCGGCCGAGCGCCGATAAGTTGTAGCCGCCCTCGAGCATCGAAACCATGCGGCCCTGCGAATGTCGAGCGGCCACCTGTTTCAGTTCGCGGGTCATCCAAGCGTAGTCGGCTTCGACCAAGGCCATGCCCCCCAGCAGATCTTCTTTGTGCGCATCGAATCCGGCGGAAACGAAAATCATCTGCGGCTTGAAGCTCTCCAGCGCCGGCAGCCATTGCGTTTCCACGGCTTTTTTGGCAGCGGCGCCGCCGCTGCCCGCGGCCAAGGGCACATTGATCATGTTGGGCGCGGGATTCGACGCGCCGCTGTAGGGGTAGAAGGGATGCTGAAAAAAACTCGCCATCAGCAGCCGCTTGTGCCAATGGGTGGGGCTGAACATGTCTTCGGTACCGTTGCCATGGTGCACATCGAAGTCGATGATCGCGACCCGTTCAAGTCCCTTCTTTTCCAACGCATAGGCTGCCGCAACGCCGATATTGTTGAAAATGCAGAAGCCCATGGACCGCCCTTGGGTGGCATGATGGCCGCAAGGGCGAACGGCGCAGAACGCATTGGCTGATCGCCCCGCCATGACCTCATCCACCGCCAACACGCCGGCGCCCGCCGCGCGCTGCGCCGCGGCCAAACTGAACGGGTTCATCGCCGTATCCGGATCCAGCTGTACATACCCTTCGCTGGGTGCGTTCTCGAATATCGCGTCGACGTAGGCTGCGCGGTGCACCCGCTTCAGATCGTCGGCGTTCGCCAGCGGCGCCTCGAGACAGCGCAATTCGCTGAGCAATCCGGAGGAGCGCATTTCCTCGTTGACGGCGTTCAATCGATCGGGACATTCCGGATGTCCTGCGCCCATCTCGTGACGCAGGCAATCAGCATGAGTGATATAGGCTGTATGCATGGTTCGATCTTACCCCGTTAGCCCGGAAGCGCGCTCCTTGATCAGCGCCAACACGGCATCGACCAGCGGCGTTTTTACCGCTGTGAGCCGGCCCAGTTCCTGCACCACGCCGACCAGCGCGTCGATTTCGAGGCTACGCCCGCGCTCCAGGTCTTGCAGCATCGACATCTTATGGTCGGTGGCCGACGCGGCGCCGGCAAGCCTTCGATCCATCATATCGGCCGGAATGTGAACGCCGAGCGCTTCGTTGACCGCTTGCGTCTCCAGCATCATGGTCTTGCACAATGCCCTTAGGTCCGGATTGCCAATCATGCGGCCCAGGGTTGCACCGGTCAGCGCACTGATGGGATTGAAGCAAACATTGCCCCACAGCTTCAGCCAAATGTTCCAGCGGATATTGTCGCGCACGGGCGCATCAAATCCGGCGGCGGTCAACGCCTGGCTCAATTCCTCCACTCGACGGGATCGGCTGCCATCGGGCTCACCGATGATGAAGCGATTGAACCGGTGGTGCGCGATGACTCCCGGCGCGATCACTTCGCATGCAGGCTCAACCACACAACCGATCGCGCGTTGCGGCCCAATGCTGCTCCATTGGCGCCCTCCGGGATCGACCGTCTCCAGGTACTGCCCCTCGAAACGGCCGCCGTTTTTGTAGAAGTACCACCAGGGAATGCCGTTCATCGCGGTCACCACCGCCGTGTCCGGCTTGAAAAGGGGCGCAAACGACCCGGCGCACTCGAAAGCTTGGTGCGCCTTCAGTGCGCATATCACCATGTCCTGGGGACCAAAAGCGCGGGGGTCCGAATCCGCGGGCACTCTGGCCACTTTCACGCCGCCTTGAATGTGCAGCGTCAATCCGCGCTCTTGAATCGCCTCGAGGTGAGCGCCGCGTGCAATCACGCACACCTCCTGGCCCGACAGCGCCAGCTCTACGGCGAGATAGCCACCGATCGCGCCCGCGCCGTAGATGCAAAACTTCATGGTGCAAAGCTTAGTTCGCGGCTCCCGACAATGCCACTCGATCGTTTGCGAACACTGCCGTGTGAATGGCCACGGCAATTTCGTGCTGCGTACATGGTTTCGCCAGTCTCGCTATCCCCAAGCTCGAAGGATCGACCGGCAGCTCTGCGTAACCGGTCGCCAAGATGATAGGCAAGCCGGGAAATTTCTCTTGAATCCATCCGGCAAGCTGCAAGCCGGTCATGCTCGGCATGGCATGGTCCGTTAGCACCACGTCGACTTTGAGACCGGAATCCAGCAAGTTGAGCGCCTCGGCACCGGAGTGCGCCTCGACCGGCGTGTGGCCCAGGTCCGAAATCATCGCGGCGGTGCCCGTCATGACGAGCGAATCGTCATCGACGATGAGTACTGTGCACGGCGTGGTCTCGGGCTTGCTCTGGGTTGGCGACTCCGGCGCGCGCGTCACCGCTGCGGGCGCGCAATTGGCCCTCGGCAACCACAGCTCGACGACGGTTCCCGCTTTCGGCGCGCTGCTAATTCGCAACAGTCCGCCCGATTGCGCCGCCAGGCCGTGCACCATCGACAGGCCGAGGCCTGTCCCCTTGCCAGGCCCCTTCGTCGTAAAGAACGGCTCGGTTGCCTTGGCCAGAGTGGCTTCGTCCATGCCGACACCCGTGTCGACGATGGTGATTCGCACATAGTCGCCCGGTGGCAAGGCGCCGTCGCCGGCGCCGCTGAAAGGCTTGCCGGCGCCGTTGGCAGCGCGTCGCCAAGAGGTCGCCTGCGTCCCCACGGTACTGGCCTCAGCCGTGATCTTCACGCTGCCGCCTTCGGCCATCGCGTCGCGCGCGTTCAAGGCCACGTTGAGCAATGCCAATTCGAGTTGATTGGCATCCACCAAGACCGGCGGCAGATCATCGGAGAACTCGCTGCTGAACACGATCCCATGCCCGACGGCGCGCTTCAGCAGCTCTTCCATGCCACGCACGAGTTGCCCAAGGTCAACTGCCTGGGGCTTGAGTTCCTGGCGGCGGGAAAATGCCAGCAGTCGCTGCGTCAGCGCCTTGCCGCGATCCGCGCCTTGAATGGCGTTTTGCAACAGCCGGCGTATTTGCGGATCCTCAGGCAGCCGCTTCTCCAATAGAGCGAGGCTTCCCAGCACCGCCATGAGCAAATTATTGAAGTCATGCGCGACGCCGCCGGTCAAACGGCCGATCGTATCCATTTTCTGCGCTTCGAACAGCTGCGCCAGCGCGAGTTCGCGTTCACGCGTACGCTCCTCGATCCGCAGTTCGAGTTCCTCGTTGAACTTTCGCAATTCCGCGGTGCGTTCCTCGACGCGCCGTTCGAGGTCGGCGTTGAATTGTTCGAGCTGCCGGGTTTTCCGATACAGCTCCACAAAGACCTTTACCTTGGCACGCAACAATTCAGGGACCACCGGCACCGGCACGTAGTCCACGCCGCCCGCCATGTAGCCGCGCAATTGATCGATGTGCGCCATCATCACCGCGGAAACGAAGATGATCGCCGTATTTTGAAATCGCGGGTGTTCGCGGATCATGGAAGCGAGCTCGAATCCATCCAGGTCCGGCATGCACACATCGATGAGAATCAGCGCAACCTCGTTTTTCAGCAAGCACTCGAACGCTTCGCGCGCCGAACTCGCCTTGAGCAGATTTTCGCCGATTTCGGCGAGCACGACCTCGTGACTCAGCAGCTTCGCCTGCTGATCGTCGACCAAAAGAATATTCACCTTGTCGGTGGCGGTCATTTTTTTCTCGTTAGCGATGCAGCCACATCCGCAATGCAGACATCAATTGTTGTATGTTCACCGGTTTGGCCAGGTAGTCGGAAGCTCCCGCTTCGAGGCACTTTTCGCGATCACCCTTCATCGCCTTCGCCGTCAAAGCGAGAATCGGCAGGCGGCGATGGGCGGGATTGGCGCGAATCGCCTGCATGGTTTCATAGCCATCCATGCCGGGCATCATGATGTCCATCAGCACGATGGCGACATCGGGGCGCGCATCCAACACCGCGATTGCCTCGCTGCCGGTCGTCGCGGTGAGCACTTCCATGCCGCGCCGCTCGAGCACACTGCTCAAGGCAAAGATGTTCCGCGCATCATCGTCCACCAACAGCACCGTGCGGCGCATCAGGTCGTCGTCGGAACTGTGCAAGCGCTCCAGCATGCGCTGCTTGCTCGGCGGCAGATCGCCCACGACGCGATGCAGGAATAGCGCGGTCTCATCCAATAACCGCTCCGGCGATTCCACGCCCTTCACCACCACGCTGCGCGCCAAGGTATGAAGTTTGGCGTCTTCATCGGGCGAGAGCTCACGGCCGGTGAACACCACCACCGGGATATCGCAGAGCGATGCATCGTCGCGGATTCGCTCCAGCACTTCGAACCCGGACATGTCCGGCAGCTTCAGGTCGAGCACGACGCAATCGATGGCAATATCCCTGAGCTGCAGCAGCGCGCTCGCGCCCGTGTCGACCGGTATGATCTCGATGTCGCCCGAGCCCAGCAGCTCCATGACGCTGCTGCGCTCGGCCGCGTCATCTTCGATCAGCAACAAACGCTTGCGCCGCGATTTTGCGTATCCCTTGATGCGCGCAAAGGCGTTCTCCAGCCCTTCCGTGGTCGTGGGCTTTTGCACGAACGAGAACGCCCCCCGTGACAGTCCGTGATGGCGATCCTCATCCAAGGTGACGATCTGCACGGGAATATGCCGCGTCGCCGGATCTTGCTTCAGTTGGCTCAACACCGTCCAGCCGAGCATATCCGGCAGGAAAATATCGAGGGATATCGCGCTCGGATGATGCGCACGAGCCAGCGCGAGAGCGTCCGCGCCGCGATGCGCGACCAATACTTTAAATCCCTCGTCTTTCGCAAGATCGACCATGACGCGTGAATAATGCGGATCGTCCTCGACGATGAGCACCACGCTGTCGTTTGGCGCGAGATTGTTCCTGTCATCGATGATCGGCTCGGGCGGCCGCTCGGCGAGGCGCATCTGCGCCATCGCGCCGCTGCCGGCAGCCGGCGCGCCTGTGCCGGTTGCGCTGCCCCTCGTGGAGGCGCCGCCGACATACGTGAGCGGCAGATACAGCGTAAAGGAACTGCCCGTCCCGGGCGTCGAGCGCAACTGAATTTCGCCGCCCAATAGATTGGCAAGCTCGCGGCTGATCGCCAACCCCAAACCGGTACCGCCATATTTACGGCTGGTTCCTGCATCGGCCTGCTGAAACGCCTCGAAGATGATGCGTTGCTTCTCGGGCGGGATGCCGATGCCGGTATCCGACACCTCGAAGGCCACCACGGACGGCGCATGCTTCAATATCGCATGATCGGCGTTCCAGCCGCTCGCCGCCGGCGACACGGTGAGTTTCACGCCGCCCTCCGCCGTGAATTTGAACGCGTTGGACAACAGGTTCTTGAGCACTTGCTGCAGGCGCTTCGAGTCGGTGATGATGCTGCGATCCAAGTCGGGCGAAATCGCGATCTCGAACTGCAGCTTGCGATTTTCCGCCTCGTGACGGAACGGCCGGCCGATCATATCCAGCAGGTTGTTGAAATAAACCTCTTCAGCGTCCACCGATACGGTACCGGATTCGATCTTCGACAAATCGAGAATGTCGCTGATCAGATTCAAAAGATCGGTGCCGGCGCCATGAATGGTGCGGGCGAATTCGACCTGTTTATGGCTCAAGTTGCCTTCCGGATTTTCCGTAAGCTGCTGGCCCAAAATCAAAATGCTGTTGAGCGGCGTGCGCAATTCGTGCGACATGTTCGCCAGGAATTCCGACTTGTACTTGGAGGTCAGCGCCAACTCGGTGGCCTTCTCTTCCACGGCGCGCCGCGCCTGCTCGATTTCCTGATTCTTCGCCTCCACCTCGACGTTGCGGTCGGCGAGCTGCTGCGCTTTTTGTTCGAGCTGCTCGTTGGTCTGCTGCAATTCGCGCTGCTGAGTCTGCAGCTCGGTGGCGAGCTGCTGCGATTGCTTCAGCAGCCCCTCGGTCTGCATGGTCGCTTCGATCGAATTCAACACGATGCCGATCGAGGTCGTCAGCTGTTCCAGGAACGACTTCTGCAGATCGGTGAATGCTGCCAGCGAAGCGAGTTCGATGACCGCTTTGACCTGTCCTTCGAAGGATACCGGCAGCACGATGGCATTGCGCGGCGGCGCCCGGAACAGGCCGGAACTGATGGGCACCACACTGGCCGGCATGTCGGTGATGAACATGCGCCGCGCATCGCGCGCGCATTGCCCGATGAGCCCCTCGCCGAGTTCCAGATGTTGCGCATAGCCGTTGGACACATCGTCCGCATAGGCGGACAGCAGGTTCAGCGCAACGCTTGCGCCATCCGTCTGCACCTGATAGATCACGCCGCGCTGTGCGCCGACCAGGGGCGCCAGCTCGGTCAGCAGCATGCGGCCCACCGTGGTCAAGTCGCGCTGACCCTGCAGCATGTTGGTGAAGCGCGCCAGGTTGGTCTTGAGCCAATCTTGTTCCGTGTTGCGATCGGTGGTCAGGCGCAGATTGCCGATCATCGTGTTGATGTTGTCTTTGAGTTCGGCAACCTCGCCCCGAGCTTCGACCTGTACCGAGCGCGTCAAGTCGCCCTTGGTCACGGCCGTGGCGACCTCGGCGATGGCGCGCACCTGCGTGGTGAGATTGGCAGCCAGCAAATTCACGTTGCCGGTCAGGTCCTTCCACGTGCCGGCGGCGCCCGGCACGTTGGCCTGGCCGCCCAGCCGGCCCTCGACGCCAACCTCGCGCGCCACTGTCGTGACCTGATCGGCGAATGTCGCCAACGTGTCTGTCATGTTGTTGATGGTTTCGGCCAGCGCCGCCACCTCGCCTTTGGAGGCAACGGTGAGGTTTTGCTTCAAGTCGCCGTCGGCGACCGCGGTCACGACCTTGACGATGCCGCGCACCTGCTCCGTCAGATTCGCCGCCATGACATTGACGGTATCGGTCAAGTCCTTCCACGTGCCGGCGACGCCGGGTACCTGCGCCTGACCGCCGAGGCGCCCTTCGGTACCGACTTCGCGGGCGACGCGCGTCACTTCGCCGGCGAAGCCGTTGAGCTGGTCCACCATGGTGTTGATGGTGTTTTTCAGCTCGAGAATTTCGCCCTTCACGTCCACCGTGATCTTGCGGGACAGATCGCCGCGCGCCACCGCCGTGGTTACTTCGGCGATGTTTCTGACTTGCGTCGTCAGGTTCGCGGCCAGCAAATTGACGTTGTCGGTCAGATCCTTCCACGTGCCGGCAACGCCGGGCACGACCGCCTGGCCGCCCAAGCGGCCGTCGGTGCCCACTTCACGCGCCACGCGCGTCACTTCACCGGCGAAGGAACGAAGTTGATCGACCATGGTGTTCAGCGTTTCTTTCAACAGCAGGATTTCGCCGCGCACGTCCACCGTGATCTTGCGCGACAGATCGCCGGTGGCGATCGCAGTCGCCACTTCAGCGATATTGCGCACCTGCGCGGTTAGATTGCCGGCCATCGAGTTGACGTTATCGGTCAGGTCCTTCCACGTTCCGGCAACGCCGGGCACCTGCGCTTGCCCGCCCAGCTTGCCCTCGGTGCCCACCTCGCGCGCCACGCGGGTAACCTCGCCCGCGAAGCCGTTGAGCTGATCGACCATGGTATTGATGGTGTTTTTCAGCTCGAGAATTTCGCCCTTCACATCCACCGTGATCTTGCGCGACAAGTCGCCGCGTGCCACTGCGGTGGTGACCTCGGCGATATTGCGCACCTGGCCGGTCAAATTCGACGCCATGGAATTGACGTTCTCGGTCAGATCCTTCCACGTGCCGGCAACGCCCGGCACGTTGGCCTGGCCGCCCAGCTTGCCTTCGGTGCCCACCTCGCGCGCCACGCGCGTCACTTCCGACGCAAATCGATTGAGCTGATCGACCATGGTATTGAGCGTTTCTTTCAGCTGCAGAATTTCGCCGCGCACGTCCACCGTGATCTTGCGCGACAAATCGCCGTTCGCGATGGCAGTCGAGACTTCCGCAATGTTGCGCACCTGCGCCGTGAGATTTCCGGCCATGGAGTTGACCGAGTCGGTCAAGTCCTTCCAGGTGCCCGCCACACCCGGCACCTGCGCCTGGCCGCCGAGACGGCCCTCGGTGCCGACCTCGCGCGCCACGCGGGTTACTTCGCCGGCGAAAGAGCGCAGCTGATCGACCATGGTGTTCAAGGTTTCCTTGAGCAGCAGAATCTCGCCCGACACCGTGACCGTGATTTTCTTCGACAAGTCGCCTTGCGCCACCGCGGTCGCGACTTCGGCAATGTTGCGCACTTGGCCGGTGAGGTTCGAGGCCATGGAATTCACAGAATCGGTCAGATCCTTCCACGTGCCCGCCACGCCCTTGAGCTGCGCTTGACCGCCCAGCTTGCCCTCGGTGCCGACCTCACGCGCCACGCGCGTCACTTCGCCGGCGAACGCGTTCAATTGATCCACCATCGTGTTGATGGTGTCCTTCAGTTCGAGGATCTCGCCCTTGACGTCCACCGTAATTTTCTTCGACAAGTCGCCGTTGGCCACCGCGGTGGTCACTTCGGCGATGTTGCGAACCTGGCCGGTCAGATTCGAGGCCATGGAGTTGACGTTCTCGGTCAGATCTTTCCAGGTGCCGGCAACGCCGCGCACATTGGCCTGGCCGCCCAATCGGCCCTCGGTGCCGACTTCGCGCGCCACACGCGTGACTTCGGACGCAAAGGCGTTGAGCTGATCCACCATCGTGTTGATGGTTTCCTTCAGCTCCAGGATCTCGCCCGACACGGTGACGGTGATCTTCTTCGCGAGATTGCCGCTGGCAATGGCGGTCGACACCTCCGCGATATTGCGCACCTGCGCCGTCAAATTCGACGCCATCGAATTGACGTTGTCGGTCAGGTCTTTCCAGGTTCCGGCAACGCCGGGCACCTGCGCCTGCCCGCCCAATCGTCCCTCGGTGCCCACTTCGCGCGCCACGCGCGTCACTTCTCCGGCAAATGCATTGAGCTGATCGACCATGGTGTTCATGGTCTCCTTCAGTTCGAGGATTTCGCCCGAGACATCGACCGTGATCTTGCGCGACAAATCGCCGCGCGCCACGGCAGTCGTCACCTGCGCGATGTTTCTGACCTGCGCCGTGAGATTGCCGCACATCGCATTGACCGAATCGGTGAGATCCTTCCAGGTGCCCGCCACTCCCGGCACCAATGCCTGCCCGCCGAGCTTTCCCTCGGTACCGACTTCGCGCGCCACACGCGTCACTTCGGAGGCGAAGGAGCGCAGCTGGTCCACCATGGTGTTGATGGCCTCCTTGAGCTGCAGAATCTCGCCGCGCACATCGACCGTGATCTTTTTCGACAAATCGCCGTTGGCCACCGCAATCGTGACATCGGCGATATTGCGAACTTGCGCGGTCAGATTCGACGCCATCGAGTTCACGCTTTCGGTCAGGTCCTTCCAAACGCCTGTCACCTCGCGAACCTGCGCTTGGCCGCCAAGCTTGCCGTCGGTGCCGACTTCGCGCGCCACGCGCGTCACTTCGGACGTGAATATGCTGAGCTGCTTGATCATCGTATTGACGATGTTCGCGGAGCGCAGGAACTCACCCTTCAACGGCCGGCCGCCGACATCCAACGGCACGGTCTGCAACAGGTCGCCGCGCGCGACCGCGCTGACCGTGCGGGTGACGACCGTCGTCGGCCACAACAAGTCATCGATCAACGCATTGACCGAGCCTTCCATGTCGGCCCACGCGCCATCCGACAATCCGAATCGCACGCGCGTGCGCGTCTTGCCTTGGTGACCGACCACCTCGCCGACGTGCTCCAACTGTTGCGCGATGCGTTGATTCGCCGCAACGATGGTATTGAAAGCATCGCAAATCTTGCCGGCGACGCCGACTTGGTGTCCCGGCAAGCGCACGGAGAAATCGCCGGCCTGCATGGCGTGCAATGCATCGAGCAATTTGGGTTGATTGAGATCGGGCGCGCTATGAGCGTGGCCGTCGGCGGCCGCCCTCTTGCCGTTGCCGTTTGTGCTTTTGCTGCTTTTGCTGTTGCGCGGCTTGACTGCCGCGCGAGCTGCGAGCGCGCCTTTGCGAGCCTTCGCACCGCTACGCGCGGTGCCGGGCGAATTTTGATCCATTATTCGGTCTCCAGGCCGCACTTGAAACAGGCGCGAGGCAGCGTTGTTTTCATCCCTAAGTCAACCACTTGAATCGTCTCGTGGGCGTGTCTCAGCCGCTTCACTCCGGCTTTCTTCGGCATACCCATGGCGCGAAATCTTGGCAAAGGCACCACTGAAAGTCCAAGCATCCGGTCGCAGACCGGACAGAAATTTGTGTAGGAATCGTCCTACGTAAACCGTGGAGAGATAATCGCACGAGTGAATCCCTCGCGCCGCACAATTTTGGGTGTAGCCGCGACCGGCTACCGCCGGCGCGGCGCTTGCGCATTACTTATTCGTTCGAAGCAACCTACCTATTGCTCGAGCGCCAGCCAGATGGCCTTGGGTTGCGTGAAGTTCTCGATGGCCGCCTCCCCGTGCTCCCGGCCCAGGCCCGACTCACCCGACCCGCCCCAGGGCAGGCGCACGTCGGTGTACCCGTAAGTGTTGATCCACACGGTACCGGCCTTCAATTCCGCCGCGATGCGATGCACGCGTCCGATATCGGCGCTCCATACGCCGGCCGCCAAACTGTACGCCGTGCCGTTGGCAATTCGCAGCGCATCTTGCTCATCGTCAAAGGGAATGACGGACAGAACCGGCCCGAATATCTCTTCTTGCGAAATTCGCATCTCGTGCTCAACGTTGGCGAATACCGTGGGCTGCACGAAATAACCCTGATCGCCGACCCGCGCCCCGCCCGTCACCACCGACGCGCCTTCCGCCTTGCCGATGTCGATGTAGTCCAACACGGTGTTCATCTGCCCGGCGGAGATGACCGGTCCCATCGTGGTTTTTGGATCGGCGGGATCGCCGACGCGGATGGCGCGCGCTCGTTCCGCCAATCGCTGCACGACCTCGTCATACACCGAACGTTCCACCAGCACCCGCGAGCCCGCCGAGCAGACCTGGCCGGCGTTGAAGAAGATTCCCGAGGATGCCGCGCGCACCGCGCGATCCAAATTCGCGTCCGCAAAAATCAAGTTGGCGGATTTTCCGCCGAGTTCCAAAGTGACCTTTTTGAAGTTGCCGGCGGCGCCTTGCATGATGCCGCGGCCGACTTTCGGTGAACCGGTGAAGGTGACTTTATCGACGCCGGGATGACGCACCAGCGCCTCGCCGACGACGCTGCCCTTCCCGCAAACGACGTTCAGTACGCCCGGCGGCAGACCGGCCTCGAGGAAAAGCTCCGCGACGCGCAACATCGACAGTGGCGTCAACTCCGCCGGCTTGACCACCACCGTGCACCCGCATGCCAACGCGGGTGCGATTTTCCACATGCCGATCATGAGCGGAAAATTCCAAGGCACGATGGCGGCGACCACGCCGACCGGCTCACGCACGGTGTAGGTCAAGGCGTCCGGGCGCGCCGGAATGACCTGTCCGGTAATCTTGTCGCACCAGCCCGCGTAGTAGCGCACCGTGTCGATGACCGCAGGCATGTCCTGGCGCCGTACCGCCGCGAGCGGCTTGCCGGCATCCAAACTTTCAATCTCAACGAGCTCATCTTGGTGTTGCTCCAACAAGGCTGCGGCTCGCTGCAATATGCGGCCCCGTTCGGCCGCGCGCAGCGCGCCCCAAACCTTTAACGCGGCTCTGGCCGCGCCGACGGCCTTGTCGACGTCCGCCTTGCCGCCTTGCGCCACTTCGGCGATGGGCTCTTCAGTGGCCGGATCAAGATCGATGGTGTACTCGCCGGTCGTCGGCGCGACATGCTTGCCATCGATGAACAATTCGTAGTGTTTAAGATCGACTTTCTGGTCCATGCGGTATCTCCTGATTCACTGAAGTGCCTGCTTTCAGTGTGGAATCAAGCGAGACGGCGGTCTAATGCTTTGGACTGATCAGGTGATAGCTGCGGCTGATGACGAGCGAACACCAGGAGCCTGGAGTATTCAGAAAGGCTCCGGGGCCAGCGCGAGGTCGAATCGCCGTTGCAGCTCGAGACCGCGCGCAATGTCCCAGACGGCCGCGGTAATGGGCGCAAGCGCGGGTTGATTGCGCGCGATCAAGCCGATGGCGCGCGTCAGATGGGGCGTCAGCGGCCGCGCTTGCACTTTGGCCATGTCGAAAAAGTTCAGCAGGCTGTGCGGCACGATGCTGTACAGACCCGCTTCGCTGACATGAGCGTACAGCGAAAAAATCGAATCGGTCTCGAAGATGACGTCCGCTGTCGCGCCAACACGCCGAAAGGCCGCATCGATCACTTGGCGGTTGCGCATCTTGCCGGTCAGCAGACACAACGGCAGCCGTCCTGCCTGTTCCCAGGTGAGCTCCGGTTCGAGTGCCGCCTTGCGCGCGGCCAGGAGAACATAACGTTCATTGAACAGATGCAGCGATTCGAATCCATCAAGGGTTTTCTCATCCAGGTAGGTCAGGCCCAGATCGAGTTCGAACCGGTCCAATTGACCGGCGATGGCTTCGGTGCTCAACGATGAAACGGCGTAGCGGATGCTGGGGTAGGCTGCACGACAGGGCGCCGTGATGAACGCCGCGACGGGCATGGTCGTCGGAATCGCGCCGACGCGCAGCGTACCGGCCATGCTGGATTTCGCGATCGCCGCATCCTCGCGCATATGCGACAGCGAGGCGAGCGTTTGCTGCGCCCACACGAGCACGCGTTCGCCCTCGGCCGTCAGTCCCATGAAGCGCCGTCCCCGCTGGACGATCATGATGCCGAGTTCCTTTTCCAGACTGCGAATCGCCGAGGACAAGGCGGGCTGCGATACATGACACACTTCAGCCGCCTTGGCGAAATGCTTTTCGCGGGCGAGCGTGACCAAGTAATCGAGTTGCCGGATGAACATGGGAACATCTTGCCGCAAATCAGAGGAATCTTGCCCAATTAATGCGAAAGTTTTAAGTTAGCCGCCCTTTCGACTTTGATGAACGC
>DATHFB010000210.1:0-4080 GCA_035318305.1 Steroidobacteraceae bacterium | reverse complement strand
GCTCAGCGTCGGGAGAGGCCGCGCTATCGTCCCGTTCACTGCGCTCCTCGCCCCCGGCTTTGGACAAGCCGTGCGCGATGAAATTGACCACGTCCAGGCGCGAGACATCCTGCATGCTGAGCAGGTATGCGGCGTGGGACTGTTTTTCGCTGAAAATCGCCACCAGCACATTGGCGACGGTAACTTCTTTCTTGCCGCTCGACTGGACGTGAAACACGGCCCTCTGCAGGACCCGCTGAAACCCCAATGTGGGCTGCACGTCCCGGTCCTCGCCGGTGGGCAAACGCGGCGTGGTTTGATCGATGAATTGTTTGAGTTCGGTCTTGAGCTTGGCGGTGTCGGCGCCGCAAGACTTCAAGATTTCCCGCACCTTGGGGGTATCTACGATCGCGAGCAGCAGATGCTCCACGGTCATGAATTCATGCCGCGCCTCGCGCGCACCGGCAAACGCATCATTCAAGCAAAATTCCAGTTCTTGACTTAGCACTTTACGCCTCTTCTAGCGTTGCCATCAGGGGATGCTGATGTTGTCGCGCATACGCGATTACTTGAGCCACCTTGGTCTCTGCAATTTCATAAGTGAAGACGCCACAGACTCCTTTGCCCTTGGTATGGACCTCCAGCATAACCCGAGTAGCTTTGGTACGGTCCATAGCGAAGAACCGCTGCAGGATGTCGACCACAAACTCCATGGGAGTGTAGTCGTCATTTATCAGAACTACTTGATACAGAGGCGGTCTTTTGAGCTTGGGCGCCGCTTCCTCGACGATTAAGCTCGTTCCATCCCGCCCGCGTTCAATGTCACTCATGAGTTATCAGTTTATAGGGCGCGGTTGGGCGCTTTACAAGACATGAAAGCCGAACCTCGTCGCAGGATCCATTAAATGCGCTGCCCGGGCACGTTTTTTTAAGGAGTGTCGCCATTCACTGTCACTTTACTTTACAAGCAAAAACAAATGCTTGAGCGTCCAAGCGCAGAGCCCGTATGATTGCCGCCACGGTTACCACCGCGGGTGACGGGATGGCCTTCTCACGCAACTGATGTCACGGCGTTAAACACACCTTAAATGCTCGATACGCACGCAAATGAATGGTTGTCCCGGCTACGAGCCCAGGGACCTAAGCTGGTGTCGCTGGTGTTTGCCGCGCTGATCTTGCTGCAGTTGCTGCAAATCGGTTATTCGTTCATTTCCAAGCCCTTGAAGTCGCCGCAACCGGTTGTCACGACTTCCGCGCCCCGCCCGCAGCGCTCCGGCGTGGACATCCAAACGGTCGTTTCGGCCCATTTGTTCGGTGTGGCGGTGGTCGACCCATCGACTCAAGATCCTGAAAACGCGCCGCAAAGCTCGGCCAATCTGTTGCTTGCCGGCACGATTGCCACCCAAGACCCGAAGCGCGGGGTGGCGATCATTAGCGACGCCGGCAGCCCCTCCAAGGTCTATTCGGTGGGCGAGCGCATCGGCGGCGCGTCTTTGCATTCGGTCTACCTCGATCACGTCATTCTGGATCGAGGGGGTGCACTGGAAACGCTGCTGTTGCCGCGCCAGCTACCGCCTTCCGCCGGGCGCGCGGTTTCCGCCTTGCGCCGTCCCGGGGCCGATCCCCGCACCGCCGCCGCCGTCGACAACATACGGCGCATGGTTCAGCAGGACCCCAGCATTCTTGACCAAGTGATGCGAACCGTGGCCTCGTACGACAATGCGGCGGGTAAACTGAGAGGCTTTCGCGCTTATCCTGGACGAAATCGAGCGATATTCAGCAAGCTGGGCCTGAAATCAGGAGATTTGGTGACCGCCATCAACGGCACGCCGTTGGATGACCCGCAACGCAGTCAGGATGTGTTCAACACGATTCAGACCTCCGATCACGTCACCGTGACCATCGAACGCGGCGGTCAAAAACAGGACATTACGTTGAACATCGCACAGGTAGCGGCACAGGCGACCAAGGATTTGGAGAACGAGCCAAACAACAGCACGACACCCGCGCCCAGCGGCGCCACGCCACCACCACCACCACCCAACAATCCCAATGAAAATTCAAACGAATAGCGTCAGCGGCGGTCGAAGCCGTTCAACATGCGAGTACCCATGACACCTAAGTCGACTGAATTTCAATCCAAACGCAGGATTGCGGCGGTAATGGCGCTGTCGGGCTTGCTGGTGTCGGTGATGCTACCGGCCGCCCCGCAGCAGCCGAAGCCTCAGGAAGGCGCGACCATCACGCCGAACTACAAGGATGCGGACCTGGGTCAAATCATCCAAGCCGTCGGTGAAGTGACCGGCAAGAATTTCATCATTGACCCGCGAGTCAACGCCAAGGTCACCATGGTGTCCTCGACACCGATGTCGCCCGCGGCATTCTATGAGGCCTTCCTGGCGGTGTTGCAGGTGTACGGTTATGTCGCCGTGCCGTCCGGCAAGGTCATCAAGATCGTGCCCAATACGGACCTGCGGCAACTGCCGGCCAACGACCTGCCGAACAATGTGAGTACGACGTCGGATGAGATCGTTACGCAAATTGTGACCTTGAAGAATGTCAGCGCCGCTCAGCTGGTGCCGATGCTGCGGCCTTTGATCCCGACTTATGGACACCTTGCCGCCTACCCGGGCGGCAACATGCTGATTATTTCCGATCGCGCCAGCAACGTGAGCCGGGTGGTGCGCATCATCCAGCGCATGGATGAGAGCGGCGATGAACCCATCGAGGTCATCCCGCTGCACAACGCGGGCGCCGCCGATGTGGTGCGCATCGTCAACTCCTTGAATCAGGGCGCAGGCGCCGAAGCCGGCGGCGCCATCGTCAAGATCGTCGCCGATGAGCGCACCAACAGCATTCTGTTGACCGGAGAGCGCTCGGCGCGCCTGCGGCTCAAGGCGCTGATTATCAACATGGATACGCCCATGGCCTCGGGCGGCGATATCCAAGTCCGTTACCTGCGCTACGCCGATGCCGAAAAAATCGCCGACAAGCTCAAAGGTCAGGCCACCGCCTCTGCCAAGGCGCAAGGCGGCCCGCCCATCGCAACGCCGGCTTCCCAGGGCGGCGGCGGCTCGAATGTGGACGCCAGCGTCACCATTTGGGCCGATGTCGCAACCAACGCTCTGATTATCACGGCGCCGCCGAAAATCATGAGGTCATTGATGGGCGTCATCGACAAGCTCGACATCCGCCGCGCACAGGTTCAAGTTGAAGCCATCATCGTGGAAGTCGATGTCAATAAGAGCTCGAATCTGGGCGTGCAATGGCTGTTGTTTGGCCAAGGAAACACCACCGTGCCGGCCGGCATCATCAACCTGCCCGGCACAGGCACCAGCATCGTCGATCTGGCGGCGGCCGCGTTAGGCGTGTCTCAAGGCACCACCACCACGGTACCCGGGGGCGTACCCGGCATTGCGGGCTCGTCCACCCTCAGCAGCTCGACGGTGGGCACCGGCGCCACCGTGGCGATAGGCCGAGTCGTGAACAATGGCGTCAGTTTTGCCGCGCTCATTCAAGCGCTGCGCAGCGACGGCAGCAGCAACATCATCTCCACGCCCTCAATTATCACCATGAACAATGAAGAAGCCGAAGTGAAAGTCACGCAGGAGATCCCGCTGATCACCGGCTCCTTCTCGAACACCACGCAGAGCGTATCTGGCACGTCCAGCCCGTTCCAAACCATCCAACGTGAGGAGGTGGGCACGATATTGAAGGTCACGCCGCACATCAACGAGGGCAATTCCGTGCAGCTCAAGATCGAGCAGGAAGATTCCTCGCCCGGTGCGAAGATCACCGATTCGGCGGATATTTCGACCAACAAACGCTCCATCAAGACCACGGTGTTGATCGAGGACGGCGGCATCATCGTCCTCGGCGGCCTGATGTCGGACACGGTCACCGAGAGTGAGGACCGCGTGCCGGGGCTCGGCGCCATCCCGATCATCGGCAATCTGTTCAAGTCGCGCAGCGGCTCGCGGCAGAAGAAGAACCTGGTGGTTTTCATACGCCCCAGGATCATGCGCGATGCGGACGCCACCGAGAGCACCAGCGAGGCGAAGTACAACGAAGTGCGGCGCAGCCAGCAAAACATCACCAACG
>DATHFB010000209.1:0-8855 GCA_035318305.1 Steroidobacteraceae bacterium | reverse complement strand
AGCAGTGTCGGAGCGTAAATAAGTTGCACGAAGCCGATCAGCATGATCGCTGCACCGCCCAGATAGACGGGCTTGCGGCGACCGAGCCGGTCTGCAAGCCAGCCGAGAAGCGGGCAGCCGAACACCCAACCGAGCGGCACCATCGAAATGGCGAAGACGGCATCAGAAAAGGAAAACAATTTATCGGTCTCGAAAAAACGAACGCCCCAGACCATGTCCCCGACCGTGGTCGGGACAAACAGCAACCCGGCGGCAAGGCCGCAAAGGTAGGACTGCGGATTCGAGAAGACGATTTTGTACGTGGACAGGATTCCGCCACTCGCTTTTCCACGCGATATGCTGGGTGTTTCCTTTGGCGTGATCCACCACAAACCCGCCGCCACAACGAGCACGACGACCCCCGCGCGGCCCCAGTATTGTGGGAGTGACAGCCCGTCGGTGATCCAGTGGCCGACCACGAGTTGCCCGGCCGTGCCGCCGAGCATGCCCACGCACTGCGTGACGCCGATGGCAGTTGCCAGGCGCCGCGCCGGCAAGCCGTGCGAGGCAAGATACACCGCACCCGTGAACGCAAAGGCGGAGCCTGCACCTTGCAGCAAGCGACCAAGGTATCCAGCCCCTTCTTGCGGGACCATAAATAAGAGACACCCAATCCCTAAGATTGCCATCCCTATGGAGACCACGTACTTAGCCCCCAACCGGTCGAGCAAGACCCCCGCGACGAGACTCGCGGTCGAGTAGGTGTAGTAGTACGTCCCGAGGATGTCGCTGACGCCGAGCGTCGAGACGCCGAAGGTCTTGGCCACTTGCGGAATCATCACCGCCGGGGAGGAACGCACGGCGTATTCGAGAAAATAGAATGCCAGTGAGAACACCCAGGCGACGATGAAAGCGCGCGCCGCCGTGTCAGGCTGGGTTCGCGGCAGATCAGTGGTTGCGTTCAAGTGGGAGCGTCCTTGGTTGATGTCGGAGAGCCGAATATCGAGAATTCCGATCAGCGTATGAGAGCTGTCTTCGCCACACTCACGATCTCGTTGGCTTCGCCGTTGAGCACCGCCTTGAGCATCCACAAGCTGAAACCCTTCGCGTGCTCGAGCTTGATCTCGGGCGGCATGACGAGTTCCTGCCGATCAGTCAAGACGTCGATGACGGCAGGACCCTCGTGCGCAAAGGCCGCTGAGATTGCTGATTTCAGTTGCCGCGGGTCCTCAACGCGCACGCCATAAATACCAATCGATTCGGCCATGCTTGCAAAATCCGGATTGTCGAGGCGCGTGCCCGTCGGCAGAAATCCGCCTGCCTTCATCTCGATGTCGACGAACCCTAAGAGTCCGTTGTTGAAGATGACAATTTTGATCGGCAGTTTCGACTGGCGCACGGTCAACAAATCGCCCATGAGCATCCCGAAGCCGCCATCACCCGACATGGAAATGACCTGACGGCCAGGCATCGCGAACTGCGCGCCGATGGCTTGCGGCATCGCGTTGGCCATTGATCCGTGCAGGAATGAGCCCAGCAGCCGGCGCTTGCCGTTCATCTTGATATATCGTGCTGCCCACACCGTCGGCTCGCCCACGTCGCACGTGAAGATCGCATCCTCACTGGCGAGATCGCTCACTACTTTCGCGACCAGCTGTGGATGAATGGGTTTGTGTTTGGAATGCTCGTTGGCAAGATCGTCGAGACCTTTCCGGGCTTTGGCGTAGTGGCTGACTGCGGCACTTAGGTGCGAATCGTCGACCCTCGCCGGCACTCGTTCGGTCAGGCGAGAGAGGACTTCGCGCACGTCCCCAATCACGCCAAGATCGAGCCGGCAACGCCGACCAAGGTTCTCGCCGCGAATATCGATCTGCGCTATTTTAGCCTTCGTCGGATAGAATTGCCGATACGGGAAATCAGTGCCGAGCATGAGCAGGGTGTCGCAAGCCTCCATGGCGTGGTATCCGGAGGAAAAACCGATAAGCCCCGTCATCCCCACGTCATATGGGTTGTCCCATTCGATGTGCTCCTTGCCGCGCAGCGCATGCACGATGGGCGCCTTGAGTTTGGCTGCGAGGGCTACCACGGCATCGTGGGCGCCGGCACAACCCGCGCCACAGAGGAGTGTGGTTCTTTCACCGCTGTCCAAAAACTCGACCAAGTCCTCGATGTCCGCCTCGGCTGCACACACGCGAGGCAATCGCGATACCGGCTTGGGAGTGGGTGCCACCGGTCCCGCCTCCTTCAAGGCTATATCACCGGAAATGACAATGACCGCGACGCCCTGCTTCGCGATGGCCTCGCGAATCGCCGTTTCGACGATTCGCGGTACCTGAACCGGATCAGAGATCAACTCGACGTAGTGGCTGCATTCCTTGAAGAGCGATTGCGGATGGGTTTCCTGAAAATAACTGGAACCAATCTCTGTGCTCGGGATATGAGCCGCGATGGCCACCACGGGCACGCGATTGCGATGGCAATCAAACAGTCCGTTGATCAGGTGCAAATTGCCGGGGCCACAGCTCCCGGCGCACACAGCGAGTTCGCCCGTCAGCTGCGCCTGCGCGCCGGCGGCGAATGCCGCGACTTCTTCGTGTCTGACGGGAATCCAGTCGATTTTGCCGCGTACGCGCAGCGACTCGGTGATGCCATTGAGCGAATCACCCACCAGTCCATAAATACGGCGCACGTTGGCGGCTTCGAGCGTCTCAACTATCCGGTCCGCAACATTAGCCATCTCAAACCTCCTATGATGCGTCGCAGAACAGTGGCGCCGCAAACACTGTCACATCCCCAGCGAGGGGTAGATACGAATCTGCCGCGAGACATGGCAGACATCCACCCCCCCCATCGGGTGAGCGGAAGCTGCTAGCGCAGGTCCTGACAATCTGCACCTCTCGTTAATAGATCTTTATCCCTCAATTGGGGGAGTACGAGATTGGCCGCGAACCTACAGCAGTCTGGAATATAGGTTGCTCCCCCTTTCGGGGGGAGATAGGCAGAACGGCAAGTGCATTACGATGAAATGCCCGCGCGTCGCACAAGCGCCCCTATTAGGCGACACAGCACAATGACTTCAGCACTGTTACCAGTCTTGATCCTTGGTTTCGTTATTGTCAGCTACATAGCGCTGCGACCGTTCCCCTCGCGGGTTCGCTACTTGTTTGACTTCGTGTGTTTTATCGGCGCGAGCTTCATGCTTTTTCTGCATCACACTCTTCCCTTACCCGGAAAGGGTGCAGAAGCCAATGACAGCTCGTTATGGCTGAATGCAGTAGCCGGTATATGGTGGCTGTTCGGCGCGCGAGTGCTCGTTGCGGTCATGTCATTCACCCTCAATCACAACCGCCAATGGCGCGAGGCACGGCTCTTTCCTGATCTCACCGCCGCCGCGATCTACGCCGCTGCCGTATTGGTCGTCTTGATTTCCGTGCTGGCGCTGCCCATCGGCGGTCTGCTCGCGACCTCCGGCGTCCTGGCGATCGTGTTGGGTCTTGCTCTGCAGAACACCCTGGCGGACGTGTTTGCAGGAATCGCATTCGGTATTGAAGCGCCCTTCAATGTGGGCGATCGCATTTCGCTCGGCGACAAAACCGAAGGTACGGTGGTGCAGATGAATTGGCGTTCGATTCGCATTCTCACCGATGGCGATGATGTCGCGATTGTCCCCAATAGTGTGGTTGCGAAGGTCGACATCGTGAACCGCAGCTCTCCGACTCGTGTTCGTTCAGCCTTCATAGAGCTCACGTGTCCCGCCGCCGCAAATCCGGAGCACGTCGTCGACACGCTTCAACAAGCCACAATGCTATGCCCCACCATTCTTCCCGTGCCGGTATCCAAGGTCGTGCTGACATGCCTAGGGTTGACGGAAAGTCGATATCGGGTGATTTTTTCGGTCGCTGATACTGAACACCTGTCAACAACCAAAGATCTGCTGTTCCGGCATTCAAGGCGGCAACTCTACTATTCGGGTCTCTACTTTCCGTGCGCCGCTCAAGATACTCAAACATCCGATCAAGGTATGGGCCGGTCATTTCAACCGGTGCTGGCAGTTCTTCAAGACACCGTTCTTTTTGAATCCTTGGAGCCGGAACAACTGGCCGAACTAGCCGTCCACTTAAGCCCCAGATCGCTCGAACCAGGAGAGGTGCTGTTCGCGCAAGGGGGAACTGAAGCGATGCTCTTTATCGTCGTCTCTGGAATTCTTCAAGTCAGCCAACATACTGAATCTTCTGGCCAGCGCGCGGTTGGCTTCATTGGGGCCGGCGACTACCTCGGCGAAGTCAGTCTACTCACCGGCGCCCCTTATGCGGCCACGGCTACAGCTCGCACCCATTGCAAGCTCTACGGGCTCGACTGCAATGTCATAAAGCGCTTGCTCGCAGCAAATTCCGACTTGTATGCCGAATTTGACCGGTCCGCGCGCCGCGGCCTCGCGATTCTCAATCGAGGTGTGGCCGTTCACGCTACCGATGACAGCGCCGGTCAATCGTTACTCCATCGCATTCGGGCATTTTTTGACAATGCAGGCTAGCAGCCCCTGGCCGAAGCCGCTCCCCCAAAGGGGGGACTGCTGGCGACGGTTAAACCGATGACACTGCTCCTCATGGATATCGCGATAAGTTCTCCAGAGCGAGGCGGCGCGTTCTGCCGCTTTGCGCCGGCGGCTCGGTTGTGGTGCGCGGCGCCGCTCTTGTGTTTACTGGGCGGCTGCGACGGCGCCCCCTCGCGCAATATTCTAGGCTCGTATTTTCCGTCCTGGATGGTTTGCGCTCTGGCGGGCCTTGCGTTGGCACTCGCAGTCCGCGCAATTTTCAAGGCCTTAGGAATGCTCGAGGAACTACCCGTCCCCTTAGTCGTGCTGCTAGCGATTGGTTGTGCAGGCACCTTCGCGATGTGGCTGATATGGCTGGCTTGAACAATGCCTATGAGTGAAGGCAAGTCGCTTCGCGGCAAAGTGATTGCAACGGTGGCAATCGGACTCGCCATCGTTCTGGGAATTCTCGTCGTCTTCGCGATCGATCGGCGCCCTCGCACACACGATGCCCGCATCTTTGCCTTCAGCGCGGCGATGGCGTCGGAGATCAGCGGACGTATTGTCCAGATCCTCGTGACCAATGATCAAGATGTTGCAAAAGGTGCGCCGCTGCTCGTCATTGATCCAGTGCCCTATGAATTTCAACTGCGCCAAGCGCGCGCTCAGGTGGCCGCTCTCAAGGCACAGATCGCTCTGACGGGACGTCAAGTCACCTCCCAGGGTTCCGGCGTCCAAGCGGCCGAAAGCCAAGTACAGAAGGCGCGCGACCAGCTAAGGTTTGCCCAGGACACGCGCAAGCGGCTTGAGCCGTTGGTGAAACCCGGCTTCGTTACGCAACAGCAGTTGGACGAAGCGAAGACGAACGAAGCTTCCGCCGAAGCATCCCTCCAAGCGCTCACCCGAAGCGCCACCCAGGCCCGGCAAGCGGTGGGCGATACTTTAAGCCTCGAAGCGCAATTGGAAGGCGCGGAAGCGGCGGCGGCCAATGCCGCGCGCAATTACGATTTGACGACCCTGCGTGCCCCGTTTGCGGGAAAGGTAGTCGGATTGCAAATTGCGGAAGGCACCTTTGCCGTCGCCGGCCATCCAGTCTTCAGTCTCATCAAGTCCGATGCGTGGTATGCGATCGCCGACTTTCGAGAAACCGAATTGCCGCGCATCGCCGTCGGCGATCGTGCGACGGTGTGGACCATGTCCGAGAGCAACCGCGCCTTTGCAGGGCGGGTGGAAAGCTTGGGCGCAGGCGTGCAATCGACTGATCAAGGCGGCCCCGGTCTTCCAGTCGTCGGCCGCGACCTCAACTGGGTGGTGGTCGCGCAGCGATTTCCTGTCTGGGTTCGGCTCGATGGCCCGCCCCCCTTTGCCATGCACGTGGGATTAACCGCATCCGTCAAAGTGCATCATGACGGCGCTCGCTGAGTCGCAACGATCCCGCCGCGGCATTGAACGCTCGACGGTCGGACTGCTTTTTTCTGCCGGCATGCTCAGCGCTCATCTGGCGGTCGCGCAAGCGCCGCCGAGCCCCGCGCAACCTTGGGCGATTCCTGAATCGGCCATCCGCCGCGCCGAAGCCCTTGGCGATACCCGTTATACGGTTCCGCAGAAGCAGTACGACCTGGCAGCGTTGGTCGATCTAGCAGAAAGAGAAAATCCCAAAACGCGGGAAGCTTGGGAAGCCGCGCGCGAAGCGGCCGCGGGTATCGGCCTCGCGGAAAGCGCGTATCTTCCGCAGCTTTCCTTGCAAGCGATCGGCGGCTTTCAGCACACGCCGTTGCCAATGCCAAGAAACTTGGTGCCGGCAGGCTATTTCGTCTCCGATACGCGGGAAATTATTCCCGCGCTGGCTCTGAAATGGTTGCTGTTCGACTTCGGCCGTCGCGATGCGCAATTGCAAGCCGCGCGCGCAGATTCTTTTGTCGCCAACGTGACCTTCACCGGTGCCCACCAGAAACTTATATTCGACGTATCGCAAGCGTATTTTGACTTAGGCGCCGCGCGCGGGAAGCTCCATGCAGCGCAGAAGGCCTTGAGTACCGCTCTTACCACTCAGGATGCCGCGGTTGCCAAGCAGAATAACGGCCTCGCCACTGTAGTTGCCGTGGCGCAGGCGCAGCGACAAACGGCTCAAGCACGCTATACGCTGGCAGCGGCCGAAGGCGCCGAGAGAACCGCGCGGGCAAATCTCATTGCAGCCCTCGGCGTGCCTGCTGCTACGCAAATCGATGTGGTAGATAGCGCAGAGTTGCCGCTACCGCCCGCTCCGGCCGACAGCGTGTCCAAGGCGGTCGATCAAGCTCTCGCGCACCGGCCGGATGTCATTGCGGCGCTCGGCAAAGTGGATGCGGCCGAGGCAGCCCTCAAGGGCGAGCGGCGATCCTACTATCCCCAGATCGAACTCGCAGGGCAGGCCTTTCAGAATATTGGTTCGTTGAACTCCGACGGCGGTCCTTATTCGCATATTAATCGGCCCGGACAAAGCATTCTGCTGTCGTTTAGTGTCCCCCTCTTTGACGGTGGTATGCGGCGAAATCGCATCTCCATGGCCGACGCCAAAGCGCGGGTGGCACAAGAACAACTGGCGGCCGCGCGCGACTCCGCGTCGCAACAGGTGGTGCGCGCATACAATGGATTATTGACGAGCCTGGCCGAGTATGATGCCGCTACGGTTTTGAGTCAGGCCGCACACACGGCCTACGAGGCGGCGCTGCGTTCGTACCGCCAAGGGGTCGGAACCTATACAGATCTTGCCACCGAAGAGAACGCCGTCGTCCAAGGCGACACGCAGATTGAGGATGCGCGTGCGAATGCCCACACGGCTGCGGCCGCGCTGGCGCTTTCCATGGGAGCGATTGACATCGCGGGCACGGGAGTCACGCCCTGATTGATCGTCGTACCTAGGACTCTTGTTGATCCGCCACCGCGAGAAGGCTCTTATAATCGCGCGCGAGCGCGGCTGCCATGAGCTGAAATGGCGGCGGTCCTAAAATGGCCTTTCGCGCATACCATAAGCCGCTGAACGCGAGTACGCCCCAACCGCAACAAACCGCCCACGCCACTGCGGTCCGATGCAGGCTATCCCATGCCGAGACAATCAGTGCGACCGACAGGAAGCATGCAAAGATGAGGCCTGCGGCAGCCGAGATGCTGGCGCCCACGGATGCCTTGACGATCTCGTCGCGGAACTTGTGTAGATCATCTCTGGCGAGCGGACCGTAATGCGGTGCTCGCTCGCGCAGAAACTGAAGAATTGACCGGACTTCGTGAACTCGGCGAAACATGTTAAACCTCGCATGGTGAATCTAATTGCACGCAGCGTCGATACCGCTCGCAGGACGCGTCAGCACGGCTACGATGGCGTCGGCGAGCGCCGCAATCTCTCGTTGATAGCCCTCGACTATTCCTGCGTAGCCGGTATGGATCTTTTCGTCGGCCCGGAATGTACAGGTTGCAACCTGCGTGCCATTGGATGGCGGGCCCGTTGCGGACAAGGTTGCACTCCAATTCACCTCGAGCAGTGCGTACCGCCCGAGTTCCGTCTCGAGATGTTGCACGTCTATATCGAGCGTTAGCTTGGTAAAGGCGGGGCGCAATCCGGCCGCGCTGCCCAGGCGGCGCTGTAGCTGCAGGCGCAGCGCATCCTTGATTTCATCTTTCACCGGTGATGCCCATCGCTCATTCTCGAGAAGCGTCACCTCGCTCGGCCCGGTGCGAACCATCAGCTCAGAGCGGTTGAGTTGCGGCGGGATATGGACGACCCGCACATCGATTGCGAGCGTTGTCTGCGAATCCGGCAAGGTTTGGTCGGGCGGCGGAGTCAAGGTGTAATAACGAACCGGCGCTGAAGTACAGCCGACCCCGATGCTCACGAGACATGCAAGTGCGAACCGTAGACAGTGGCCGTTCACGGTTTTGCCTCCGTAGATGACGTTGCCGCCGGCCTCTGCGGCATCTTCTGCGGTCGCCTCCCGCGCAAGAGCGCATCCGGATGACGATCGAGATAGTCGGCCAATTCGCGCACGGCCTGCAAAGTGCTGCGGCTCTCCAATAAGGTCTCGGAGAGACCGCGTTGCAAGGGCGATTCCACGTCCAGAGTCCGGTCGGCAGAATCGAGCGTCCTATGCAGGGCCGATAAAGTATCCTCGGCATTCGGCAGCGTCCGGGTGTGGAGCTCGCTCAAGGTTTCGTGCAGGTCCGTAAGGTCCGTATGCAAATCCGCCGCTATTTGCTCGAGCGGTAGGTCATTCACCTTCTTCACGATCCGGGCGACGCCTGCTTCCAGTTCTTGAAAAGTCCCATTCACCGTCGGCAGTTCGAGCGGCCGGATCGACGCGTCAAAGGC
>DATHFB010000208.1:0-11187 GCA_035318305.1 Steroidobacteraceae bacterium | reverse complement strand
GCGAGTGCGGCGCTCACATAGCGCCGTCCGGACAATACCGTGCGTACCGCCTTCATCAGCTCTTCGGGAGCGCTGTCCTTCGACAGATAGCCGCTGGCGCCGGCGCGCAATACGTTCACGGCATACTGCTGCTCGGGCAATCCGCTCATCACCAGAACCCTGACGTTGGGGTGGCCTGTCTGGATGTGCCTGAGGATATCGAGCCCGCTGCGGTCAGGCATATGAATATCAAGCAGCACCAAGTCCCATTCGGATTCACGCAGCGCATCGAGGGTCTCGTTGCCGCTCGCCGCTTCGCCCACGGCATTGATGCTCGTATCGGCTTCGAGAAATTGCTTGAATCCGGCCCGGACCACCGCATGATCGTCTGCGATCAGTACTCTTGACACGTTTAGTTCCCCCTTCGATGCGCCGGCTTAAGAATTTGCGCATTCCTGGCTTTGTGAATATCCGTTGAGCTTGTTATACAGCGTCTTGAGACTGCAGCCCAGGGCATCGGCGGCGCGGCGCTTGTTGCCTTTGAAGTAGTCCAGGGTGGCCTCTATCAAGGAGCGCTCCATATCGTAAATGCGCGAACCGACGCGGATATCCAAGCGCTCGCGATCGCGCGCGTAGCCGTTGTTCGCCGCGAACTCGCCGCTCGCGCTCGAGTCCGCGCCCCGCGCGGCGTTCTGAATCAGCGGCGCCAATTCCAGAACGCTGTCGCCGAGAATGAATGCGCGCTCGATGCAATTTTTCAGCTCACGAACGTTGCCCGGCCATGAATGCTGCGTGAGAGTCATGCGGGAGTGCGCGGACAGGCGCTTCTGCGTCGTGGCCTGCGCGTTGAGCTCCGATAGAAAGTGATTCGCCAGCAGCTCGACATCATCGCCGCGGTTGCGCAGAGGGGGCAGATCGATCGGAAAAACGGCCAGCCGGTACAGCAAGTCCTCGCGCAGTTGCCCGGCTTGCACGGCGGTCAATGGACAGCGGTTGGTGGCGGCAATCACCCGCACATCGCAGGAGAGCTCCGTGCTCGCCCCGACACGGTAGAACTTGCGGGATTCGAGCACGCGCAACAGCCGCGTTTGCATCTCCAAGGGCATCTCAATGACTTCGTCCAGCAGCAGAGTGCCGCCGTGGGCGCGCTCGAATACTCCGGCGTGCGCGCGCACCGCCCCGGTGAAGCTGCCTTTTTCATAGCCGAATAATTCGGCTTCGATGAGCCCCGGTGGAATGGCGCCGCAGTTGATGGCGAGGAAGGGATTGCCGCGGCGCGCACTGGCTTCGTGAATCAACCGCGCCGCCACTTCCTTGCCGGAACCGCTCTCGCCCGTCAAGAGGACGCTGGCTTCGGTGGGACCCACCCGCTCGATCAAGCGCAGCACCTCCTGCATCGCCGCAGAGGAGCCCAAAAAAGTCTCCACGGCGGGCACGAGAGGAGGTGCGGGACGCTGCTCAGAAAAACCATAACTGACGGTATTCATTACAAATCTCCTGCTGATCGCGCTCGTGTAATCGTTACACGCCACACCAGCTAATTTGTAACCTGTGCAGCTTGAGCTAGCCAGGGCGCGGGGCTGATCCTCGGCTCGGAATTCACGCTGAATTCTGTAGGTGTTTGTCTGACAGGCCCTTGCAAGCGTTTGAAAAGCAAGCCCGCATTAGCCTTCATGGAGCGGCATTTCGCCCTCGTGCCGCGCTTCGGTCAGGCCTGGCACACGCTGTGCACTCACACGCTAAGTCTGAAATGCAGCGCCGCAACGCCAGCAGGTGGTGAATTGCGGCTCGAGCTGCTCGCCGCACTGGCCGCACGTCCAGGGAGCGCCCGACGGCGCTCGGGCCGCATTTTCCAGCGCACGCAATGCAGACGATTCGAGCGTGTCTTCGACCCACAGCTGCGGCCAGGTTTCCAGCATGGGCAAATCGCCAAGGGCGCCGGCCAAATATTGGTTGCGCAGCTCGCTCTCGATCCCGGCAGCCGTCAGCACGTTGCGGGCATGCGCGACCTGCAGAAGGGATGCGGCACGGAACACTCGCTTCACGGCTGTTTCCTATCGCAACGATTTTTAGCGCAACGATTTCAAAAACGCGGCCACGTCCTCGCCCCGCTCCAGCGCCTCGACCAACGCCGAGCCCACCACGACGCCGTCCACATGCGGCGCGAGCCGCGCGACCTGCCGGGCGGACCGAATGCCGAATCCGGCGCACACCGGAACACTGGAAAGACTCTTCACACGATCCATGTAGTCGAGCACATCGGTGGGTACATCGGCGAATTTACCGTCGGCCGATTTTCCGGTGGTGCCCGTCATGGTCACGGCGTAGACAAATCCCTTCGCTTCGCGGCAGAGCATGGCCAAGCGCTCGGGCGGCGTCACCGGCGTCACCATTTGCACCAGCGCCAATCCTTCCGCTTCGAGCGCGCGGTGCAAGTCGCCGCTTTCCTCGAACGGCAAATCCGGAACGATGAAGCCGGCGACGCCGGCGGCGCGCGCGGCGCGCGGCAGGGCTGCCATTCCGTACGCCAGCAGAGGATTCAAGTAGCTCATCAATAGAATCGGTGCGCTGTGCCGCGGCTCGACGGACTCGAGCTCATCGAGAATCCACGGCAGCGTCACGCCGCCGGCGAGCGCCGCGAAACTCGCACGCTGAACGGTGGTGCCATCCGCCATCGGATCGGTGAACGGAACACCGATCTCGACCACGTCGCAGACTCCGGCTACGGCGGCGAGGTCGCGCTTGAATTGACGCCGGCTGGGGAAACCGGCGGTCAAATAACCCACCAAGGCCGGGCGTCCCTTCGCCACGGCGGCTTGAATGGCAGCCGATATACGCTCGCTCGGCGCGACCATCAGCGCAGTTCTTTCATCAGTGTGTTCTGCAAAATCGGCATGTCCTTGTCGCCCCGGCCCGAGCAGCCGACGAGAATTTGCGCCCCCGGATTTTTTTCCGCGAACCGCCGCGCGCCGAAAAACGCGTGCGCGCTTTCGATCGCCGGCAGAATGCCTTCGTGCCTGGCGCACTCGGCGAGCGCGTCCAGGGATTCAGAATCGGTTGCCGACTCGTAGGTCACCCGCCCGCTTTGCATGAGGTACGCGTGCTCGGGCCCGACGCCGGAATAATCGAGTCCCGCCGACACTGAATGCGTCTCGCGCACCTGGCCGAACGCGTCTTGCAGAATGAGCGTATAGCTGCCCTGCAAGACTCCGGGCGTGCCGAAGGTCAGCGATGCTGCGTTGTCGCCCAGTCCCGCGCCCCGGCCGCCGGCTTCCACACCGATCAATTTCACGCCGGCGTCGCCCAGGAACGGGTGAAACAGTCCAATGGCATTCGAGCCGCCGCCGACGCAGGCCACCGCGGCGTCGGGCAGGCGTCCCGCCGCCTCCAACATTTGCGCGCGCGCCTCGCGGCCGATCACCGACTGCAGCTCGCGCACCAGGTAAGGATAGGGATGCGGTCCGACCGCCGATCCCAATGAGTAATACGTGCCGTCCGGATCGGACACCCAATCGCGCAATGCTTCGTCGATGGCCGCGCGCAATGTCTGATCTCCGCCGGTCACCGACACCACGGTTGCGCCCAACAATTTCATGCGATCCACATTGGGTGCTTGCCGCTCGACGTCCACCGCCCCCATGTACACCACGCAGGGCATGCCGAGCCGCGCCGCCGCGGCCGCGCTGGCGACGCCATGTTGCCCCGCGCCGGTTTCCGCAATGATGCGTTTGGCGCCCAAGCGTTTTGCGAGCAGCGTCTGGCCGACGGCGTTGTTGATCTTATGCGCACCCGTGTGCGCAAGATCCTCGCGCTTCAGCCACACCTGCGCGCCCCAGCGCTTGCTCAACGTGGGCGCGTGCGACAGTGCGGTGGGACGGCCAACCCAGGTCTTGAGCTCATGCTTGAACTCGGCTTGAAAGTCAGGATGGTGCAGGTACCGGTCGATGCCGGCCTGCAGCCGATCGAGCGCGGGCACCAGGGTTTCCGGCACGTAACGGCCGCCGAATGCACCATAGCGGCCCTTGGCGTCGGGCAATGCTGCCTGCACGACAGCGGCGCGTTG
The DNA here is from genome assembly GCA_035318305.1 of Steroidobacteraceae bacterium. GTDB lineage: Bacteria > Pseudomonadota > Gammaproteobacteria > Steroidobacterales > Steroidobacteraceae > Bog-1198. The sequence continues at coordinate 7,145 of DATHFB010000208.1, read as the reverse complement.
CTGTGAACTCATGACTCGCTCTCCAAGTACGCGGCGGCGGCGCGCGCCGCCCGCACGAACTCGTGAATCTTCGCCGGGTCCTTCACCCCGGGCTCCGACTCCACGCCGCTGCTCACGTCCACACCGAATGGCCGCACCGCTTGAATGGCTTCGGCCACATTTTGCGCCGATAGGCCGCCCGCCAGAATGACCTCCGTCTGCCGCGCAAGCTCAGCTGCCCGGCCCCAATCGGCGAGCTCGCCGATGCCGCTGGACGGACCCTCGAACAGCATGCGTCCCGGCAAGGGATTCGGCGTTTTGCGGCCGAATCGCACCACGGGCAATACTTTGATATGTGCCGGGATTTTCAGCTCCCGCAAGTCCTCGACATCCGTTTGGAAATAATCCGGTTTGAGAATTCGGCAAATCTCATCGACTTTCATTTGCAGGGGATGCTGTGCTACGGCGATGCGCAGAATGCCCGGCGGCGCAAGCGCCGCAAGTTGCGCTGCCTGCCCGGGCGTGACCTGCCTCGGGCTCGGCGCGAACACAAAGCCGATCGCGTCGACGTTGGCATCCGCTGCCGCGCTGACCGCATCCGCACCGGTGATGCCGCATATCTTGATCCACATGCCGAGGAGTGTAGCCATTTAGCTTTCCACTGTCCGTGTCGTTGCCAATATTTCACGAAGCCATTGCGCCGGGTCATCGTGCCGCATGAGCGCAGTGCCGATCAGCGCCAGGCGATAGCCCAATCGCATCATGTGCCGGGCATCGGCCGCGGATGCAACGCCGCTCTCCGCGACGGCGGGCCGGTTGCCCGGCAGCAGCGGCGCCAGCGCCGCGAATCGCTCCGGCACGACTTCCAGCGTCTGCAAATCACGGCAATTGATGCCGACGAGGATGTTGTCCGCCGAGGCTGGGGCTGCGCGATCCCTCGCTCGCAACGCCAGCAGCTCTCGAACCGCCGCCAGATCGGCGGCATCGAAGGCTTCCAGCAGCACGAACATTCCATGTTCGGCTGCCGCGTCGAGCAGCGGCATCATCTGCGAGGGCGACAGCATTCTCGCGATCACCAGCACGCCGCCTGCACCCGCGGCACGCGCCTCCAACACCTGGTAGGCATCGACCAAAAAATCCTTGCGCATGGCCGGCACGCCAAACGGCGCAAGCGCCCGCGACGCCTGCCGCAGGTGCTCCAGCGATCCGTCGAAGCGCGATGGTTCCGTCAACACCGAGACCGCGGCAGCACCGCCGCGCGCATAGTCCGTGACTCGCTTCAGCCAATCGTCGCTCTGCTCGCTCAGGCGCCCGGCCGCCGGGGACTTCAATTTCAGCTCCGCGATGACATCGAATCCGGCATTTGATAGGCGCAGCGGCGCGCTTCTCGGCGCCGCCTTCGCGCGCCGCTCCAATTCGCCGAGCGATTCCATCGCCTTCGCCTGCGTCACTCGCAATGCGCTCGAGCGTGCCATGTCGTCGAGAAAACCGCTCATGGCGCTGCCTTCGCATCGCGCGCGTGCACCGCGAACGCACGCAGCCGCTGCAGCCAGGCCTGAGCCTTGCCGCTGTCCACGACTGCGCGCGCCAGGGCGATGCCGCCCGCAATGGACTGCGCGCGTCCGGCGATCGTCAATGCCAGTCCGCATTGCAACACCAACGTATCGAGATGCGGACCCTGATCGCGTCCCTCGAACACGTCGATCAACGCCTTGAGGTTGGTCTTGGCATCCCCGCCCGCCAGGTCGCGCGCCGAGCAGCGCGCCATGCCGAATTCTTCGGGATTGACCTCGAGCCGGGTGATTCGATTGTCGCGCACGTCAAATGCCGTGAAGGATCCGATGGGCGTCGCTTCGTCCCACCCGGAAGCGCCATGCACCACCCAGCCGCGTTCAATGTGCATGCCTGCGAGTGTGCCGGCCATCAGTTCCGCGGTCGGCGCGTCGTAGGCGCCGACCAGCAAAAATCGCGGCGCCGCAGGATTCGTCAATGGGCCGAGCAGGTTGAAAACCGTGCGGATGCCGAGCGCGGCGCGAATCGGCGCGAGCGCCTTCATCGCCGGATGAAAATAGGGCGCGAACAGAAATGTAAAACCGGTGGCGACGAAACATTCTGCCGCGCGATTCTCATCCAGGGGCAAGCTGAACCCGATGGCCTCGATCAAGTCCGCGCTGCCGCTGCGGCTCGAAATCGATCGATTGCCATGCTTGACGATGGGCAGCCCGCAGGCGGCCGCCAACAACGCCGCGCCGGTCGACAGATTCAAACTTCCGGAGCCGTCGCCGCCCGTACCCACGATGTCGATGGCATCGAGCGCCGCCGGCAATGCCGGCTTGATGGCCAGTGCGCGCATGGCGCCTGCGAAGCCGCGCACCTCGTCGGCCGTGACGCCTTTGGCGCGTAGTGCCGTCAGCAACGCACCGGCCATCGCCGGCGCGAGGTCAGGCGCCGTCAGTGTTTTCAATAAAGCGGCGGCCTCCGCCTCGCTCAAGGAGCGCCGCTCCAGAAGGTGCTCCAGAATTTGGCGCGGCGTGTTCAATGGCGGCGTGTTCATTTGAGGAAGTTGCCCATGAGTATCGGGCCGTCGGGCGTGAGAACGCTTTCCGGGTGAAATTGGACGCCCTCGATCGGCAGCGAACGGTGGCGCACCCCCATGATTTCGCCTTGCGCCGTGCGTGATGTCACCTCCAGCACCGCGGGGATGCTGTCCGGCTCGGCGATCAGCGAGTGATATCGGCCTGCCTCGAAATCCTGGCGCATGCCGGCATACAGGCCTTTGCCATCGTGCGCGACCGCCGAGACCTTGCCATGCATCAGGCGCGACGCCCGGACCACCTTGCCGCCGAACACTTCGACCAGCGACTGGTGGCCGAGGCAGACGCCGAAAATCGGAATGCGCCCCGCAAACGCTTCGATCATTCGCATGGAAATTCCCGCATCGCGCGGGGTGCCGGGCCCGGGTGAAATGACCAAGTGCGTGTGATCCAGTTGCAGCGCCTGCTCCACGCTGATGGCATCGTTGCGATACACGTCGACCTCGGCCCCCAACACCAGAAACGCCTGCACCAGGTTGTACGTAAACGAATCGTAGTTATCGATGAGCAATACTTTGGCAGGCATTCTCAAAGGCCCTCAGCCGCGAGTTCGAGCGCGCGCCGCAGAACGGCGCTCTTCGCCATCAACTCATCGTATTCAGCTTGCGGGGAACTGTCGGCGACGATACCGCCCCCCGCCTGGTAACTGTAGGTATCGCCGCGAAACACCAACGTGCGGATCGTGATCGCCTGATCCATGTCGCCGTGCTGGCCGAAATAGCCCACCGTCCCGCCATAGAGCTGGCGGCCCACCGGCTCGAGTTCGTCGATGAGTTCCATGGCGCGCACCTTCGGAGCCCCGACCAACGTGCCGGCGGGGAAAGTCGCCGCGAACAAGTCCAATGCATCTTGTCCTGCTGCCAGCCGGCCCTTCACGCCGCTGACGATGTGCATGATGTGGCTGTAGCGCTCGATCACGCGATAGGGTTCCACCGACACCGAACCCGCCACGGCGACGCGCCCCAAGTCATTGCGCGCCAGATCCACCAGCATCACGTGTTCGGCGTTCTCTTTGGGATCCGCGCGCAGCTCCGCTTCCAGCGCGGCGTCTTGGGCCTCATCTGCTCCGCGCGGGCGAGATCCGGCGATGGGCCGCAGCTGCGCGTGCCCGCCATGGCACTTCACCAGGGCTTCAGGCGAAGAGCCCACCACGGTGATGTCGCCCAGTTCGCAATAAAACATATAGGGCGAAGGATTCAGAAGCCGCAGCGCGCGGTATACCTCGAACGGCGCGATTTGATGGCGTCCTTCGAATCGCGACGCCAGCACGAGCTGGTAGACGTCGCCCGAGGCAATGTATTCCTGCGCGCGCCGCACGCGAACGGCGTGCGCTTCCTGCGTCAGAGAGGGAGTTGCCGGCGAGAATTTCCCCGGCGCTAGTATGCTCGGCACGGCGCCGCGCAGCGCCTGGATGACTTCGCGGCGCAGGCTTTGCCGCTCCGCTTCGCTGCCGTCATGCAGCAGCGCGACACCGCGGGTCAGATGATCGAATACCAGCAGCGAGCGCGGGGCGACGTAGTGAGCATGAGGCGTTTCGCTTTGATCCAGGCTTCGGCCGGCGACGCGCTCGAAATAGCGCACAGCGTCGTAGGCCGTGTATCCGACGAGTCCGCCCGATAGCGGAACGCCCGGTATTTTTGGGTTGGGGCTGGGTGCGCGCGTCAACGCGAGACGCAGGACGTTCAAGAACTCCTGCCGGCTGCGCGGCCGCGGCGAATGCACGCCGCCCACGGTCACGCCCGTTGCCTCCACCCGCACTTCGAGGCATTCGCCGAAGCCGATGAACGAGTAGCGGGCCAGCCGCTCGCCCCCCTCGACGCTTTCGAGCAAGAATCTTGGGCGAAAAGGTGCGAGCTTCAAATACGCCGAAACAGGCGTGTCGAGATCGGCGGCGATGTCAAAAGGCGGTTTCATCCACGCATTCCACAGGCAATAAAAAACCCACCACCACTGGTTAGCGGAGATGGGTTCTGGGTTCACGAAAGATCAAAAGCTAAACGACCAGCCCACTCCCTACAGGGAACGCCACCACCAGGTGTTGCGAAAAATGAGTGCGGTCGACATGAGAGCAGTATCGCTGTACGGGATATGCAGCGTCAAGGCGCCGGGTGCCTATTTGGTTTTCCCCGCCGTTTCGAGGCTTTTCTTGTATTTGCGGGTCAATTCCACGAAGCGGGGAGTCAGTCCGATGTCCTCATAGACCGGATCGCCTTGATCGTCGCGCGAAATCACTTTGGGGCCCCGTACATAGGGTATGGCGGCCGCGATCTCATCGAGTCCGGCGTTCAGCAGGTCGGTCACGATTTCCTCGATCGGCTGGCCGGGAAACAATTCGACCAAGGCATGCAGTCTCGCGGCATCGTCCAGCGGCAAGCGCACGGCATACTCCTTGGCGGTCCGCACAGGGGCCGTTGGCTTCTTCCATCGCTCGAGCAAGGGCTTGAATTTCACGAGTACTCCGCCATACCGGACTATTACGACCATACCGGACCGACCGGTTATTATAGACCGCGGGGACATTCCATCAGCGCCCAATCCAGCTCCAGATCTTCAACGCATGCCGCGGATGGCCTCGCCGCGGACGGCGGCGGCTGGCGGCGCAACCTGTCGGGCGTCTTCGCCTACAGCAGCCGCGCGTTGGCGTTGGTCTGGAGCACCAACCGCACCTTGAGCGTCAGTCTGGCCCTGCTCACGCTGATAGCCGGCGTGCTGCCCGCGGGCATCGCCTATGTGGGCGCTCAAATTGTCGATGCCGTCATTCACGCAGCGGATTTGCATCGGCGCACCGGCACCACGATGCTGACCGATGTGGTGCGTTACGTCGCGCTGGAGGCATTGCTGGTCGCCGCCACCTCGCTCGCGCAGCGGGGAATTTCTCTGGCGCAGTCGCTGCTTCGGGCGCAGCTGGGCCAACGGGTCAATGTGATGATTTTGGAAAAGGCGCTGACGCTGGATTTGACCCAATTCGAGGATTCCGAATTTTACGACAAGTTGACGCGCGCGCGCCGCGAGGCTTCCAGCAGGCCTTTGAGTCTGGTGATGCGCACCTTTGCTCTGGGCCAAAATGCGGTGTCGCTGATTTCCTTCGGCGGATTGCTGTTCCGCTTCTCGCCTTGGGCGGTGGTGCTGCTGGTCGTGGCAGGCTTGCCCGCATTCCTCGCGGAAGCGAAATTCTCCGGCGAAGCGTTCAGGCTGTTCCGCTGGCGCGCGCCCGAGTCGCGCATGCAAATCTATTTGGAGTCGGTGCTGGCGCGCGAGGACTACGCGAAGGAGGTCAAGCTCTTCGACCTAGGACCGCGATTCTTGGATCGCTACCGCGACATTTTCACCCGGCTGTATCGTGAGGACCGCGACCTGACCCTGCGGCGCGACGCCTGGGGTTTTGGTTTGGGACTGCTGGGGATCGCCTCATTGTACGGCGGCTATGTGTGGATCGCCGCGGAGACGGTGCTGGGCGCCATGACCGTGGGCCAAATGACCATGTACCTGATGCTGTTTCGTCAGGGGCAGTCCGCGGTGAGCGCCGCGCTGTCTGCGGTCAGTGGTTTGTACGAAGACAATTTGTATCTGTCGAACCTGTTCGAATATCTGGAGCAGCCCGTGGGCCGGGGCAGCGCCAACGGACGCCTTTTGATCGGACCCGATCCCGGGGACGGCATTCGTTTCGAGGATGTCGAGTTCGTCTATCCCGGCGCGACATCGCCGGCGTTGTCGGGAATCGATTTGCATGTCCGCCCCGGCGAGAGTCTGGCTTTGGTGGGACAGAACGGCTCCGGCAAAACCACCTTGATCAAATTGCTGACGCGGTTGTACGAGCCCACGCGCGGCCGGATCATGCTGGATGGCCTCGACCTCAAGGAGTGGGATGAGACCGCCCTGCGCCAGCGCATCGGCGTGATTTTCCAGGACTTTGCACGCTATCAAATGTTGGTGGGTGAAAATATCGGTGCCGGCGATGTACGCGCCTTCGAGGATGAGGCTCGCTGGCGCAGCGCCGCCTCCAAAGGGCTGGCCGCCGAATTCGTCGAACAGCTCCCCGGGGGGTACCACACACAACTCGGCAAGTGGTTCAAGGACGGGCGGGAGCTGTCGGGCGGCCAGTGGCAGAAAATTGCGCTGGCGCGGGCCTTCATGCGCAGTGAAGCCGATATTTTGGTGCTGGACGAGCCCACCGCCGCGATCGACGCGGGCGCGGAGGCGGAGGTTTTCGAGCACTTCCGCGAACTGACGCGCAACCGCATCGCCATTGTCATTTCGCACCGCTTCTCGACGGTGCGCATGACAGATCAAATATTGGTGCTCGAGGAGGGCCGCATCGTCGAGCGCGGCAGCCACGAATCGCTGATGGCAGCCGACGGCCAGTATGCCAAGCTATTCACTTTGCAGGCACGCGGGTATCGTTAGGCAAATATTCAAGGCAAATCATGTTCACCGCAAAAACAATGCGCCTTTCACTGTCGATGGTCATCACCCTGCTGACGCTGGCCGGCTGTCACCGCGGCGCCGCGCAAAGCGAAGCAAGCGCGAGTGCAGGCGCCAGCGCCAATGCCAGCGCCAACGCTGGCGCGGAAG
>DATHFB010000207.1:0-21253 GCA_035318305.1 Steroidobacteraceae bacterium | reverse complement strand
CTCAAGATCCATCGTGTGGTCATGATCAATCCTCCCGTCAGTCTGTTTGGCTCGGTGGGCCGCCTCGACCGGCTTTTTGCGTCAACCATCGGTCCCGGCGAGATGGGCGTGGACCTCTTGTACCGCCGGCTCTATGCGCAGCTTGCCAATTTGTACCGCGCCTCGGACCGGCTGGAGCTGGATGAGAATTTCATACTCACTGCGGCCGCCGTCACGCTCAAGACAGACGCGGAATTCTCCCAGGCAATCGCCTTGGCGTATCGCCTCCAGTTGGTCGATATGTTCTTCATCGGGGATCTGTATGCGAAGACTGGCGTAGTCATCGATCCTGAGCATCGGCCGAAAGTGGGCGATTCGCTCGAGGACATCCAACGCGATCTGCGCGCAAAGCCCTTCGCCGATTACTTTACAAGAGTCTTCGCCCCGTACTATCTCAAGCGCCGCCCCGAGGCAACCAGTGCGTCCTTGATTGCCGCCAATCGTCTCGACATCATCGCCGATGCGTTGCGCTCCGACGGCGACTACTACGCGCAAACCAACAGCAATGATCTGATTCTCAATAAGCGCGAACTCGATTGGCTGCAAGATACGCTGGGCTCGCGAATCGTCGTCTATGACCACGGCGGCCATCTGGGTGAAATCGGGGATCGCCAGCAAGTGGCGGATATGTTGGATATGTTGGCGGGCCGTTGGCCGCGGAGCGCACCATGAAGACTGCGGTAGTCATGAGCGTGGGCCTGATGGCGCTCAGCGGCTGCGCGTCGCAAATGGTGTCCATCCGCACCGTGCCTGCCCAGACGCCGGCGGCTGACACCGCCGCGGCACTGGCCAATGCAGCGGCATTCGCCGAGGCCGTTGCCGCGGAGGCCGTTGCCGCCGAGCCGGCGGCCGGCTCGCCTGAGGTTCGAGACAGACCCCCGGCAGTGCCGCTATTGACGCCGGCGGATGCGCCGCCGATGTACACCTACGATCCTTGGGAGCGCTTCAACCGCTCTGCCTATCGGTTCAATGCGCGGTTCGATGAAGCGATCTTTCTGCCCGTGGCGAATACTTATCGGCGCGCGCCGCGCCCGATTCGCGCCGGCGTGCACAATTTTTTCGGGAACATTGCCGAGATCGACAGTGTGATCAACTACACGCTGCAGTGGCGGCTCAAGTATGGGTTGCGCAGCCTCGAGAGACTGGTGATCAACAGTACCATCGGCATCGGCGGCTTATTCGACGTTGCCACGAAGTTCAAGCTTCCCGGCACTCCCACCGGCTTCGCAACGACGCTGGCCAAGTGGGGGATGCATCCCGGACCGTACCTGGTGATTCCGCTGCTTGGACCCTCGACGCTGCGCGACGGCGTCGGATTTCTCGCCGACTACGGCGCGGAGTACGGCATCAACGTTGCCGGCCTGTATCGCGGGAACGTGTCCTGGGCGCTGGGTCCGGTCAATGCAATCGATCAGCGAGCGAACATCGATTTTCGTTACTATTCAGGCGGCTCGCCCTTCGAGTACGAAACCATCCGGTTTCTCTATGTCCGCCGGCGCTTGATCGAGGATGCGGGGCTGCATGGCAAGGAGCTGCCGAAGAAACCGGCAGTCGATGCACCGGCCGGCAAGTAGGTCATTGTCGTCCTCGTCGAGGGCGCCGCTGTGGCAGACTATCGGGCTGTCGAGGTTTTCAACAGCCGTTGGGAGTGGTCTGCATGCGAAGCCCGTCTGTTCTGGCTTGTTCCTTATTTGCTGCGCTTTTGGGGGTTAGTGCCTGTCAGAAGACCGAAGTCACCGCTGCGGTTCCCCTCGCGCCCGCGCCTCCGGCGCCGCCATTTCAAATCAAGGCGAGCATTCAAGAACTGATGGACGCGGTCATTGATCCTGCAGCCGATGCCCTGTGGGATTCGGTCAGCATTACGGAAACGGTGAAAGGAACCGTCTTTCGCCAGCCCCGCACCGATGAGGAGTGGCAAGAGGCCAGGCGGCACGCCATCGCGTTGATTGAAGGCACCAATCTGCTGATCATGGACGGACGCCGGCTCGTGGCACCGGGCAGCCCGGTGCTCGATCAGGGCACCTCGGGCGTGCTCGGCGCCGAAGAGGGACAAAAGCTCTTCGACGCGAAACACCCCGCGTTCGTGGAATTTGCGCGCGCGCTGCGTGAAGCCGGCGAGCAGATGCTCACTTCCATCGACAAGAAAGATTCGACCGGCATGATGAATGCCGGCGCGGCGATGGACGGCATCTGCGAGAGCTGTCACCTGACATTCTGGTATCCCAACCAAGTGATTCCGCCGCTGCCGCCTGACTTCGGTTTGTCGAAGTCGGCGCCCAAGCCCAAACGGATTCCGCTCAGCCCGTAAGTGACAAGAAACATATTCCTGATGCGCCATCCGTGCTGGCGCGCCGTGAACACTAGAAACTGTAGCGTATACCGATTGTCGGATTCATGTCGGTCGTGTGAAACAAGTAGCCATTCGCAAGGCCGCCGTGCACGCCGGTGTACATCACGCCGGCATACGAATCGAAGTGCTTGGTCAACCGCCACACGGCGTCGAACGAATAAGCATTCAGCGTGCCGCTACAGGTGCTAGCCACCGACGTGGAACAACCCGCATCGCCACCGGTTCCATAAGAATTCTGTTTGTTACCGTAGTATGCGGCAGTTAGTTCGATATTGGGCGTGACGGCGTATTTCACGCCAGCCCAATAGACTTGCAAAATCTTGTCGTTGGGGAAAGCGGCATTGTTGACGAACGCGAGTACGTAGCCACCAATATTGTTGTAGCCGGCCGGCAGCGGCGTCGTCGGGTTGGCGGAGCTGATGTGCTCGTAGCCCGCGAAGATTTTAGGCGCACCAAAACTATAGAGCGCCATGATGCTAAAACTCGTGTTGTCGGAAATTGTTCCGGCCAGTGAGTTGTTCGACGAGTAGCCCAAGCCCGGTAACAGAGCTACTTGGGCGGCACTTAGGGACGCTGCGGCGATAGCATCATTTCTTTTTACATAGTAAGCATCCACCGATGCACCTGCATATTCGCCGCCGACATTCACTTGGAAAACCGAATCAGTCAGTCCATTACCCGTATTGGGCTTGAACATGGCGCCAAAATGCGCAATTCCGGCGTATGTGGCCACATATTTCAACGATCCATCGAGACGGCGATCCTCGGTGTCGCCGCCCCCCGCAGTGGTTCCCGAGAGGCCAATCAACGAAAAAGCTTGAGAGGCGTAGTTAGGGTCGTATTTGGCGATACCGTCTGCGAGCAATGTGTTCTGACGGCCAAATGTGAGTGTTCCATACAGCTTGGAACTGATGCCCGCATAGGACTGCTGAAAAGCTTGCCCTGCCACGCTTGAATCCAGATTAGTGGTTTGCGTGCCTGAAGCCACACTCCGACCGTTGTTCTGCGTCAATGACTTCAGCGCATCGCTGAGTTGGCCAGACTGCGGATTGAAAAACGTTTCCAGTTTGAACACGGCCGACCAGTCGCCGCCAATCGGCTCCAGGCCTTGCAAGCCGATCCGGGACTGGCTTAGGTTGCTCGGCGTAATCCCGGTCACCGAGCGGTTGCTGTTTTTTTGCACGATATCCGCGCTGCCTGCCGGGTAGTAATCGCTGATCGGCGCGCCGTGCGTCTGATATTGCAGACCGAGGTCAACAGTGCCGTATAGCGTGATGCCGTGGAAGGTAAGCCCGTCATCGGCCGGCGCGGTGGTAGCTCCGGTGCTTTGGCCCTGTGCGGCGCCAGTTGCGGCCAGCAACGCACACAATAAAAAGCCATCCCTCAGAATGGGGACATACCCATTGCAACTGCCTATCGAACGCATACCGCTTTGCCCCTCCCGAAGTATTTGCACACTGAACGTTGAATCCGTTCAGTGCGAACTCTGGCGAGGGGTGGTTACGCAACGATTTCCCGGCGCTTAGCGCCTATTTCAGTAGTAACAGTGTCCCGCGCACCTGTCCGGCGCAGGCGGCAATCCGCCTGCGCCGGGGATGCGATTATCGACCGCCGCCCTGATCACGATCGTCGTCCTTGCCGTCCTTGTCCGGCGACGAGCAAAGCCGCTTTGCCAACGCCTGGTCCTCATCCGTCGGCGTGATATCCGTCAGCACGTTTCCTGCCTGCGCCTGCGCTATGAGCGTGGTTGCCGCCGACTCCCGCAAGAAGCGTCCCCGGACAGATTTGTTCGCGGCGTTGGTCACCACACAAACGTAACCCTGGTGCGTGCCGTAGCGCTCCTCGATCGAAGGACGCGGATCTTGGGCGGCAATTCGTTGGGACTTGGTCTCCTGGAGCGGAAACGAGGATGCGGTGAGGCCGCATTGCTGTCCCTTGTAGATGCCTGCGGCAAAGGTATTCCAACCCGTATAGGTCGCCAACGGCGCCTGCAGCAGCACCGACTTCACTCCGGCAAATTCGTTGCCGTCGGAGTTGACCTTTACCGCGTAGGTCGGCAGCACTCGATCAACGATCGGCGGCTGGATCGTTACGATCCCGGTCTGATCGCGCAGGTCGATACCGGGCCCGAAATCGAACAATTCCGCGAAGTTGATCTGGTTGCCTTGAAATGGGTATTTCGGGATGTTGGGGAAGCCTTCGTCTTTCTGCGTCGCCGGCACGAGCAGCCGGTCCCGCAGCGTCGGATAGGAGCTCGGCGGCATGGACGTGCCCTGCATGACCAGCGCAACGAAGTCGTCCTGCAGCGCGTTATTGGTGTCGGATTCGGGGTTCGGGTTTGCAGGAAAGACGCAACCATTCGCCGGCGCCGGATTGGCTACGAAAGTAAAGCCGCCGCCGCCGCCACCGTGCGTCGTCGCCGGATAATAGTATCTATGCACGTTGTGCGGCAGCGGGATGTCCGCCTCCGCCGTAAAGCCGATCAGATCGGGCGACATTTTCTCATCGTAGAATTCCAGCGATCCGAAAGTTTCCAAAACTTCCGGGCACGTTCTGGTTTCCGTGCACCGATCGAGCAGGCCATTTGCCGGCAAATGTCGCGCCTTGTCAGGATAATGCGCCCACCACACCGGCGCCTCGTCGGCCATCATGTACAGATTGGTGATGACATCAGGCAGTGCAAACCGCACATTCATATACAGTTGGCGGCCGTCGATTTGCGGCCACGCTCCATCGACCACTTGTCGATTCTGCTCATCTTGATTGAAGCCCAGATGGATCGAGGAGCGGATGAAGGAGCCGGACTGCGAAGCTCCGACGGTGATGACCTTGCGCACCGCGTCGGCGATCGGATTGGCGGTGCCATTGTTGTCAGCGCTCGCGTGATGAAAGAAGGAGATGATGTCGCGGGTCGCGGCATAGCCGACGCCGAGCACCAGCGGATTCTTGGCGGTGAAGACCATCTCATACAAGAGATTTGAGTTGAAACCGTTGCGCAGGCATATGCGCGTCGGATCCGGAGTGCCGGGGAAGGGCGCCACGCTGCAATCCGCCCATGCCCAGTCCGCGCTTGGAATGGGAGTCTTGGCGCCGTCGACGCCGGTAATCGTTTGCGACTCCAGGCTCCAGAACTCGGTTTTCTTCGTGTCCATGCTGAGCGGCTGATATGGCACCGGCGTGGTAAAGATGACCATCTGCGCCGTATTGCCGCTTGCGTTCGCGATATGGCCATAAACCGGGCCTGTGATCGTCGAGCCGTCCGGATTTTTGGCAACCGGCACTTGGATCACCTGCTGGGTCCCGGTGAATGGAACGTCGAGCGGTGTGCAAGGATAGTCTGTGGCGCAGTGTGCGAGCAGATCGCCTTGCCAACCGCTCTGCAGATAAATGGCGCCGGGAACCACCGCAGCGGCGGTGCCCGGGATCGCGTTGCCGCCGCGATTGGAGACTTCATTGAACATGAGGCCGCTGGCTTTGCTCAGATCGGCCGGCATGGTGATCTGAAACGTCGCGATGTAGTGCACCATGCCGTGCGCATCTTTGGGCGCCAATTCGAGGTCTTGGATGATCACGTTGTGAGGATCGCGCGGATCAATCTCGCCGAAGACGCGTCCTTTCAAGGTGACATAGGGTCCGGCGGTGCCGATCGCTGCGCCGGCGAATGCCGGGGCGGCCGGCGAGTCGATGACGATGGAAGCGACGTGCGCCGCCGCCGGCGCGACCCAGCCCGCCGAGGCGAGAATCAGCAAAGAAGACTTGAGCAGTGGAAATTTATTGTTCGTCAAAATGGCCTACTCCTCTGAGCGATAAATGTTTCAGATTCTTGTTTCCGGCGCACCGGATCGCCCATCCCCATCATCGATTGTTATCCGCATCAACCTGTATCCGCCCGAGTCCGACACTCAGTCCGGCAATCGCTGTCCCCTGGTCTCCAATGCGAAAGGAATGATCAAGAGTCCGATCACGAAGGCGGCGGCAGTCGTTGCGACCGGAATGCCGAGACTACCGTAGCTATGAATCATCGAACCGAGCATGAAGTTGACGCCTGCGCCGATGAGACGGCCAAACGAGGTCGTAAACGCAAACGCGGTGGCGCGAACCGATGTGCCGTATTGCTCCGGCAGCCATAAGCTGAATGTGGCGAAATTGCCGCCGAAAAAACCAAGGAAAAAAAGCACGGTGATGAAGGTCGCCAAGCCGTTCGCAAGATAAAAGGCCCAGCCGAAGCTCAACCAGATGCAGATGGCCATGCCGACGAAGTACAGCGCCAGCGTGCTTCGGCGCCCAACCCGCTCCGCCAAGTAGGGCACCAGCAAACAACCCAGTATGGTGCCGATCGAGAGCAAGCCGGTCGCCAAAGAAGCGGTGCGTACCGCTTCGGGCGTGCTCATTCCCTGTTTCTTCGCCAGAGCGATGACGGCGGTGGGCTCGTAGACCGCACCGGCCCACAAGCCGATGATTGCGACGGTCAATAAAGCCGTATTGACGATCGTGCGGCGCCGATACTGCGGGCTGAAGATCTGCTTGAACGGACTCGCCGCTTTGGCCGCGGCAGCGACGGCATTCTTGGCCCAGCGCTCCGGTTCCTTTACTTTGAATATAATGTATAGCGAGAGAAGTGCCGGCGTCAGACCGCAGAGGAACATTGCGCGCCAGCCAAAATGCGCACCGACGGTGAAGTTCAGTGCGGCGGCGAGAAAGAAACCGGTGTAATAGCCGGTCTGCAAATAGCCTGCGCCCATTTTGCGGCGCGACTCGGGCCACGCTTCGGCGACATAAGTTCCGGCCAGTGCCCATTCGCCGCCGATGCCTATTCCGGCGAGCAGACGAAACAGACCCAGCTCCCACACGTTCTGCGACAGCGCGGCGGCGCCTGTGAAAACCGCGTAGACGAGCACCGAGGCAGCCAGCACGCGGGCGCGCCCAAAGCGATCGGCGATCGGACCCCAAATAAATGCCAGGCCCCAACCGACCAGAAAGAGGGCGAACAAGACGGATCCGACAAAACCGACATTCGCCGGCGATCCGTCCATTCCCGACTTCGGCAACAATTCGGTGAGCGCAGGACTCAGGACCAAGGCGTATATGAAGGAGTCCATTCCGTCCAGCGTCCAGCCGGTCCACGCCGCCCAGAATCCGGTGATCTGCGATCGCGAAAGTTTGCTACTGATGTTTTCTACGGCGCCGCTCCGGACAGCATTCGTAGTCATTATTCCCCCGAAAACGCCATAGCCGGCGTTCGATTTAAGCGATTGCGATGTCTTTGTATATTGTATACATTGTGGAAATAGTTATGACAAGTTACAAATTCGGCAATCCATTCCAAGGGCGGCAGAGCTCACCGGAAATCATTGTTGAGTCGTTGCGCCGGGCGATCATCGAAGGTCACTTGGGCGCCGGAGAATCCCTGCGGCAGGAAAATCTGGCAAAGCATTTCGCGGTCAGCCGCATTCCCGTGCGGGAAGCCTTGCGCCAGCTCGAAAGCGAGGGCTGGATTGTATTGCACCCCAATCGCGGGGCGCGCGTCAGCACATTGAGCGCGGAGGAAGTGCGTGAGATTTATGAAATCCGCGCATCCCTCGAAGCGACGGCGCTACGGCTCGCGGCGCCGCATCATACTGCGCAAAGCTTTAAAACCGTCGCTTCGATACTTCGCGCCGCCCGCAGCACCCGCGATCAGTCTCTTTACGTGCAGTACAACCGTGAGTTTCATCTTGCACTCTACTCGCCGGCTGTGCGGCCGCGTTTGCTCGCATTGATCCACTCGCTCCACAGCCAGGGTGAGCGCTATCTGAGATTGAAACTGGGCATGCCGGCACACAAACGGCAGTCGGATGATGAACATGAGCAGATTTTCACGGCGCTGCGCGGCGGCAAAATTGAAAAGGCCGTGCGGATTCTCGAGGCGCATTTGCTCCAGACAGGCAATTTGCTCGCCAATTATCTCACCCATCAGCTTGCGAAACGTGCCGCGGGTAGCGTAAAGAGCAAGGCAGCAAAATCCGTCGCCGCTTAGTGCGTTGCAACCGGAGGTTGGTAAATGTCTTTGAGCGAGTCTGTAGCCGGCGTCCGTTCCTGGACCAGCCTACGCGATGCCAAGGCGAGCCGCGTGGCCGGCCTCGGGTCGATCGCCCGCGGCAAGCTGATCGATCCGCGGGACATCGTCGAGGCGCTGCAAACTTTGATCCACTCGGGAGACCGCGTCGCGCTGGAGGGCGATAACCAGAAGCAGGCGGATTTCCTGTCGCGTGCCTTGGTGCAGGTCGATCCGGCGAAGCTGCACGACATCCATCTGTTGATTTCCACCATCAGTCGCCCTGAACACTTGACGCTGTTCGAACGCGGCATTGCCCGCAAACTCGACTTCTCCTTCGCCGGTCCGCAGAGTCTTCGCGTCGCGCAGCTGCTCGAGGACGGAAAATTGGAGATTGGCGCGATTTATACCTACGTCGAGCTGTACGCACGCATGTTCATCGACTTGACGCCGCAGGTCGCCCTGGTCTGCGCGGAACAGGCTGACGTGAACGGCAACCTCTTCACCGGACCCAACACGGAGGATACGCCTACCATCGTGGAGGCCACCGCGTTCCGCCACGGCATCGTGATTGCGCAAGTGGACGAGTTGGTCGAAGAATTGCCGCGCGTCGACATTCCCGGCTCGTGGGTGGACTATATCGTCGTCGCGGACAAACCCTTTGCGGTTGAACCGCTTTTCACCCGTGATCCGCGCCACATCACCGAGCTGCAGGTGCTGATGGGAATGATGGTGATTCGCGGCATTTATCAGCGTCACGGCGTCACCTCGCTCAATCATGGAATCGGCTTCGATACCGCCGCCATCGAATTGCTGCTGCCGACTTACGGTGAATCGCTCGGTCTGAAGGGCAAAATCTGCCGCAACTGGGCTCTCAATCCGCATCCGACGCTCATTCCCGCGATCGAAAGCGGCTGGGTCGAGAGTGTGCACAGCTTCGGCAGCGAAGTGGGCATGGAAGATTACATCCGCGCCCGCTCCGACATTTTTTTCGTCGGCCACGACGGCAGCCTGCGCTCCAACCGCGTCCTATGCCAGTTGGCGGGCCAATACGGTGTCGATCTGTTCATTGGCTCGACCTTGCAAATGGACGCTGACGCCAATTCGTCCACGGTGACTTTGGGTCGTCTCGCCGGCTTCGGAGGCGCACCCAACATGGGTCACGATCCCAGGGGCCGGCGTCACAGCACTTCGGCGTGGCTCAGCCTCATTACGGCGGATGCGCCCGTGGTGCGCGGCCGCAAACTCGTGGTGCAATTGGCGGAAACCTTCAAAAAGGGCGGTACGCCGACCATTGTCGAATCGCTCGATGCCATTGAGGTAGGGCGGGCGAGCGGTATGCCCATCGCGCCGGTGATGATCTACGGCGACGACGTCAGTCACGTCGTCACCGAAGAGGGAATCGCCTATTTGTACAAAACCGACAGCGGCGAGGAGCGGCGCGCGGCCGTCGCCGCGATCGCCGGTGCGACCAGCGTCGGGCTGCGGGCCAGTGCTGCGCGCACGGCCGCACTTCGCGAGCGCGGCGTCATTGCGTACCCCGAAGACCTCGGCGTATCGCCGATGGCGGCCCGTCGTTCGCTGCTAGCCGCGCGCAGCATCGAGGATCTGGTGGCGTGGTCGGACGGTCTGTACAAACCGCCGGCGCGGTTTCGCAGCTGGTGACGTCCATGAGCGCGAATTTGAGCCGGGCACACGCATTCGATGTTTGCGCGCCCACTCCCATGCGTCAGCCGCGGCGCGCACTGCAGCTCGCGAATCTCGCGGTCGAGGTGCTGGTGGCGGAGGCGATGCTGACGCCCAAGCCGGCACTCGTCGATGCACGCGGATCGGGTGCGCACCGCGATCTGGATTTGCAGCGGATGCTCAACTCCGCCCACTCCTTGCACGGCACATTCTTCAGCATGGCGAGAGCTGCTGCCGGCCAAGAGCCCCATCAAGCGCTGCGCGAGCAACTGGCGCGAATCGGCCGCTCAGGGGAGCGATCCATGTTTGCCGCCACTCATGGCAGCAATGCGCATCGGGGCGCGATCTGGGTTTTAGGGCTGCTCGTTGCTGCGCGTTCGATCCTTGGCGAGGCGAGTCCTCGGGAAGTCGCGGCGCTGGCCGCGCGGATCGCCGCCTTTCCGGATCGCCACGCACCCGCGCAAGATTCGCATGGTGCGCGTGTATGCCGGCGCTACGGCGTAATGGGTGCGCGTGGCGAGGCCATCGCCGGCTTCCCGCACGTGGTTGACGTCGGCTTGCCGGCGCTGCGGGCGGCGCGCGCGAAGGGTGCCGGCGAAACCTGCGCGCAGCTCGATGCATTGGCCGCGATCATGGCCACTCTCGATGACACCTGTCTGTTGCATCGGGGCGGCTTGCCGGCGCTCGCAGCGGCGCAACGCGGTGCCCGCGATATCCTATCGGCGGGGGGCAGTTCCACCGCCGCCGGGCGGCGCGCGCTGCTGCGCCTCGATGCTGAGCTGGTGATGCGAAATGCTTCACCCGGCGGCTGCGCCGACTTATTGGCGGCGTGCATTTTTCTCGACGGCAAGCGCGAGCCGTCGATTACCGGCGCTCGACGGACAAGGTGATCCCATGGAAAAGATTCAATATGACTATCCCGCGCTTTACAGCGTGCCGCATCGCGTGCACGTGGGCGTCGTCGGCTCCGGAGATCTCGAGGTGTTGCTCGAACCCTCGCCGGACAGCCGCGCGCACGTCGTGGTAAACACCAGCGTGGACGGATTCGGGGCGACCTGGAAAAACGTGCTCGATCGATTTTTTCTGCGATTTCAGGGCGCAGCATCAATCGAGATCAACGATTTCGGGGCAACGCCGGGGACCGTGATGCTGCGCCTGGAACAGGCGGCGGAAGGTCTGCGCGTATGAGCACCAATGCAGCTGCCCGGCCTGACTACCGGCACTTTCTCGAACGGCGTAGCTTCATTGAAATGAGCGCACGGGAGCGTGTGCGCGCTGTTCTCGATTCCGGCAGCTTCCGCGAATTGCTGGGACCGTTCGATCGCATCAAATCGCCGTGGCTGCCCCTGCAGGGAATTGTCGCGCAAGCGGACGACGGGGTGGTACTGGCGCGCGGCACACTGGACGGCAAGCCTGCCCTGGTAGCGGCAATCGAGAGCGCATATCAAGGCGGCAGCATGGGCGAGGTTTCCGGCGCGAAGATCGCGGGCGCCTTGGAACGTGCGTGCGATGAGTGCAGCCAGGGCCGGCTGATCCTGCCGGTGCTGTTGTTCGAAACCGGCGGCGTTCGCTTGCAGGAAGCGAACTTGGGGCTTGCGGCCATCGCGGAAATTCACGCCGCCATTATTGCGTTGCGCCGCTACGTTCCCGTGGTCGGCGTCATCGCCGGTCTGGTCGGTTGTTTTGGCGGGATGTCGCTGGCGGCGGCCATGTGCACCCGCCTCATTGTCACGCGCCAGGCACGGCTTGGCATGAATGGTCCTGAAGTCATTGAACAGGAAGCGGGCATTGAGGAATTCGATGCGCAGGACCGTGAGCTGGTCTGGAGCGTGACCGGTGGCGAGCAGCGCTATGCCGTGGGCCTGGCCGATGATCTTTTGGAGGACGACGCCGACGCCATTGCAGCAGCGATCAGGAATGCATTCCGCGAAGGCCCGGCGCCCGGGCGCAGCACGCAGATTGAACGCTATGTCGACCTGCTTCGATCCATTGATCCAAATCAGCCGCCGGACGGCAAATCGTTGCGCACACTTTGGGGCCGGACCCCCAAGCCATGAGCCTGGAATCAGTCCTTTCCCGCCGCGGCCGGATTTGGTTCGACGCATTGACGGATGGTGCCGGCGCGATCGAGAGCGGCCTGCGCAGCGTGCGCGTCGCCGATGCGGCACTAGGCGGCGAGATTGCCCGCTTCATCGCGGTGGTGCCGGATGCGCAAAATCGTTTCCCGCGTGCGCGTTCCGGCGAGGTCGGCCTCGATGAAGGCTGGGCATTGGCGCGTCAAGTGCGCGCCTTCGCCGAAAGCACCGAAGGCGCGCGCCGTCCGATCATCGCAATCGTCGATGTCTCGAGCCAAGCGTATGGCCGGCGCGAAGAACTGCTCGGTATTCATTTGGCTTGTGCGGCGGCGGCGGACGCCTATGCGTCGGCGCGTCTCGCCGGTCACCCAGTGATCGCACTGCTGGTGGGTAAGGCCATGTCCGGCGCCTTCCTTGCCCATGGCTACCAGGCCAACCGCATTATTGCGCTCGATTCCCCGCAGGTCATGGTGCATGCGATGGGAAAACAGGCAGCCGCGCGTGTGACTCGCAGCAGCGTCGAAAAAATGGAAGAGCTCGGCGAGAAAATCGCGCCTCTGGCCTACGACATCCGCTCCTACGCCAAGCTTGGCTTGCTATACAAGCTTATTGAAGGAATCGATGCCGACGCGCCGGGGCGCGTCGACGTGGACCGGGTGCGTGCCGAACTCATGAGCGCAATCACCGATGCGCGGGCCGGCTCCTCAGATCTAGCCGGCAGACTCACCTCGCCGGCGGCGCGTAAAATGCGTGCGGCGTCGATCGAGGTGCGCCTGCGATTGGCGGAGCAATGGGATGACCACTCCTGACACGCCGCCTGTGCATTCGCTGCTGCACCTGGCCGATGCCGATGCGCTCGAGTGGGAATCGCCGCCGCCGGATTGGGTGCCTGCGGCCCTGCGGCGCGCACCCTACGTCGTGAGGCGCCGCGCATTGCCTAGATCTGCGGCTGTGCCGGTCGGCGTACGCGGCGGCGCGCGTTGGCAGCGTGCGGCAGCGTGGCTTTCACTCGGCGCGGTCGATGAATGCATCACGCCGCAGATGCTGGTCTCGCAACACGCGTGGCGGCGGCGCCGATATTTTGCGGTCACGCCGGCCGTTGCCGTGCTCGAGCAAGTGGCGATGATCCTGGACGGCCAGGGCATGGCGGGTCGCTGGGGTCCAGGCGGCAGCGTCGGCTTTGAATTGGCAAGCGGCGTTGTCTCGACCACGCCGAATAGCGACCTCGACATCGTGTTGTATGCCGAAGGTTCAATGGCGCGCGACGCTGCGGCTCGCCTGCAGGCTGAATTGTCGAGCCTGCCGGTCAGGATCGATGCGCTGCTGGAAACGCCGAACGGCGCTGTCTCGCTCGCGGAGTACTCGACGAGTGTTGGGGCGATGTTGTTACGATCGGCGCTGGGCCCTCGGTTGGTACCCGATCCTTGGAGTGCTCAACTCGGGGCCCGCCGGGTGTGAGCGCCGCTTACTTATTTCCGGGTCAGGGCGCGCAATCTCCCGGTTTCCTGCATCGACTGCCCGAACATCCCGCAGTGACGCACACCTTGGAAGAGGCCTCCGCGGTACTTGGCAGCGATGTCCGGATGCTGGACACCGCGGCGGCTTTGCAGTCGACCGCGAACGTGCAGCTGAGCGTACTGATCGCGGCAGCCGCAGTCTCCCGCGCTCTGACGCAAGAGGGAATTCAGGTCGCCGCAGTCGCGGGGCTGTCGGTCGGCGCCTTCGGTGCCGCGGTCGCTTGCGGCGCGTTGAGCTTTGTTGATGCACTGGCGCTGGTAAAAACCCGGGGCGAATGCATGCAGCAGACCTATCCGGCCGGCTACGGTATGGCCGCCATTGTTGGACTCGACGAACGCCAGGTCGCCGCAATTCTCGAGCGAGTTGGCGGGGCCGATGCGCAGATTTACATCGCCAATATCAATGCGCCAACCCAGTTCGTGATATCCGGCGCCGACCCCGCCTTGGATGCTGCCATGAAAATGGCGCGCGAGCGGGGCGCACGCCAAGCGGAACGCATGGCGGTCAGCACCCCTTCACATAGTCCGCTGCTGCATGCGGTCTCCGAACGTCTTGCGGCGGCGATGCGCACAATAGAATTCCATACGCCCCGGTGTCCCTACGTGAGCAATCGCCGCGCGCGGGCGGTGCGCGATTCGACCGGAGTGCGTGACGATTTGATTTCCAACGTCGCAAACATTGTCCGTTGGCACGATTCGGCGACAGTGCTTTATGAGCTGGGTGTGCGGCTGTTCATCGAGCCGCCGCCAGGCCAGGTGTTGACGCGGCTCGCGCAGCAGGCGTTTCCGATGGCGCGGGCGATAGCCGCCGAAGGAGTGCAGATTCGCTCGATCGTGCAAGCGGCGAGTCTCGCAGCGGAAACGCCATAGCGCGACAGCCCGCTCTTAGCGTCCTCCGGCGACATCCAGTATGGCGCCCGTGGTATACGAGGCGCCATCGCCCAACAGCCAAACGATTGCCTCGGCAACCTCCTCGGGACGGCCCGCGCGGCCCATCGGTGTGCCCGCGCCGAGACGTTTCGCCCGGTCTGGTTGGCCGCCGCTGGCATGGATGTCTGTTTCGATGAGCCCCGGCCGAACGGCGTTGACCCGCACTCCCTGTTGCGCCAGCTCCTTGGCCAAGCCAATCGTCAACGTGTCGATGGCGCCCTTGGATCCGGCGTAGTCAACATATTCGAACGGCGAACCCAATCGACTTGCCGCCGAGGAGACAAGAACGACAGAACCGCCGTGGCCACCGCGATCTTTCGACAGGCGCCGAGCGCTCTCCCGCGCGCAGAGATAGGCCCCATAAACATTGACCTCAAACATGCGTTTGAGCCGGGCACTATCCATGTCCGCGAGCGACAAGGAGGGCGCGACAATACCTGCGTTCACCACGACGCCGTCAATCCGGCCGAGCTTCGATTGAGCCTCGTCGAACATGGAAACAACTTCGGCCTCTATGGCGACATCGCCCCGCAACGTGATCGCATGGCCGCCGGCGGCGCGAACCTCGCGGGCGGTCTCATCGGCTGCGGGCTCGTCAGATCGGTAGTTGAGCGCGAGGCTCCAGCCATTGCGCGCGCATTTGAGCGCCGTGGCACGGCCGATGCCGCGCGTGCCGCCGGTTATGAAAATTGTTTTCATCGCCATGGATTCCTGGACCTTGGGTCAGCGATAATATTACGCCGCGCTGGATTGCGCCGCGCTAGGCGTGCTTGAGAGAGCCAATTGCGGCCGGAGGGACAAATTGCGAATTACGCGTATCGATCATGTGCAATTGGCGATGCCGGCCGGCGGCGAAGATCTCGCCCGCGCGTTCTACGGGGGTGCGCTGGGGATTCAAGAGGTACCCAAACCCGCCCATCTCGCGAAGCGCGGCGGCTGTTGGTTTGAGCGCGAGGATCTGAAACTTCATCTGGGCGTGGAGGCGGATTTCCGGCCGGCACGTAAAGCTCACGTGGCCTTGCTGGTTGCGGACCTGCGTGAGCTTCAGGAAAAGCTCAGGGCGTCAGGATACGCGTTGAAGGAAGATGAGCCTCTCGAAGGCTACCATCGAATTTACGTCGACGATCCGTTCGGCAATCGCATCGAGTTGATGGAACCGAACTAGGGCTTGCGCCTCAGGCCGCGCGGCGCCCCGCTC
Organism: Steroidobacteraceae bacterium; assembly: GCA_035318305.1. GTDB lineage: Bacteria > Pseudomonadota > Gammaproteobacteria > Steroidobacterales > Steroidobacteraceae > Bog-1198. The sequence continues at coordinate 5,424 of DATHFB010000207.1, read as the reverse complement.
GGAGCCCTGGGCATCACATAATCGGGTGCATACGCCGCGTTGCAAAAACATGCGTGAACTGCGTCGAAGACCCGGCAATCGCTTGTATCAACAGAGGATTCGCTCGCATAGCATTTGCCCCAGTGGCCCTGAACCCAAAGCGTTGAGGTGATCGGGTACCTTGGAGCAAAAGATGTCGCGCGGGCAAAACCCGTTAGTTCTGATGATGGCGCTTTCGCTGCCTGGCGCGGCTCACGCGTTGGGGTTGGGCGAGATCCATGTGAACTCTGCTCTCAACGAGCCGCTCGCGGCCGACATCGAAATCCTCGGCGCGACGGCGGAAGAACTTTCCAGCCTGACCGCGTCGGTTGCCAACAAGGATACATTTCTGCGATTCGGTGCCGAACGTCCAGCCTTCCTCGCGTCGGCCACGTTCAAGGTATCGCACGACGTGAAGGGAAAGCCCGTGCTGCTCATCCGCTCGACTGACTCATTCTCCGAGCCTGTCGTCAATCTGTTGGTTGATCTTCGCTGGCACAATGGCGAAGTCATTCGCCAGTATTCTCTGCTGCTGGATCCGGCCGGCTTCCCTGCCGCGACTCAAGTGGCCGCAGCCGTGCGTTCACCGGTGGTTCCGCTCGTGCCCCTTGCGCTGCCGGCGCCGGCAGCGGCCACGACGCGCACCACCACTCATGTAAAAATCGGCGCGAAAGCAACGCTGCGTGGCGTCGCCTGGCGCGTTGGCGCGCGTTCCGATTCCGATATCAAGAAAACGATGTTGGCGATTTTCCGCGCCAATCCGCACGCATTCGAGGGCAACGTAAATCGCCTGCGTCTGGGTGCCGTGCTGGCGATTCCTTCGGCGGCAGACATCTCAACCATATCCAAGGAAGATGCCGGCCGCGAAATTCGCGCACAGATGACAGCCTGGCGCGCCTCACCACCGAAAGCGCGCACCGCGGCTGCGCCGGTGCAAGCAATGCCGGTGCAAGCAATGCCGGCGCCCGCGCAAGGAATCACTCCGGCCGTGCCTGCCGCCACCCCGGTCGCCGCAACCGTTTCGACAGCCGCCGCCGATGCGCCGCGTGCAGCAACCAAGGCAGGCAGCGACGCGGCGGAAACAGCGGCGCTCAACCTGCGCGTCCAATCACTCGAACAGGGGCTTCAGGACATCCAAGCTCAATTGGAACGTGAGAACGACAAATTGCTTGGCGTGCAGGCACAGGTCAGGAACGCCGAGAAAGCGGTCGACGATCCGGTCGCGGCGGCCCCCGCCCCGCGCCAGTGGCTGCTGACGTCATTTATCGGAGGCATTGCCTTGCTGGCAGGCGTTCTTGGCGCGATGTTCTTCAAGCTGCGCCGCCGCGCCACGCCGAAGATGGCCAACTCGACCCTGGCGGTCAGCGCACCGATGGTGGACGAAGCTTCGAATCCTGCCAAGCCCGTGGTTGCCGAGGAGCCGGCGCCGCGTGAAACGCAGCCCGTCATGCCGCGGCCCATATGGCAAGATTCGGTTGAATTGAAAGCAGCGCGGAACTCCGCGCGCGACGAGTCAGCGATGAAGGCTGGCGAGCAATTCTCCGCGGCCGCGAATACTACGGTGGCTGCTCCGCCCAAGCCCGTGTTGACTCTCAACGAGGAAGAGCTGCGGGCGGCTTTGGAAGACACCCTGGACCTTTCCGGCGAGACCGCGATTCTTGCGGCCGGGATCCCCGCGTCGAGCGGCGATACGGCGAATCTGCCTGCCGCCACGGTCAACCTGAACGCGCATGCGCTACAGGCCGCAGCCCTCGCAGCTGCCGACGAATCCGCCGCTGCCGACGAATCCGCAACGGTCATGGTCAGCGCCGAGGCGCTGCTCGACACGACCAGACTGGATTACAACCTGATGGATCTCGACCTGACGCCTCAGCACGTACACATGCCGAGCGTGCTGCACGAGCGCGTGGTCGTCAAAGAGCGGCGCAAAAATCTGGTCGATGTTCTCAAGAATGCGGTTGAACGTGAACCGGAACGCCGCGATTTGCGCATGAAATTGCTCGAGACCTATTACGCCGCTGCTGCCGCCAATCGCCAGGGATTTCTCGAAGTGGTAGAAAAGCTCGCGCGTGAGCGGGACCGTCTGGCCGAAGGCGAATGGGACAAGATCGCCTTTATGGGCAAGCAGATCGCTGCGGATACCGCTTTGTTTTCCTCAGACTCGGAAGCCGAAGACGACGAGTTGGCCGATTGCGCCTGAAGTCCTTGAGACGCAGCCAGCGCAAGTTGGGCTAGGGCGCCGTCGCCGGCATCGGAGCCGCCTCAAGCCACGCCGCGTTGCCCGAGAAACTCGCCGAGAATTCTGGCGGTGTGGCTTTTCGCAGGCTTGCGCGCGATGGCTTCAGGTGAGCCCTGCGCCACGACGCGGCCGCCTCCCGAGCCGCCCTCGGGCCCCAAGTCGATGATCCAATCCGCTTCCGCCATGACGTCAAGATTGTGCTCGATCACGACCAAGGTATTGCCCGTGTCGACCAGCCGATGCAATACGCGCAAGAGTTTTTCGACATCCGCCATGTGCAGCCCCACCGTGGGCTCATCGAGCACATATAGCGTGTGCTGTCCTTCGCGGCGCGCAATGTCCTGCCCGAGCTCGTCGGTTCGGACCTTGGCCAATTCGGTTACCAGCTTGATGCGCTGACTTTCTCCGCCCGACAACGTCGGGCTGGGCTGGCCCAGGCTCAAGTACCCTAAGCCGACGTCCGCGAGCAGGCTCAAGGGATGCTGCACACTGCGCTGTGCACTGAAGAATTCCAGAGCATCCTCGACGCTCATCGCGAGAATTTCGCCGATGTTCTTGCCCTTGAACAGAATGCTCAAGGTCTCCGGATTGAACCGCTTGCCGCCGCACACATCGCACAGCACCTGAACATCAGGCAAGAAACTCATCTCGATGCGCTGCATCCCCTGACCTTCGCAGGCCTCGCAGCGGCCGCCCGCGGTATTGAACGAAAAACGGCTGGCGGTGAATCCGCGCATGCGTGCCTCGGTGGTGTCGGCATACAGTCTGCGGATGGAATCCCAGAAACCGATATAGGTCGCGGGGCACGAGCGTGGAGTCTTGCCGATGGGTGTTTGATCGACTTCCAGCACGCGGCTGATCGATTGCCATCCGCTGATGGCATCGCAGCCCAGCAGCTCGACATCGGACTTGCGCGCACGCTCGGCCTTGCTGGGCCGCGACAACAGGCGCTTCAGGTTGTTCAAGAGCACATCGCGCGCCAGCGATGACTTACCGGATCCGGAGACACCGGTAATCACGCTCAGTCTGCCTTTGGGGATGCGGGCATCGAGCTCGCGAAGATTGTGCAGGGCCGCGCCGCTGATGTCGATCATGGGTGTTTCGCGATCGATGAGGCGGCGCCGGGACCGGGAATGCTTCAGAGGCGCCGCCAGACATCGACCCGTGACCGAATTGCCCAGGTGGGCGAGCTGGGTTGCCGTGCCCTGCGCGACCAAGGACCCACCGCGGGTGCCGGCGCCGGGACCTAGATCAATCACGTGATCGGCGCGGCGAATGGTGTCTTCGTCGTGTTCCACCACCACCAGCGTGTTTCCCTTGGCACGCAGCCGATCCAAGGTATCCAGCAGCGTGACATTATCGCGCGGGTGCAGGCCGATCGTGGGTTCGTCCAGCACGTAGCACACGCCTTGCAGATTGGATCCCAACTGCGCAGCCAGGCGGATGCGCTGCGCCTCGCCGCCGGAGAGGGTGGGGGCTGCGCGATTCAATTGCAGATAGCCCAACCCCACGTCGCACAAAAATGTCGTGCGCGCGGAGAGTTCCGCCAGCAAATCGCGCGCGATGTCACGCTCGCGGCCAACCAACTTCAATTTCGCCAGATGGGCGGAGAAATCCTGCACGGGCAAATTCGTCAGCGCCGCGATCGACGTGTCGCGAAACAGCACATTGAGCGCGATCGGATTCAGGCGCTGGCCCGCGCATTCCGCGCAAGTTGCGGCCGGCTCTTCCGCGTCTTCGCGCCACGCGGATTCCTCGCCGCTTTGCTCGGCGTCGAACTGCGGCAATTGCAGTCCGGTTCCAAAGCAGCTCTTGCACCAGCCGTGTTTTGAATTGAAGGAAAATAGCCGGGGATCGAGTTCCGGAAATCCGGTGCCGCAATTCGGACACGCGCGCTTGGTCGAGAAGACGCCGGTGCCGGACTGATGGCCGGACCCTGATTGCACGTGCACCACGCCGCGCCCGTGCTGCAAAGCCACCTCGAGCTTGTCGCGCAGCTCAGCCTCGCCTGACGCGCTGACCTTCATTTCGGCGATGGGCAATTCGATATTGTGCTCGATGAACCGGTCGAGCCGCGGCCACTTCGCGGTCGGCAACAGATTGCCATCCACCTGCAAGTGGGCAAAACCCTTGCCGCGCGCCCACTTGGCCAGCGCGGTGTACAAGCCTTTGCGCGCGACGATCAGCGGCGACAGCAGCGTGATGCTTTTGCCGCGATAATCTTTGAGCAGGCGCGCGGCAATGGCATCGGCCGACTGCGGCTCGATGCGCGCATCGCAGGCGGGGCAGTACTGCACGCCCAGTTTGACGTACAGCAGACGCAGGAAGTGATAGATCTCAGTCAGCGTGGCCACGGTGCTCTTGCGTCCGCCGCGGCTGGTGCGCTGTTCAATCGCCACGGTGGGCGGAATCCCGAAAATCGCGTCCACGTCGGGGCGCGACGCAGGCTGCACGAATTGCCGTGCATAGGCATTCAAAGACTCGAGATAACGGCGTTGACCCTCGGCGAACAGAATATCGAATGCCAGAGTGCTCTTGCCGCTGCCGGAGACGCCCGTGATCACCGTGAATTGATTGAGTCCCAGGCTCACATCGACATTCTTGAGATTGTGCTCCCGAGCCCCGTGAATTTCGATATGGGTGGGTGCACTCGGTTGGCGCACTGGCGTTTCGGCGTACCGGGTGATGCCGCCCGAGTCGTGCACCGCGCGGCCCGCAAGCTCTTCTTCCATGAGTGCGCGTCCAGTGTGCGAGGCGGCGAATTGCATGATTTCAACCGGGGTGCCGGCGCACACGACAACGCCGCCGGCTGCGCCGCCCTCCGGACCCAAATCGATGATCCAATCGGCCGCGCGGATCACATCCAGATTGTGCTCGATCACGAGCAGGGAATGTCCGGCATCGATCAGCCGCCTGAAGGCGCGCAAGAGCTTCGCGACATCGTCGAAATGCAGTCCGGTGGTTGGTTCGTCGAACAAGAACAGCGAACCGCGCCCGGGGCCGTTCTTGCCGGATAGCCGCACTGCGCTGTCTGCCAAATGACCAGCCAGTTTCAAGCGTTGCGCTTCGCCGCCCGATAGCGTCGGCACGGGCTGGCCGAGGCGCAGATAGTCGAGTCCAACCTCGGCCAGGGGCGCCAGTCGCAGGCAAACCTCCGTATCCGCGGA
>DATHFB010000206.1:0-2681 GCA_035318305.1 Steroidobacteraceae bacterium | reverse complement strand
GATTCCTGCTTCGCGCGCGAGGCGCCGATTCGCCGGCGATGTCATCACGCGGCCCTTGGCCGCCGCAGGCGATGCTGCCGGCTGTGCGGCCGGCCGTGCTACCGGCTGTGCTACCGGCTGTGCGACCGCCGGTGCAGGCGGCGCAACGGTCTGCGCAACCATCGGCGCCGCAGCACTGACCGCCTTGGGTGGCGCCGGTGCTGCCGCAGGCACCGCTGCACCGTCGCTCAATTCGAACACGATCAAAGGCGAACCGACGGCGACCTTGTCGCCGGGCGCGCCTGTCACAGACACGACGCGGCCGCTCACCGGCGCGGGCACTTCCACGGCTGCCTTGTCGGTCATGACTTCGACGATGAGTTGATCTTCGGCGACGAGATCGCCGGGCTTCGTGTGCCAGGCGACGATTTCTGCATCGACCGTCCCTTCACCCAAATCCGGCATCTTGAATGTGAACTGGCTCATGCAGGTTCCATTACAGCCTTGAGCGCCGCCTTGACGCGCGCCTGGCCTGGAAAGTACTCCCACTCAAACGCATGCGGATACGGTGTGTCCCAGCCGGTGACGCGCTGGATCGGCGCCTCCAGGGACCAGAAGCACTCTTCTTGAACGGTCGACAAGATTTCCGCGCCGAACCCCGAGAAGCGGGTGGCCTCATGCGCGACCACGCATCGGCCGGTCTTTTTGACCGATGTGCAAATGGTGTCGACATCCAGCGGTACCAGCGAGCGAATGTCGATGATCTCAGCATCCACATTCAGCGCCGCAGCCGCGGCAACCGCGACATGCACCATGGTGCCGTACGTGATGATGGTGACCGCTGCGCCGGCACGCACGATATCCGCCTTGCCCAACGGCACTTTGAAATAGCCTTCGTCGACCTGGCCCTTCGAGTGCGTACTCCAGGGCACGGCCGGCTTGTTGGGATCGCCATCGAACGGACCGTTGTACAAACGCTTCGGCTCGAAGAAGACAACCGGATCATCATCCTCGATGCAGGTGATCAACAGGCCTTTGGCATCGAAGGGATTGGAGGGCATGACGACCTTAATGCCGCTGACATGCGTGAATATACTCTCGGGACTTTGCGAATGCGTCTGGCCGCCGCGAATGCCGCCGCCGCAGGGCGTGCGGATGGTGACCGGCGCGAAGAAATCGCCGGCGCTGCGATAGCGGATGCGCGCCAACTCGCTGACGATCTGATCGAACCCGGGATAGATGTAATCGGCGAATTGAATTTCGGCCACCGGCCGCAACCCATTCACGCTCATGCCGAGGGCGGTTGCCACGATGCCGCCTTCGGCGATCGGCGAGTCGATTACGCGGTGCTCGCCGTACTTGCGCTGCAGCCCTTCCGTGGCGCGAAACACGCCGCCGAAATAGCCGATGTCCTCGCCCATCAGCACAACCGAAGGATCCCTGCCCAGCATGACGTCCATGGCGGAGTTCAAGGCCTGGATCATGTTCATATTGGCCATGGCTTAAGAGTTCCTTTCCTTGCGCATCAAGGCCTGTTGGCGTTGCAGATTCTGCGGCATCTCCTTGAACACATCCTCGAACATCAGGTCGGAATCCAGCCGCGGACCCTCGGTCATGGTGCCGAAGCTGACCGCTTCCTTCCAACTCGCAGCGACCTGCGCTTCGAGCTCGGCGGCCATGGCCTGATGCCGCGCCTCCGACCACTCGCCGATTTTGATCAAGTGCGCCTTTAATCGCAGGATGGGATCGCCCAAGGGCCAGTGTTCCGCATCGTCCTTGGCGCGGTAGCGCGCGGGATCATCGCTGGTGGAATGCGCCGCGCCTCGATAGGTCACGAGTTCAATCAGCGTCGGACCGCCGCCGGTGCGCGCGCGTTCAGCGGCCCACTGCGTCACCGCGTACACGGCGAGAAAATCGTTGCCGTCCACACGAATGCCCGCCATGCCGTAGCCCGGTCCGCGGGCGGCGAATGATCGTTGCTCGCCGCCGGCATAGCCCTGAAATGTGGAGATGGCCCACTGATTGTTGACCACATTGAGAATCACCGGCGCCTGATACACCGAGGCGAACAGCAAGGCATGATGAAAATCCGCCTCGGCGCTGCTGCCCTCGCCGATCCAGGTCGCGGCCACATTGTCTTCGCCCTTGATGGCCGCCGCCATGGCCCAACCCACGGCTTGAGGAAACTGCGTCGCCAGATTGCCGGAAATGGAAAAAAGATTGTTTGCCCGCGAGTGGTACATGACGGGCAGCTGGCGCCCTTTGCACATGTCCTTAGTGTTGGACAACAGCTGACACATCAGGTCGACCAACGGAATGCCGCGCACGACCTGCAAACCCTGATTGCGGTATCCCGGAAACAACATGTCGCTGGGACGCAGCGCCATGCCTTGCGCGACCGACACGGCTTCTTCTCCCAGCGAGCGGATATAGAAGGAGATCTTGCCGCCGCGTTGCATGCGCTGCATGCGATCGTCGTAAGTGCGCGTCAGCAGCATGTGCCGCAATCCCACCTGCAGGTCGCTCGCCTCAAGATGCGGATGCCAGGGACCGACGGCGTCGCCGTTGTCATCGAGCACGCGCACCAATTCGACCGACAAGGGCATCATGTCTCGGGCGCGCGTATTGACCTGCGGCCTCGGTACCGCCCCCGCGGGCGACAGCTGCACGTAACTGAAATCCGGTTTCTCGCCGGGCCGCGC
>DATHFB010000205.1:0-6314 GCA_035318305.1 Steroidobacteraceae bacterium | reverse complement strand
TGCCCCGTGAGCGCGAGAGGGTCATTCCCGGATATTCGATTGAACGCAATATTCTGCTTTACCGTGCCGAAACCGGCGCCATCGTTGACTGCCGAATACAGGGCATCGTCACGCGCCCAGGCGGGATCCCAGGAATCGCCGCCGTAGTCGAAATAAGTCGGCGTCCCCAGCTGGACATCCACGATGGGCATCGAAACCTTTGACACCGGTGCGTGATTCGCAGCCGGCGCGGGCCAGGGACAAGCCAGCAGGAGTAGACAGCATCGAACAGCACTCAGCATCACAAGAGTATGCTCCCAATACTTGGGATCCAGGCTGCGGAGACTTGCGTGATCAGGGATTTCGATCGTGGACGGCGGGAAATGCTCAAAGCCGGCGCGCTGCTGGTGTGTGGCAGCGCGATCGGCGCTGCAGGCGTGCGGCGCGCGCAGGCGGTAGAGCCGCATGCGCCGCTCGCTGAACTTCGCTACTCCCAAGTGAAGTTCGAACCCGGACCGGTATACGCCCAAGCGCGCGAAAATCGTCGATTGGTGTTAAGCCTCGACGAGGACTCGCTGCTGCGCCCGTTTCGCCAACGCGCCGGTTTGCCCGCGCCGGGTCCTGATCTCGGCGGTTGGTACGACACGTATGCCTTTGCGCCCGGTGCGACATTCGGCCAGTGGATGTGCGCGCTGGCCCGTTACCACGCAGCAGACGGCGATGAGGCCACACGCGCCAAAGTGCAGCGCCTGGTGTGCGGATTCGCAGCCACCGTCGACACCGACGGCAAGTTCTATCGCGATAACCGGTTTCCTGCGTATATCTACGACAAGCTCGCCGGCGGCCTGATCGACGCGAAGCGCTTCACCAACGATGACAATGCTGTCGCAACCATACGCAGAGCCACACAGGCAGCCATTCCGTATCTGCCGCCGCATGCCATGCCACGCAACGAACATGCGCAACCCGGCGAGGACTTCAGTCAGCATGCCTGGGATGAGAGCTACACGATTCCTGAAAATCAATTCTTTGCCGCGCGCTTGACCGGCGATCGGATTCACCTCGCCCTGGCGCGCCGATTCTTGTATGACGATTTTTTCCTGGCACTGGCGCGCGGCGACAATGTGCTGCCCGGCAAACACGCCTACAGCCACGTCAATGGACTGAGTTCAGCGGCTCAAGCCTACCTTGCGCTGGGCCAGCGAGCCTATTTCGATGCGGCGCGCCAAGGATTTGATTTCATCGACGCGCAGAGTTTTGCCACCGGCGGCTGGGGACCCGACGAGCACTTCGTCACGCCGGGCAACGGTGGTCTCGGCGCCAGCCTGGTCGGTGAACACAAGAGTTTCGAGACGCCGTGCGGCGCCTATGCGCATTTCAAGTTGACGCGCTACCTGCTGCGGATCACTCGCGACTCGCGTTACGGCGACAGCATGGAGCGCGTGCTCTACAACTGCGCGCTGGGCGCCAAGGCCATCCAGTCCGACGGCAACGCGTTCTACTATTCGGATTACACGCGCTCGGCGAGCAAAACCTTTCACCCCGATCGCTGGCCGTGCTGCTCCGGCACATTGCCCATGCTGGCCGCGGACTATCCGATCAGCGCCTGCTTCACCGATCCGCGCGGTGTCTATGTGAATTTATATGTCCCCGGGAGCATCGACTGGCGCCAGGACATGGCTGCTTGCCGCCTATCGATCGCGACCGAGTACCCGTACGACAGCGCCGTTGCGATGACCCTGCAACTCTCCCGGCCGCGAAACTTCGCCCTAAGGCTTCGCATTCCCGCTTGGGCCATGGGCGCGAGTGTTGCGGTGAATGGCACGCGCGCCACCGCGCCCGTCGTGCCGGGGACATTCGCGAGCATCGAGCGAGAATGGCGCTCCGGTGATCGAGTCGAACTCGATTTGCCATTGCGGCAGCGGCTGCAAGCGGTCGATGCCGAACACCCCAACATCGTCGCCTTGTCCTCAGGCCCTCTCGTGCTCATGCGAATCCTCGATGGCGAGCCCGGGACCGCCGCCGCGCTCCCGCGAGGCGCACTGCTGGCGGCCGAACGGGTGCCCGGGCATGAGCGCACTTGGACGGTCAGCCATGACTCAAAAATCGAACTGCGGGCATTCCCCGATATCAACGCGCAGCGTTACAGCGCCTACCAAGACGTCGCGGGCTAGCTCACCTTGCGCAGGCTAGCTCGCCCCTCGCGGCCTAGTTAAGTTCGCGCACCCAAATGTTTCGAAAGCTGATGGGCGCGCTGGGGTCGTGGTGAGACTGCAGTTTGATGGCCGCGCGGTCGTACTTCTTGTAGACCGGCTTGCCGATGTAGCGCGTCTCCCCGACCAAACTGAAGTGATTCTGCGCCAGCACGCCGTTGTGAAACACGGTCACATACGCCGGCGTTTCCAGCGTTCCGTCCGTATGGAACACGGGCGCTGTCCAGATCACTTCGTAGGTCTGCCACTGTCCGGGTTTGCCGGACGCATTGACCAGCGGAGGGCCCTGTTTGTAGATGCTGGCGGCCTGGCCGTTGACGTAGGTTTTGTTTTCGAAGGAGTCGAGAATTTGAACCTCGTATCCCTCGTCGCCGGGGCCCGTTGATGCGGTGAACAGTCCGCTGTTGCCGCGCGCCTGACCCTCGCCGGTGATATTCGCCGGAATTTTATACTCGAGATGCAATTGATAGTTCTTGAACAGGCGCTTGGTTTCGATGTTGCCGACTGCCTTATCGACAACCATCTCACCGTGCTCCACATGCCATCGAGCCGGTGAATGGTCGCCGGCCATGACCCATTGATCCAGGTTCTTGCCGTCGAACAGTACGATTGCGTCGGAAGGCGCGGCGCCGCTCTTCTCACCCGGCGTTACGATGACCGGCACGGGCTGCCATTGCTCGGTGTCTTCGGGCTTGCCGGGTGAGGCGTCCTGCGAATTCGCGCCGCCGGCGATCACCACCATCAGGCTGCATGCGTAGAGCATCTGTTTTTTCATGAATCTCTTTCCCCTTCGGTAGCGATCACAACGCCTTGCGCGTCAGTTGTACCCGGCCGTTCGCGTCGCGATCGATGGTGATGTCATAGCGTTTCCCGCGGAACGCAATGTCCCTGAGCGTCATCGACTTCCACGCCGGCGGAAGCACGGGCCCATAAGCTCCCACGAGACCTTTCTCTTGGATGCGCAGTCCACTGAACCCATACACGAGATTCTGCACGAACCCGCCTGAGGAAGTGATGAAGTAGCCGCTGTTGTTGCTCGCAGTTTCGGTGCGCACATTGAACGGCGGCTTGATCAGATTACTGGTGAAGTTGTTCTGCAGCCAGGTCACGGCCAGCGGCGCATCTCCGACCGCGGCCGCGGCGATCGACGCGGGCGCCATGCCCATGCCATGCGGTTCATGGTGTCCTTCTTTCACTGAGATCATGGTGTAGTTGAAGTCATTGCGCCGAATTTGCGGGGTCATCGCGAAATCCAGCGACGGGTACATCAGCAGACCCAGGGTGCTGCCCTCCAAGGGCTCGCGCGGCACGCCGGCATCGAAATCCAAATGGCGCTGCTCAGATTCCGAGAACGGGATATACAGCTTCGCGGCAACTTCCGCCCAATGCCGGTCGGCGCGTTCGCCGACCAGCGCGGCGGCCATGCCGGCGATGTTCAAGGCCTTCTGCGCGGAGACATTGGTAAAGGTGTCATTCGGCACATCGTTGTAGCTCTCGGCGACCGACGTGACGTGCACGATCTCATAGCGTTTCTTGTCGGCGTTCCAGGAAGCACGGCTGGCCCAGAAGTCGGCCACATTGCGCAGCACCGGCCAGCCGTATTTCTTTAGCCAGTCGCGATCGTGCGTCGCCAGCCAGTACTGCCATTGCGCGATGGCGATATCCGCGTTGACATGGATTTCACGCTCGCCCAGCACATAGGCGAAATGCGGCGTCTGCTCAGTGCCATTCTCCGGATCGGCCTCCCAGGGATATTTCGCGCCCTTGAGTCCGACGGCCTGCGCGCGCGCCTGCGCGGCGGGCAGCGTAAATGATCGGAACATTACCAACGATTTCGCGCGCTCGGGATGCAGCAGCAGCAGTGCAGGAAAAATCCACGTATCGCTGTCCCAAAAGGCATGCCCCGTATAACCCGGGGTCAGACCGCAAGCACCCATGGGCCAACGCGTGTCTCGGGTCGAGGTCGCAAGCAGATAGTACAGGTCCGAATGCACGGCCGTCTGCGCCCTTGCATCGCCGTCGATCACGATATCGGACCGCCATAGATCGAGCCACGCGGCGCGGTGCTGCGCGAGCAGAGCATCGAAACCGCCCTTGCGTGCATCGGCCGCGAGAGCGAGATCGGACTTCGCATCTCCTCCCCACTCCTCGCGCGAGGCCGCGATGAATTTGGTGAAGGTATACGTTTTGTTTTTTTGTACCTTGACGCTCAGATTCAAGGCGAGACGATACTGACTCTTGTACAGCGTGATATCCGTGGCTTGTATGCCGTCGGGGAGCCGCAGCGCCGCCGCTTCGGCCATGCTCAAGCCCTGCTCGGCACGGCCATCGAGCCACAGGGTCAACTCCTTGACATCGCCGTCTGCCGCCAGCACGTGGGTATCGCCGTGATACCACAGGGCAGCGCGGTCGGGCGTTGCCGGCGGAATCGCAATCAGCTGCATATTGTGCGCAGCGACCGCTTCCTGCATTTCATCGCCGGTCAGCTTGGCCAGCGGCAGTCGAGGCTGGTACGGCGCCCAAAGATTGAGCGCGAAGGACAACTGCACCGTGCCGTCGAAGTCCGGCGTCAGCGAAATCTGCGTCGCGGCCAAATGCGTCGATGCCTGGCTGACGAAGGTCGTGACTTCGATCTGCGTGGATCTTTGGTGATCGACGTAGCGATAACGGGTGGTCAGCGTCGCATCCCGCATGTTCAAGGTCTGGCTGTAGTCCTGGAACAACGCCGGATGAAGCGGAACCTGATTCATCCAGAAGTGGCCCGCGGCCGAGTCGCCGGTCGAATAGTCGATCTCGCTCCACCCGGGAATCGCGGCGGGACGCGCAATGTCATCCTTGGCGTAGTCCATGAAAGCCACCATGTAGGCGAGATTGCCTTCAGTGCCGCGCGGCGCGGTCATGGTGGAAAAATAACCATTGGCGAGATAGCTCGGAAAGTAGCGGTCGAAATCCGCAGCGCTCGCGTTCAAGGTGAAGCTTGAATCGGGGTCGGCCAGAGCCGGACCGCCCGCCAATGCCAGCCAGGGCAGGAAGAAAATCAATGACTTCATGCGATTCCTGTCAGCGAGCTCACGCGTATGGGCTTGTTCTGTTTCACGGAGAGTCCGGCAGCCTCGGCGAGCGCCAGCGCCTGCACGGCATCCCGGTAACCTACGGCGGGTGAACTTTCACCGCGCAGGATCGCGGCAAAGTGCGCCATCTCCCGCCGATAGGCCTCTGCGTACCGGTCAAGAAAGAAATTCTGCAGCGCATCGCCGGCGCAGCCTCGTTCCCCCCACGTTGCGACCGTGCTTTCCAAGACGTTGTCGGCGCGTAGCGCGCCCAACGCGCCGTAGGCTTCGATCCTTTGATCATAGCCGTAACCTGAGCGACGGCTGTTGCTGATGACGCACAGTCTTCCCGTCGCGGTTCGCAGAACCGTTTTCGCCGTGTCCACGTCGCCGGCGCCCCCGATGGCAGGATCAATCAGACAGCTCGCGCTGCTGAACACTTCCTCAGGGTCCTCATTCAAGAGCCAACGCGCCGTGTCGAAGTCATGAATGGCCATGTCCTTGAACAGCCCCCCCGAGACCCGAATGTACTCGATGGGCGGCGGCGCGGGGTCATGGCTCACGATGCTCAGAGTTTCCAGACGCCCGATCGCGCCCGCATCGAGGCGCGTTTTCAACGCCTGAAAGTGCGGATCGAAGCGGCGGTTGAAACCCATCAGCAGCGTGGCTTTCTGAAGCTGCGCGGCCGCGCTGCGCGTGCGCTTGAACTCCAGATCAAGCGGCTTCTCGCAAAAAATCGCTTTGCCCGCGGTTTGGGCCCGCAACACCTGATCGAGATGCGCATTCGTCGCGCTCGCGATGATGACGCCTGAAATTGCCGCATCCCCGAATGCTGCGTCGGCATCGACCACCGTGGCGCCCGTCAATCTGGCCAGCGCAGTTGCCGCTGCTTGGTTAGGATCCACAATGTATTTTAGATTGAGCTCGGAACCTGCGGCCGCGTTTCTGGCATGAATATGGCCGATGCGGCCGGCACCGAACAACGCGACATTAAACATTGAACGCTCCGCAGGTGATCGAGATCGACGCTCGAATAAAGATTATAGTCTGACAGGGAGGGACATAGTGGCTG
>DATHFB010000204.1:0-17847 GCA_035318305.1 Steroidobacteraceae bacterium | reverse complement strand
GCACGGATCGGCGGGCTGCTGTCAATTTGCGGCAATACGCTGCGGTTGCTGATTATCCAAAAGGCGCCCCCGAGGAGCAGGATAATTCCAGCGGCTACGGCCACTCGAAAAAAGGATTTTGGCTGCTTGCGAGGGGGCGGCTCGAGAAGGTCACTGATCGGTGCCAACCGTTTCGCCGCACCGCGAAGATCCAAGCGCTCCAACCATTCCTGCACATTGGCCGGCCGGTGCTCGCGTTCCCAGCGAAGGCCGGCGCGAAGCGCCTGCCATTGCCGATTCGTCAGGTTGGGCGGCCGTCGCGGGCTCAATTTGGCCTGACGCGCCTCGATCGCGGTCTTCTGGGAGAATGGATGCTCGCCGCTCAGCAGCAAGTAGGCGATGCTCGCGAGCGCGAACACATCATCCCGCGCATCGGCACGTTCACCTTCGAGCACCTGACAGCTGGCATAGCCGGAAGTGGCAAATGGCATTGTCATGTTCGATCGATGTGCGGCTGCGAAGTCCAAGACGCGCAATTCACCGGGAACGGTGATGAAGATATTTTGCGGGCTGATGCTTCCGTGCACCACACCGCGTGAATGCGCATGCGCAATAGCCGCGCCGATGTCGCGCACAATCGCCCACGCTTGGGCGCGCTCGAGGGGAATGAGCCTTCTTGCTTGCAGCACGCGGCTGAGCAGCGGCCCATTGAGAAGTTCCATCGTAAAAAAGATAACCGGCCCATCCCGGTCAAATTCAAATACACGCACGATGTTCGGATGTGCCAGCAGCTGCAGCTGCTGGAATTCTCTGCGCAGCTGGGTGAGCAATTCGGCGCGCTTGGTCACTGCCGTATGCAGCACCTTGATTGCCAGCTTTTGGCTGCCAGGCGGCGTTTCCAAGCGATACTCATCGAGGGCTTGGAACACAGTGCCCATTTCACCCTGGCCCAATACGTTCTCGATCCGGTAGCGACGCCGCAGCACGCTGCCTGGCCGAAGGTCGTCGGCGGCGTCCGGTGACTGTGTCTCCTCGCGGCGGTGGGTATCGCTCAGTTCGGTGCTCATGGCCTGGGGAACGGCAACCTCCAGGGCTATCGGAATCTCGGGAATCATGGGAATCTCGCGCGCAACCGCGGTCTCGCGCGCGGCGGGAATATTGCGGCCGCCCAGGGCCGATTCCGCCAATGCTTTCTTGATCGTGTGGAAAACCTCGGTCTTGATCCTCCCACGCCGATAGTACTGGTCAAGTTGCGACAGTACCTCCCAATTGCCGTCGGCATCGGATGCGAATCTTTTTTGCATGTACTGCAAGAACGCAGCCTCATCGCAGGCGCCGATGGCCAGTGCGTCCAACCAGGTCTTGATCGCACTTTCATCCGCAATTTTGGGCTGCTGAACGTCTGCTGGCTGCCTCACCGGGCACATCGGAGATCCTTACTCTTAAAAGTCTTACACTGCTTCGGCATTGTACCCTTGGAACAGTTCCGGAAACGACGAAGGGATGATGCGGTGCAATCCCTTGTGTGAAAAGTCCCGATGATGTAAGAACTTCAATATGCTCCAAGCCGCACTGATGATGGATCGACCGCTGCTGATTTCCGACGTGATTGAGCACGCCGCCGCGCAATTTGGCGATACGGAAATCGTTGCGCGCGAGACGCATGGCGGTGTCTTTCGATACGACTATGCGCAGTGCAAGGCCAGAGCGCAGCGGCTGGCGAATGCGTTTGCCCGGGTGAAGTTGGGCGCCGGGACTTCGATCGGGTCCGTGGCGATGAACAACCATCGGCACTTGGAAGCCTATTATGCGGTGTCGGGCAGCGGCATGATCATGCACACCTGCAATCCGCGCCTGCACCCCCCGCAACTGATATACGTCATCAATCACGCGGAGGATGGCGTGCTGCTGTTCGACCCCTGCTTTGCGTCCTTGATCGAAAGCATCGCAGTTCATTGTCCGCGGGTGAAGTACTGGATCTGCCTGAGCGACGCGGAAAATATGCCCAACATGGGAAGCATGCATGGCGTGATCTGTTATGAGGATTTCATCGCGTCCCAAAGCACTGAGTTTTTGTGGCCGCAATTCGATGAACGGACGGCTGCAGCGCTCTGCTATACCTCGGGAACCACGGGCAATCCCAAGGGTGCGCTGTACTCGCATCGATCGATCGTCCTCAATGCACTCTCGGCCTGCCTGCCGGGACTGATATCGCTGTCGCCCAGAGACACGGTTCTGCCCGCCGTACCCATGTTCCATATCAATGGTTGGTGTATTCCGTACGCAGCGCCGATTGGGGGTGCAAAGCTGGTTTTGCCGGGACAGCGGCTGGACGCCGCCGCTCTCCACGAAATGCTGGAAAGTGAGAAAGTGACGGTGACGGCGGGTGTGCCGACGATCTGGATTGGGTTGATGCGATATATCGAGCAGGGCCATCTGCCTTTATCGAGCCTGCAGCGGATCTTGGTGGGCGGTTCGGCAATGCCGGCATCGTTGATCGCGAAATTTGACCAGCAGTTCGGCATCGAGGTACGACACGCCTGGGGTATGACGGAAACGGTGGCGATCGCCACCATGTGTACGCTGAATTCTCAGCAGGCGGCGATGCCGTGTGCCGAGCGTCATGCCATCACGGCCAAGCAAGGAAAGTCAGCCTTCGGTGTCGAGATCAAAGTCGTCGATGAAAGCGGCGCCACCTTGCCCCGCGATGGACAGTCGCAAGGCCATCTTATGGTACGGGGACAATGGACCATTGCGGGCTACTACAAGGCGGAAGGCAGCGTGCTCATCGATGGGTGGCTGCCCACCGGAGATATCGCAACCATCGATGCGCACGGCACGATGCAGATCAGGGACCGCGCCAAGGATCTCATTAAAACGGGCGGGGAGTGGATCAGCTCGATCGATTTGGAAAATGCCGCGATGGGTCATCCCGCCGTCGCCATGGCCGCAGTCATCGGTATAAAACATCCACGTTGGGAAGAACGGCCGTTGCTGTTCATTGTGCGCAAACCCGATCACTCGGTGGAATGCGATGAAATTCTGGCGTTTCTGGCGCAGCGGGTTGCGAAATGGTGGATCCCGGACGGCGTCATTTTCCTCGATTCGCTACCGGTCGGCGGCACCGGCAAGGTGCAGAAGGCGACGCTTCGACAGCAATATGCAAGCGAATTCAGCTCTTGAATTGCTCGTTTGCCGCACTATAAAGAAGGGATACCTTCACTTGATTCCAAGGTGCCCGCAATGGCTGTGAAAATGAAAATCGATTTTGTGTCCGATGTGTCCTGCCCCTGGTGTGTCATCGGATTGAAATCGCTCGAGACTGCGCTCGCGAAACTGGCCGGCGAAGTGGAGGCCGACATTCACTTTCAGCCGTTTGAACTCAATCCAAAAATGGGCTCTACCGGGCAGGATATCGTGGAGCATATCGCGCAGAAGTACGGGTCAGGACCTTCGGATATCGAGCGCAGCCGCAATGAGATACGGGCAAGGGGAGCGGAACTCGGGTTTACCTTTGACATGGAAAAGCGTGGACGGATTTACAACACGTTCGATGCGCATCGCCTGTTGCATTGGGCGGAGGGCGAGGGAAAGCAAAAGGCGTTAAAGAACGCGCTTTTCACGGCCTACTTCACCGAGGGGCGAAATCCGAGCGATCACGCCGTTCTCCTGGATGTCGCCAAATCGGTCGGTCTGGACTCTGCACGAGCTGCGCAAATTCTTGACTCTGATGAGTATGCGGCCGAGGTGCGGGCGCGCGAGCAGTTCTACACCAGTCGTGGCATCAATGCGGTCCCCTCAGTGATCATCGATGATCGGCATTTGATTCGCGGCGGCCAGCCCGCCGAAGTCTTTGAGCAAACGCTCAAAGAGCTGGCGGCTGAGGCATACGAAGCGGCTTAAGCCCGCGCACGCCGGCGTCGGCGAATTGATATCCCGTGATATGCGGATTAGGATCATGGGCCATGCTCGATCTGTCGCTCGCCATAGCCCATCACCTTCTAATCTTCGGTATTTTCGGGATTATCTGTGCTGAATTTTGGGCCGTGCGTGCCGGTGTGACGAGCGCAACAATCGCACGCATTGCCAAGATCGATCTGTGGTACGGCATCTTGGCGGCGGCGGTCATCGTGGTCGGCTTTTGCCGGGCAATATTTGCCGCCAAGGGATGGGCGTATTACTCCCATAACGGCTTTTTCTGGGCCAAGATCTTAGGCTTCGCAGCCATTGGAATATTGTCTCTGCCCCCGACCGTTACCTTTATTCGCTGGCGAAAATCAGGCGCCTTGCCCGGCGACCCGGATGTTCAGAGAGTGCGGCGATATCTGCACGCCGAACTCGCGCTGTTCGTATTTCTGCCTATTTTTGCCGCAGCCATGGCGCGAGGTTACGGAGAATTCTAGTTTTGCGTCAGCCGCTGCCGGTATCGGGGAACCCGCAAGCCCTCCCCAAGTTCAAAGCCTCAGTCGCGAGCCCGGAGTCTTTAGACGATTTCGTGGTTTGGTTCGCCCGTCGTTTCGGAATTTCGTCAAAAAGGATCCCCGCATGAATCAGAAAGCTGCCCCGCCGCTCAACGAGCAGAATGCGAGGTATCAGCTGCCGGCGGCGGCGGACCTGCAAATGAGAGCGGCGCGCGAGACGGTGGCGGCAAGTTCAGCCTGGATTCGTCCGCTTCAGCAGGAAATGGCGCGTGTGATCGTGGGTCAAAAACACCTGCTCGACAGACTGTTGGTTGCTCTGCTGACTAACGGGCACGTTTTGTTGGAAGGCGTGCCCGGCCTGGCAAAGACGCTCGCGCTCAAGACCTTGGCCAATTGCATCGCCCTGGATTTCAAGCGGCTGCAATTCACGCCCGACATGCTTCCGGCCGACATTGTGGGAACGATGATTTACAACCCGCAGGATGGAGCGTTCAGGACGAAGCACGGGCCGATTTTCAGTAATCTCATCCTCGCCGATGAAATCAATCGAGCGCCGGCGAAAGTACAAAGTGCGCTGCTGGAGGCAATGCAGGAACGCCAGGTAACGATTGGCGATGAGACCTATCAGCTACCCACTCCATTCCTGGTGCTTGCCACCCAGAATCCCTTGGAACAGGAGGGAACCTACCCGCTGCCCGAGGCGCAAATCGATCGATTCATGATGAAGGTGATCGTCACGTACCCAAACCGCAGCGAAGAGCGCGCCATTCTGGATGCCATGGCTACGACCGAAGCCATGCTCATTACCCGATCGGTGGTGAGCGCGGCGCAAATCCTGGAGGCGCGCCATGTCGTCAATACGCTGTACGTCGATGACAAGATACGCGATTACATCGTTGATCTGGTGCTCGCAACTCGTCCCCCGGTCGCCGCGTCCTTGAATTTGAACGGCTACATCCAGACTGGCGCCTCGCCGCGGGCGACCATCGCCCTAACCTTGGGTGCTCGTGCCATGGCTTTCTTAAGCGGCCGTCACTTCGTGACCCCGCAGGACGTCAAATCGATTGCGCTCGATGTGCTGCGCCATCGCGTCTCGGTTACGTATGAGGCGGAAGCGGAAAACATTTCCTCTGAGAATGTCGTCGAGAAAATTCTCGACGCCTTGCCGGTGCCTTGATGGCGCGGGACATCGGCCAATCGAACAAGGCCATCATGAGCAGCATGCGGCAGCTCGAAATCCGCACGCGCCGCATGGTCAACGACAGTCTCGCCGGCGCCTATCATTCGGTATTCAAGGGACGCGGAATGGACTTCGATGAGGTGCGCGAGTACACCCCCGGCGACGAAGTCCGCACCATCGATTGGAATGTCACCGCCCGGGCGGGCCGCCCTTTTGTCAAGAAGTTCACCGAAGAGCGTGAGCTCACGATCTTCTTGCTGGTGGACATCAGCGCTTCCGGGAATTTCGGATCCGGCGTAGCCAGCAAGCGCGATCTTGCCGCGGAGCTGGCCAGCGTTTTGGCGTTCTCCGCGATTCGCAATAGCGACAAAGTCGGTTTGATGCTGTACACCGACCGTGTCGAGCGCTACCTGCCGCCCAAGAAGGGGCGACGTCATGTACTACGGGTGGTCAGGGATATCCTCTATCACGTACCTCAAGCAGCCGGGACCGACACGGTCAAGGCGCTCGATATCGCGAACCGGCTTCTACACCGGCGCGCGATCGTATTCCTGATTTCGGATTTCGAGACGACCGCAAACCCCACGGTTGCGCGCGCCGAGTTGCGCCGCGCCATGCGCCGCACCAACCGCCGCCATGATCTGGTTGCCGTACACGTCGAGGATCCGCGCGAAAAAGAGCTTCCGAATGTGGGCATCGTTGCGCTGGAAGATGCGGAAAGCGGCGAGGTGATCGAACTCGATACTGCAAGCCGCGCCGTGCGAAAGCGCTTCAAAGAACTGTCCTTGGAAAGAAGCCTACGACTAGTGAGCGATTTTCGCTCGGAGGGCATCGACACCTTGCAGTTGCAGACCGACGCGGCGTACATGCCGGCCTTGCAGCGGTTCTTCAAGACTCGAGAGCGCAGACGCCGATGAGCGGACAACCATGAGCGGACACCTTTCAGGCATTCGCGCCGCGGCGGCGAGCGGTGTCATTGGCGCAATCCTGGCCGCCGGCGTGTGGGCCGCGCCTGTGACTCCGAACTCGGCCGAAGACATCCGCGACATCCGCGGGCCCAAGGTGTTGTTGGCCGACTGGGTACTGCCGGCTGTGATAGCGGGCGTGGCCATCATCGCGCTGGGCGTCTATGTCATTTGGCGCCGGCGGCGCAATCGTCGTGCGCGCGTCCTGTCGTCTGACGAGATCGCCTTGCAGCGGCTGGAGGAGATCCGCACTCTCATGCAGCCCGCACGCGCACGCGAATTTTCCACTGCGGCGTCCGACATCGTGCGCAGCTACATCGAGCAGCGATTCGATGTCACCGCCACGCGCCGCACCACCGAGGAATTCTTACGGGATTTGCTTGAAACGCCGCATGCATCGCTTTCCAGGCACCAGTCGCTGCTCGGAGATTTCCTGCATCACTGCGATTTCGTTAAATTCGCGGCGATGTCCCTCGGCGTGCCGGACATGGAATCGCTGCGTCAAAGCGCCCGGGTCTTCGTATTGGCAACCGCCGGGACGGAAGAGGCATCTCCGGCTCAGGAGGCTCATGACGCGCTTCCTACAACCTGAATGGTTTTGGCTGCTGGCGTTGTTGCCGATTGTCATGCTGTGGCGTGGGCGGCGCGGTCCAATCGCCGCCATAGAATATTCCGATGTCAGTCTTGCACGCGAAGTGGCTCGCGGCACCCGCAGTCGAATAGGGCGGTTGGTTTGGCTGTTGCCGATTCTGGCCGGCGCTTTGATGATTGTCGGGCTTGCTCGTCCGCAGCGCGCTCATAGCCGAACGGAGGTCAGCGCCAACGGCATCGATATCGTGCTGGGGTTGGACGTCTCCGGCTCGATGCAGGCGCTGGATTTTCTGATTGACCGCCAACGAGTCAACCGTATTGAAGTCGTCAAGTCGGTGGTCTCGAAATTCATCGATGAGCGGCCCGACGATCGCATCGGCCTCATTGCCTTCGCCGGCGCCCCCTACTTGGTCAGCCCCATCACGCTCGATCATGATTGGCTGCAACAAAACCTGGAGCGCGTCTCTGTCGGAGCCGCCGACGATGGCACAGCGATTGGTTCGGCGATCGCCGCCGGCGTCAATCGCTTGCGGCTGACACCGGCGAAATCCAAGGTGCTCATTCTGCTCACCGACGGCGTCAATAACACCGGAAAGATCTCGCCGCTCGCCGCCGCCGAAGCGGCTAGAGCCATGGGCGTAAAAATATATACCATTGGAGTGGGCGTGCGTGGCTATGCGCCAATCCCCGTCAGGGACGCGGCTGGAAACACTCAGATGATCAGGGCCAAAGTGGATGTGGATGAAAAGACTCTGCAGGCGGTGGCTCAAGAGACCGGCGGGAAATTCTACCGCGCGACGGATACCGATTCGTTGCAGAAGATCTATGAAGAAATCAATCGCTTCGAGAAGACCGCGCAGACGGTGCAGAAGTTTGAGCGTACTGAAGAGTTGTATCCTTGGGTGCTCATTCCATCGCTTGCCATGCTCGGATTGAGCCTGACGCTACAGCAAACTCGACTGCGGAGATTGCCGTGAGGTTCAGCAGCCCATGGTGGTTGGGGGCGGGACTTCTCGCCGTGTTGCTACTCGTTTGGATGCGGCGCCTTTATGACGCCCGCCAACATCGTGCGCTCGCCACGTTCGTGTCAGCGCACCTGCGGCTGCAATTGACGCGCTCGATATCGCTCGGCAAGCGCCGCTTACAGCGCGGGCTGTTCCTGGGATCGGTAATCTGTCTGTTCGTCGCCCTGGCCGGACCGCTCGTGGGATTTCGATGGGAAGAGGTCAGGCGACGGGGAAACGAAATCATTTTCGCGATCGACACCTCGCGCAGCATGTCCACACCGGACGTCAAGCCAAATCGGCTAACGCGCGCAAAGCTCGCAATCAATGACTTTGCAAAACAATTGGATGGCGACGCGGTTGGAATTGTCGCATTTGCAGGATCCTCCTTCTTGGCGTGCCCCATTACGCTGGACTACGGGGCCTTTCAAGAATCCTTGAGCGCGATCGACACCAACACGATCCCACGCGGAGGCACGAATATTACAAGTGCCATCAAGGCTGCACAGATTGCCCTGCGCCGACGCCCGGGCAGCGATAAAATATTGATTCTCATTACCGACGGCGAAGACCTCGAGGGTAACGCGGTGGACGCGGCTAAAGGCGCATCGCAGGCGGACGGACTCAAGGTGTACACGGTGGGCGTGGGAACCGCTGCGGGCGATTTGATTCCTGTTCTGCAAGGTCAGGGCGGCGGATTCGTAAAAGATGAGAGCGGCGCATTCGTCAGGTCGCGGCTCGACGAATCTGCATTGAAGGCCATTGCGGCCGCCACGGGCGGGTTCTACGTGCCATTAGGGACCCAGGGTGAGGGTTTGGAAGCCATTTTCAGCGCTGTTCTCGGATCGATGGCGAAACACGATCTGGCGTCGCGGCGGCAGAAAATATACATCGAGCGATATCAATGGCCTCTGGCGGGATCTCTCGCCATGCTGCTCGCCAGTCTTGTCATTGGGACACGCCGGCGTCATGGTGCACAGGCCGCGGCAGCATCCCGCACGGTTGCCGCGGCGGGACTCATTTTGATGATGACTGCGCGCGTCCTGCCCGCGCAAGCTGCAGATAGTGCGCCGGTGCTCGATTCGAAGCGGCCGGTGCTGGATTACAATGCCGGCACCGCGGCGTACCGGGCCGGTCAGTTCCCGCAAGCCGCGCAATCCTTTCAGCAATCCATCAGCCACGCACCGTCAAGCGATTTGAAGCGGTTAGGAGTCCAAGAGGACGCTTATTACAACCTCGGCAACGCCTTATATCGCGCGGGACAGAAGTCCGAGCAG
Organism: Steroidobacteraceae bacterium; assembly: GCA_035318305.1. GTDB lineage: Bacteria > Pseudomonadota > Gammaproteobacteria > Steroidobacterales > Steroidobacteraceae > Bog-1198. Next base: position 8,430 of record DATHFB010000204.1, on the reverse strand, counting down.
TCTTCTCCGCAAGAAACCCTGCAAAAGTGGAACGATGCTGTGAAGGCCTATGAAACGGCGCTGCAGTTGCGCGCCGATGATGCGGATAGCAAGTTCAATCGAGATCTGGTGAAGCGCAAGATCGACGCGCTCAACCAGCAGCAGAATCAGAACAAGCAGAATAATAAGGACCAGGGTCAGAATAAAGACCAGGGCCAAAATAAAAACCAGCCACCGGACCCGGGGCAAAAACCAAATCAACCTCAAGACAAAGGCTCCGGGCCGCCGCCGCCGCAGCCGCCAGGCCAACCGCCGCCGCAGCCGAACGGTGATCAGCCCCCGAAGAGTGCCGGCCAACCACCTCCGGCTCCCAAAGCCGGCGAGGGGCAGGGTGCAGATGAAGGAGATCAGGCGGCTGACAATCAGCGGGTTCCCGGCCAGATGACTCGGGAAGAAGCGCGGGAACTCCTCGATTCGGTGAAAGGCGACGAGCATCGTTCGCTCGGCGTTCCCGTGGCACAACGCAATGCGGTTCAGCCGCCGGACAAGCCGTTCAAGAATTGGTGATGAGCACGCGTCGCACTCATGGCAGATTGTTGATGGCGATTGCCGGCGCAGCTCTCGTTTTGGCCGCGCCGGCCATCGCCGATGAGCCGCTGGTGTACGCCACCATACAACCTGCGCAAATTACGCTGGGCGAGTCGGCGAGATTTACGATCACCAATTTAGGGGACGGCACGGCTCCCATCACGATGCCGGTGGTGTCAGGCTTGCAGTTCGAGATTGTCGGCCGAACCCGCCAAATTGAAATCATCAACGGAACAACGCTTCCCTCCTCTTCGATCGTGGTGCGCGTAACGCCGCAAATGGCGGGAATTTTTACGATTCCAGGGGTCACGCCGAAGTCACAGCCTGTGGTGCTGCAAGTCAATTCGCTGCCCGGCAGCGCGGGAGCGCCCCGGCCAAGCGGCCCCCGTGCACCGAACCCTCCGCCCATCCTTGCGGGCGGATCCATCCCCAAAGGGGTTCATTTGACGGACGACGGTTCGGCGTACGTGAGGTTGAGCGTGCCCAAGCGCGAGGTCTATGTCGGCGAAAGCGTTCCGATCGACATAGAAATAGGTATGCGCTCCGGATTCGTCAGTTCGCTCAACGGCCTGCCGAAGCTGACGGGGGATAACTTCACGCTCGGCAGTCTCGCGCACCAACCTGAGCGCAGTGAACGGATGATTGAGGGTCAGCCGTTTGTTTTGCTGACCTGGCGCAGCGTTCTATCGGTGGTAAAGCCCGGCACTTTTCCACTCGCGGCCGAGGTGCCGCTCACGGTGAAAATCAGGACTCGGCCGCGGCGAGAGTCCGCGCTCGACGATCAGTTCGGCGATCCGTTCTGGCAAAATTTCTTCGGTGCCAGCGTACCCAAGGACATCAATGTCGAAAGCCCGCCGCAAGAAGTGAAGGTCCTGGAACTGCCTGCGGAAGGGCGCCCGGCCGATTTTCACGGCGCGGTCGGTATATTTGCGATCGAGAGCGATATTTCACCGGTTAAAGCGGAGGTGGGTGACCCGCTGACCTTGCGCATGCGCGTGGTCGGTTCCGGAAATTTTGATCGCGTCGACAGCAGCATGCTCGATCATGTGGAGCAGTGGAAGACCTACCCGCCGAAATCGACCTTCAATAGCAATGACCCGCTTGGGCACAAAGGAGAAAAGGTCTTCGAGCAGCCCGTGATCGCATCGAAGCCTGGCGTTCAAACCCTCCCCGCGCTGAGCTTCAGTTATTTCGATCCCAACACGAAGCACTACGAAACTGCTCATGGCCCACCCTTAAGCGTAACGATTTCCCCCTCCTTGGCCGACAGTACGCAGATGGCGCCCTCGCTAGCTGCGAGCGCGGCTTCCGGGCCCGTGGACAAATTGGCAGAGGGACTCAAAGCCGATCACGCCGCCTCACAAACTGGGATGAGCTCGCTGATCCCGCCGTACCTGCAACCGCGCTTTCTGGTACTCCCCTCATTGCTCGCGCTGGCATTTGCCGGAGGCTGGGTGGGAGCTCGGCGACGCAAGATACCGGCAGAGCGATTCGCAGCGCGCAACCGCATCGCGCAGAGGGCCACCAAGCGGGCCCTTGCCCAAATGGAGTCCGCGGCTCGCAGCGGCAATCCTGCACAGTTTTTCAATTCAGCGCGCGCCGCCTTGCAACAAAGCTTTGCCGCTCGATGGCAGCTTGCGCCGGATGAAGTCACGACGGCTGAAGTGCAAGCGCGCTTGAGCGACGATGATGACATCCAGCAGGTATTTGCTCTCGCCGATGAATCGAAGTATTCAGGTCGTGATCTTGAGTCCACCGATTTTGCGCGATGGATGCACGCCGTGCGTCAGCGCCTAATAGTCGAGCAAGCGCAATGAAAAATTGTGCGCGATGGGCGGCCTTGGCTCTGAGCCTAGCGCTGATGGGGTCGCCGATGCATGCGGACCCGGTGCAAGTGGAGCCGGCGCAAGTGGGCTATTCCGCCGCAGGCCTGTACAACCTGGCCAACGCCTACGCACGCCAAGGCAAGCCGGGCATGGCCGTTCTGAACTACGAGCGCGCCAGCTTGCTCTCACCGAATGACCCTGACATCGACGCCAATGTCAGTTACGTTCGTGTTTCTTCGCATGTGCCCGCGCCGCCGCGAAGCACTTTTGATCGCGTGGTGCGAATCGCCAGCCCCTTTGCTCTATCGTGGATCGGCGTCATCGGATTGGTGAGCGTGGGCGTCAGTGCGTTGGCGGCACAGCTATCGTCGCGACATCGATGGATGCGCCGCCTCGGGATGCTGTTCGGAATCGCCATGATCAGTCTGACCGTCGCCAATGGCATCGCTTTGTGGCCGATACTGCACGAAGGGGTTGTGATTTCCGCAGCGACTCCAGTGCGTGTGTCGCCCGTTCCAATGGGTGATTCGCTGTTTGTATTGAACGAGGCGGACACCGTGAAGATTACCGCGGAACACGAGGGCTTTTGGCTCGTTCAGACCCGTGCCGGCCGCACCGGCTGGGTAGCGCACTCAAATGTCGCACCTGTCGTGCCACGCAAATAATGGCGCGTAAATCATTGAATTGATTCTGGCGGCACGGCTCTTGGCCTCGCATCAAGCCGGCAAGTTGCGTTCTTGGTGCGGCACCGTACAGACGGGTCAGGTGTAGAAGTTACACTCACTCGGCAAATCCCGCGATATTGGGAGAGAACCATGGCCGACGTGTACGTTTATCGATTCAAGGGTTGGGACGGGCCGACGGAATCTGACGTAAGAAGCCGGCGCGCCACGCTTGAAACCATCAAGGAAATCGGTGATCCCATTATGGAGTCGCAGATCGTAGTGGACGATGGCGAACTCGATGCCCACGGATTTTTCTGCGGCAGCGTGGCCAACGACTCGGATCCTGCGGAGGATATTACCGATGAAATAAACTCGCTCTATCTGCGGGCTGCCGCCCGTGATAGCGAAGCGCTGAATTTGGATGAAGCCACGAGCGGCGCCCACAAGTACATGCTTCAATTGGAAAGCCGCGAACTGCGCAAGCAAGCGCAAGTGCTGCAGCGGCAACAGAAGCAGTCGAATTTCGCGGCCGCCGAATCGGATGTTTACGGCAAGACCGTGCTGGACTTCGGGCAGTTCGGAGGCAGCCCAGCCGGTTAGACGACGGTTTCTGCGCGCCGTCGCGCTCGCAATCAGTGCGGTCGCGTAGTCTTCGGCGCGCCGGTGTGAAGCGGAAGCTTCGTAGAGGAATCGTCCGATTTTCGCAGCGGACCGCGCCCATCTTTGGGATTGGTAATGCCGTCCTCCTTGAGGTTCTTTGGCGGCGGCGTGCTCGATGAACCAGTTGCTTTATCCGGCATGGTATTTCTCCAAAGCCTTGTCTATAGGATGAGACCGTTGCGCAGGGCGTACGCGGTCATGTCTGCATTGCTGGTGAAATTCATCTTTTCCAAAACGCGCGATCGATAAGTGCTTACCGTTTTGACGCTCAGGCTCAGTTCTTCTGCAATATTCCCGACTCCGGCTCCCGCCGCCAATTTGCAGAATATTTGAAATTCTCGCACAGAGAGCCGGTCATGCAGGGGCTGGCTTTGATCGTGCGAAGACTCGAGGTCTGCCGCCATCGATTCGGCGAGCGCGGCACTGACGTATCGGCGCCCCACCAGTACCGTGCGCACGGCTTTCAAAAGCTCCTCGGGCGATCCGTCTTTGGAAAGATAGCCGCTGGCGCCGGCTCGAAGAACGTTTCGGGCGTATTGCGCCTCCGGCAATCCGCTCATGATCAACACGCGAACTTTCGGAAATCCACTCGTTACATGCTTCAAGATATCGAGTCCACTGCGGTCCGGCATATGAATGTCCATCAGCAGCAAGTCCCAATCTTGGCGGCGCAGCTGGTCCAGGGTTTCGTTGCCGCTTGCGGTTTCACCGATGGCGGTGATGCCGGCCTCGGCCTCCAGGAACTGCTTGTAACCCGCCCTGACTACGGCGTGATCATCGGCGATGAGTACTCGCGCCATGATGAATCCCTCTTGTTGGGGGGAATCCCCTTGTAATGAGGGTGTTATCACCTGTGTATTCGGCTGGTGCAAGGCAGAATCCCCTAAAAGGCCGTCGGGATCGTCCTACAAGCGCAGCCCATTCAAGGTATTTCCCGGGTCAAATTTGCAATGAATGCCGGCACCCACGTCTTGCCGCCGTCATCGGAGTAGGATTCTTCGAAGTGATGAGAGTTGGGCGCAATGTCCGACCACACGGCACGCACCAGGATCGACCTGTCATTGAAGGTGTCCGCGGCGAAGAGCTGCCCACGCCCGTCCTTGAAGGCGCCGATCAGGGGCGGCGATAATACGCCGACCTTGCTATTGACGAAACTCTGGCTCCACTGACGCGCCTGCGGATTGTAGAGAAACAAGGTCAATCCTTCCCAGTGGCCGTTCGGGCCTTCCGTCTCGATCTCTTCCAGCTGTGCGCGGCCGTCCCACACCTTTCGTACGGTGACGGTTCCGTTCAGTTCGATCGATTTGGTCGAGCCGGACAGGGGGTCCAGAACACGTTTGATATGCGTTTTCCAGACGCCGATGTTGAAATCGAAATCATGCTGGCCGTCCCTCATAGGCTTGGAGGGCTGTGCGGGTTCGTCTACAGCGGCGGCAGGCAGGGTCGGTGAGGTGCCGCTGATCGCGCCGGCCAGGATGCAGACTGCAGCATGCTTTGAAAATTTCAATGTCGTCTCCGTAGGATTATTCACGCCAAAATAAAGCCGGTGCGCCCGCGGCGGCGCTAAGCTGTCGATCGGTTAAGATCATCTGATGCGGGTGGCCATTGCTGAAGGGCCACTTGGAGGGAAAATAATTGGGCCACTCGTCGTCGCCGCGGAAACGCGCAATCGATCCCTTGTTCGAGATCGAGCTTGATTTAGGGCCCAAGGGTTCGCGCGAGTCCTCTCGGACTCTGCACCGCGAACTGAAGGCGGCGATTCTTGACGGGCGCCTAACAGCGGGTGCCAGATTGCCGGCGACCAGAAAGTCCGCAGCCTTTTTTGGCGTGTCGCGAAATACAGCCGCCGAAGTCTACGAGAGGCTCGTCAACGAAGGTCACGCGGTGACTCGACATGGCGCGGGGACGTATGTCGCCGAGCGCATGCCCTCCGTGCCGCGCGCCGCAGAGCCCGCCGCAGAGCCCGCCGCGCACCGCCTGAATGAGTTTTGGCTACGCCCCGATGTCACCGCGGCGATGAGCTTTTGGCGCGATCGGCCGGGCTACGCCTCTGCGGGGCGCAAAGGCGCCGGCGTCGATTTTCGCCCTGCCATGGTCGACTCGCGCCTCTTTCCGCTTGACGTTTTTCGGCGCGTCAGTGCCAAGCAACTGCGTGGATTGGAGAGAAAACCGGCGAGCTACAAGAGCCCGCAGGGCAATCAGGGAAATTTCTACCTTCGCGAAGCGATCATCAAGCACATCGCCGTCACTCGGGCGGTGGTTTGTCAGGCTGAGGACATACTCGTCACTTCCGGGGCGCAACAGGCTTTTGATGTGCTTGCCAGAGCACTGGTCACACCGAATGAGACCGTCGTTGCACTGGAGGATCCCGGCTATCCTCCGATGCGCGTGGCGTTTGCCGCGGCGGGCGCGAAACTCGCGCCGGTCGGGGTCGATGAAGAAGGACTGATAGTTGAGCAGTTGCCGTCTGATGCCGGCATCATTTGTGTAACGCCGTCCCATCAGTTTCCCCTTGGCACCACGATGTCGATGCGCCGACGCAAGGCACTGGTGCAATTTGCACGTCGGCACGGAGCGGTGATCGTCGAGGATGACTACGATGGCGAATTTCGCTACGAGGGCAGTCCCTTGGAAGCGCTCAGGACTTCTCAGGCGTCGGATGTGGTTTTCTACATCGGCACGTTCTCCAAATGCATGCTGTCGGCGCTTCGCTTGGGATTCATCGTCGCGCCACCCTGGGCGATGCGCACCCTGGTTGCCGCCAAGAACTGCCTGGACTGGCATTGCTCGACACCCATTCAAAGCGCGGTTGCCGAATTCATCGGCGCTGGTCACTTGACGCGCCACGTCCGCAAGATGCGCGACATGTACAAGCGTCGGCGTCAGCTGCTGCTCGAATCCTTGCAGGACAAACTCGGCGACTGGCTCGAACCCATACCCTCGTTCTACGGCATGCACGTTGCCGCCACATTGACGGCCGCCATGGATCTCGAGAGCGTGGCGGATGAGCTGCTCGAGCAGAATGTGAAAATACATGCGCTGAGCAGATACTTCCTGGGGCCGCAGACCAGGGCAGGATTGGTATTCGGCTATGGGACCGTGGACTTGTCCGAGATTCGCCGCGGCGTATCGGTGCTGCGCGGAGTTTTGCAGCGCCAGGCTGCCTTGGCATGACCAAGCGCACGTGTAGGAGTTACACTGGTTACGGCCGCCCTGTTCAACGGTGTAAAGTCAGGTGTGGATAAGCGTCGAGCGCCGTGACAGAACCCACCACCAAAATGACCAGCACCGCTTCTGACGCCAAAGCTGCGCATTTGGGCTTCCTGCGGCAGTTGGGACTGGTGATTCGCGCGATCTTCAGCTCGCCGGTGGGCAAGACGGTGACGATTTTGATGGTCGTCATCCTCCTGGTCATCATTGTTACGGCCTACGGGCAGATTCGGCTCAACCGATGGAATAAGCCATTCTACGATGCCCTGTCGCGTCGCGACTTGCGGGATTTTCTCTTTCAGCTCGGCGTGTTCTTCGTCATTGCGGGAATACTCCTCGTTCTCAACGTGACGCAGCGCTGGCTTCACGAGACCCTGCAAGTCAAGTTGCGCGAAGGCTTGGTTCGCAGCCTCCTTAAGGATTGGCTGTTTCCGCGCCGCGCCTTCTGGCTTGCCAATGCAGGATCGATCGGCGTCAATCCGGATCAGCGCATTCACGAGGATGCGCGGAAACTGTGCGAACTGTCGGCCGATCTGGGCGTCGGGCTGGTGCAGGCCTCAATCTTGTTCGGCATGTTTGCCGGCGTGCTGTGGGGTTTGTCGAGCGACTTCTCTTTGCGATTCGGCGACCGGGACTATGCGATTCCCGGGTTCATGCTGTGGGCTGCCATTGTCTACGCAACCGGCGGCTCGCTCTTGAGCTACTGGGTAGGGCACGGACTCATCAATCGCAACGCTGAGCGATACGCAACTGAGGCCAACCTGCGATTTTCGCTGGTGCGCGTCAATGAGCACGTCGATGACATTTCCTTGGCGCAGGGCGAACCCGACGAGAGGCGCCGGATTGAGCGGCATCTTGTCGATGTGCTGCGCGCGACACGGCGCATCGTGTGGGGTCACACCAATCTCACGTGGGTCACTTCGGGGTTCGGTTGGATCACGCAGGTTGCGCCGATATTGGTTGCGGTGCCGCTGTATTTCACGGGAAAGGTTTCGTTCGGCGGACTCATGATGGCAGCCGGTGCCTTTACTCAGGCACAATCGTCATTGCGCTGGTTCGTCGACAACTTCAGCGTCATTGCCGACTGGCGGGCGACATTGCTTCGAGTGGCGAGTTTTCGTCATGCGGTTATCAGCACCCACGAACCCCGAGGCTTCGAAAGCCGTATCGCCTATGTGGAAGGGGACCCGGGCACGATACAAATCGACGACCTGGAAAGCGTGTCTTCCGCGCATGCCGACATGCTCAGGGAATCGAGTGTGGTCATCAGTGCCGGAGCACGTGTCCTTATCTTAGGAGCACCGGGAACCGGCAAGACCCAGCTTTTCCGCGCCATGGCAGGCTTGTGGCCGTGGGGCACTGGGCGCATCACCCGTCCGCGAGGCGAGCAGATATTTTACCTGCCGCGCGGCACGCCGTATCTGGCTCGCGGTAGTTTACGGGAGGTCCTCGCCTATCCGTTGAAGGCCGACAGTTTCAGCGCGAGCGCCTTTAGCCGCGCG
>DATHFB010000203.1:0-7239 GCA_035318305.1 Steroidobacteraceae bacterium | reverse complement strand
GTGATGTCGCAAGCGCGCGCGATGGGCGACTACCTGCGCTACAAATCAGCGATCGGCAATACGCTCAGCGAGCTTGCAATCCTGGTTACGGCCCGCGAATGGACCCAGGACTATGAATGGTTCGTCCACTATCCGATCGCGCTGAAGGCCGGCATTCGCCAGGAAATCACCGACGCCATCGCAGAGGGCCGACGCCCGGCGGCCATGAATCCGGACGAGGAAACCGTGTACGACTACTCGATGGAGTTGCTGAAGAACAAACAGGTATCCAATGCGACGTTCGAACGCGCCAAGTCCCGCTTTGGCACCAGGGGGGTGGTCGACCTGACCGGAATCGTGGGTTACTACACCTTTCTTGGCATGCAGCTCAATGCGGCGCAGTACCCGGCTCCCAAGGATGCCAGGAAACTTCCGAGGCTACCTCCTTAGGGGTGCGGGTTTATCTCAAGCCACCGGCTCTCTCCGTATTTGAGTGGGTCTTGGCGCAACTGTAACGGCAAACGGAGAGGGCGCGCATGACGGCATTTGACTTGACTCCCCCCAACGAGGCGCAACGCAGCGAAATATCCGCTGCTCTCAACGCCGACGAGCGCCGCGTGCTGCTGCAACATGGCACCGAAGCGGCGTTTTGCGGCGTATTCCTCGACAACAAGAAGGACGGCACCTACACCTGCCGATTCTGTGGTCTGCCCTTATTCCGCTCGAACGCGAAGTTCGACTCGGGCACCGGCTGGCCGAGCTTCTTCAGACCCTACGATGAATCGCACATCAAGCGTATTCGCGACACCAGCTACGGCATGATTCGGGTGGAGGAGGTTTGCGCGCGCTGCGGCAGCCATCTCGGCCACGTGTTTCCCGATGGCCCGCGCCCCACGGGTGAACGGCACTGCCTCAATTCGGTATCCCTGTCGTTCACCGAGAGCGGCAAAGCACTGCCCGATGTGCTGAAGCGCGGATCCCCGGAGGGCGCGATCGATTCGTCCAATTGAGGCCGACGACGCGTTTGTGCGCGCTACCGCCCAGTTATCGATGTAACCGCTATCGGCGGCCGCAGGAGAGGCGGTAGAGTGCTTGATGATACGCATCATGTTCGTCGATGACGATTTGAACGTGCTCGAAGCCATGCAACGCGCCATGCGTCCCATGAGACACGAATGGAGCATGGAGTTCGTGTCGAGCGGGGCCGAGGCGCTCGAGCGCCTTGCCAAGACCGTCGCCGACGTGATCGTCACGGACATGTGCATGCCCGGCATGGACGGCTGGCAGCTGCTCGCCGAGGTCAAATCACTGTATCCGCAAACCGTGCGCCTGGTGCTGTCCGGCCACGCGGATCCGGGTGCCATCATGCGGCTCGTCGGCACTGCACACCAATACATTGCCAAACCGGGCGAGACCGCGACGCTGAAGGCGGCAATCGCGCAAACCCAGTTGCTGAAGCGCTTATTGAGCAGCGATAGACTCGCCGCATTGGTGGGAAGCGTCGGCACATTGCCGAGCTGTCCGAGGGCGTTTCAAGAAATCTCCGCCTGCTTGCGACAACCCAACGCGTCGGCCGCGGATGCCGCACGGATCATCGGTCGCGATGCCGCCATGACCGCCAATCTCATGAAACTGGTCAATTCGGCGTTCTTTGGCTCGCGACGACCCATCTCAAGTGTCGAAAGAGCGCTCGCCTACTTGGGACTGGATACCGTCGCTGCCTTGGCACTGGGACACAGTCTGTTCCAAAACGGCGGCTCGAGCCCGCCTGGCGGGGTGAATTTGGAGAACCTCTGGAAGCACAGTCTGCAGACTGCGATGGCCGCGCGCGCGATCGCGCTCGTCGAAAAACTCCCGACCACCCGCGCAGAGGAGGCGTTTCTGGCAGGCATGCTGCACGACATCGGCCGGGTAGTCTATGCCACTCGAAGCAGTGCAAAGCCCGGCCAGCCTGAGAGTTCAAACGAGGACACCGTCGAGCAAGTAGACCGGCATCATGCGGAAGTAGGCGCGTATCTGTTGGGGCTGTGGGGTTTTCCCAGCCACATCGTCGCGGCCGTTGCTCTGCATCACACGCCCGTTCTTCGGGCCGACAGCGGCTTCGATTTGACGGTACTGATAAACATTGCCGATCGCCTATCACATGCCGACGGCGCGAAATCGCTCGAAGCCGCGGAACTGGGCATCGAGCCGGGACTTCTTGAAGGCCTCGGACTCTCGAATCATTTGCCGCAGTGGTTGGCGGCACTCGCCGTGCTGGACAGCGAGCAGGACGCCGCATGAGCGAGCGCGCCAGAATCTTGTGTGTCGATGACGAGGTTGAGGTGCTGCGCGGCCTCGCGCTGCATCTGGGGCGGCGTTACGAGGTGCTGACCGCAACCAGCGGCGCCGATGCGCTCAAGCTGCTCGAGCGGGACCCCCGCGTCGAGGTGATCATCTCAGATATGCGCATGCCCGGCCTCAGCGGGTCGGAATTCTTGACCCGGTCGCGCGCGTTCGCACCCGAGGCGCAGCGAATCCTGCTCACCGGACAGACCGATCTGGCCTCGGCCATCTCCGCCATCAATGAGGGACAGATCTTCCGATTTCTGAGCAAGCCCTGCCCTGCCGCGGAGCTGATCAGTACGATCGAGGCTGCATTGGAGCGATACCGTGCCCGCGCATTGGAACACACCACGGTTCGGCGCAAGCTAGAGCACCGACAGTTGCAGATCGATCCTCTCACCGGGCTCGCCAGTCGACTGCAGTTGATGGCGGTACTGGAGGCCGCGGCCTATGAAGTGACCGAAGCGGTGAGCGCCGTGGTCGCGTACTACTTCGCCATCGACGGGTCCGATGAGCCGGTCGCGAATCGGGATCAGCCCTGGGGCGATGAATTGGCCAAAATCATCGCGGGGCGGCTGAAACAGCAGTGTCCTGACGCGACTGTGGTGGCGTGCTGGGGTATTGCGCAGTTTGTCGTGATTGTATCGAGTGCAGGCGCCAGCGACCTGGACCTGTGCGCGCGCGGCGAGAAACTGTGGCTCGCACTCACCGCGCCGACTCCCGAAAAGCATGTTGCCGTGGGCGTCAGTGTCGGAATAGCGCGGCTCGTCGACCGGCAGCAATGGCAAAGGCTCATTCAACAGGCGGCAACGGCGGCAGACGAGGCGAGACACGAACAGAGCTCGCGCGTCTGCTTGTATCGACCCGATGCGCCGCCGCGGGCAGAAAAGCAACGCGAACTCGTCCACGCTCTGCGTGAGGCCCTGATTCATGACGGTCTGCATTTGCACTATCAGCCGATCGTGGACATCGGTGAAGGCCGTGTGCGCGGCCTGGAATGTCTCGCCCGCTGGGAGCATGGAACGCTGGGCAATATCGTGCCGGCGAAGTTCATTCCCTTGGCGGAACATAGCGGCGACATCGTGCGGCTGGGCCAATGGGTCCTGTGGCGCGCTTGCCATGAAGCCAGGCAAATCGTATGCGGCCGTCGGCTCGAAGTGGCGGTCAACGTATCGGCAAAGCAGCTGATGGATAGCAGCTTCCTGCCGCATTTGGAAAAATGCCTGTCGCACAGCGGACTGGCGCCGGAGTTGCTGGAATTGGAGCTCACGGAATCCGCGCTGGCAGTCGATATGGAGCATCTGCGTGAGGTCCTCGAGCAAACCCGCCGGCTGAAAGTGCGCATCGCCGTGGATGATTTCGGCACCGGCTACTCATCGCTGTCCTACCTCAGCCGCCTGCCCATTGATTTGATCAAAGTAGACCAAACGTTTGTCCGCGATTTCCATCGGGGCGGCAAGACGATCATCAAGGCGGCATTGAGTATTGCCCGCGACTTTGGCCTGGAGGTCATCATCGAAGGCGTCGAGACGGCTGAAATGCTTCAGCAAGTGCGCGATCTCGGCGCCTCATTGATTCAGGGCTACTGGTTTGCCAGACCGATGCCCGCCGCACAAGTGCCCGACTGGCTGCGGGTCTTTGAATTCGGTTCCCTGAGCGCGCGAGCCGTATCGAGCTAAGCGCGCCTCACTGAACCCCGACCGATCCGCGCATGCCGGCATCAAGGTGCCCGGGTTGCAGGCAAGCAAAGGTAACCACCCCGGCGCGCGTGAATTTCCAGATCATCTGGCCGTGCTCGCCCGGTGCCAGGCTCGCCATGTTGGGTCCGGTGTGCTGCATGTCGGGCATCATCTGCATCATGGCCGCATGTCGACGCAGGGCCTCCGGCTCGCCCAAGACGAGTTCATGGCGCAACTTCCCGTCGTTTTGCAGCATGAAGCGGATGGTCTCTCCCTTGTGGACCTCGATGCGGTCGGGCGTGAACCGCATGGTATCGTTCATGGTCATGGTGACGGTTCGTGACACCTGGCTGGGAACACCGGGCTCACCGATGCGGCTCGCACTGACCGGCCCCTGTTTGACACGTATATTTCCCCGCAGGTCCTGACAGACCGGCAGGTCAAAGTAATCATCATCATCTTCGTCGTCCTGCTGGCGGCACATGGCGGGCGCCCAGGCATTGAAGCGGCGTTCCAGCGCGTCGCCGTGTTCGATCCAGAATGCGGTATCGATGCGCAGCGCGCCGGTAAGATTGGATGTCGAGGATGGCAGATTGCCGGCTATGCGCGCCGGCAGAAGTTCGACTGCGTTGCGGTTGGTGGGCCCGTAGGCGAGCTGCTCGGAGAGCGCTTTCTGCCGCTCCGGTGAGCTCGCGAACTTGATGAAGCGATAGGCCTCATCGCGTTTGGGTGAACCCGTAGGGATAGCCCAACTGTCGATGTCGTACAGGCTTTGGCGCCAGATTATCCGTGTATGACGGTTGCGCTCCTGCTCAGGGTCGAACCACAGCGTGTAGCCGGAGCTCATGCTCACGATGCCGGCCGCAATCAGCTCGCTGGGTTGCGGGGCAGCCTCCCACCACACCGTGTCCTTGCGGATTTGCTCGAGCTTGCGGAAGGCGCGCGCCACCCCTGCTTCGGTCGACAGCGTCGCATACACGTTCTTGGGCTCGACACCGTCGGCCATCAGAGCGATCTCCAGCGTATATTTGGCGCTGCGCCGCAGGCCCCGCTTGCCGGGGTATTTACGGGTATCCCAAAAATCGGCCCAGGACCGCGGCGCATCGCGCAGTTGGTCGGAATAGACCAGTGCCTGCGCCCACGTGAAAATCCCCACACCGCACTCCGACAGTGCGCCTGGAATGAGATCCGCCGCGGGCGGAGCGCGCGCCGGATCGAGCTTTTCGAACAGGCCCTGCTGACAGCCCTGTTGCAGCGTCCTTGACTCAACCTGCATCACATCCCACACCGTCGCACCGGCGCTCACCATTTGAGTGAGTTCAGTGACTTGTCCGTCGTAGGACAATGATTGCACGGCCGCGCCTCTCTCCTTGGCGAAGGGATCGATGTACGCCGCCGCAAGCGCCGCGCGATCGGCCCGGCCGAACGAAATCACCGTAAACTGATCAGCCGCTGCGGCGGGAAGCGCGGCACAAAGGAGAGCGGCGCCCAACCATTGGGCGCCGCTCTTTCGTTGCAGGATCGACTGTCGCTTCAATCGCGGTCTCGGTCGTCGCCGTCCCTGTCGTTTCTCTGGATGTCCTCTGCTTCGCCGGTTAACCGCACGATATCGAGTCCTCCGCCCACCCGGTCGCCGCAGTAGCGCAATCCACGATTGTCGACGTCGGTGTTGTCGCAGGATACATCGAGCGCCGTAACGGTGACGCCATTGATCACAGCGGAGCTGGGCTGTGTGAAATGATTCACCGGCGCAATGAAGTGCGCCACTTCCGCGGGATGGTAGGGATCACGGATGTCGTGGACGCGTATGCCGGCGTCGAACCAGGCGCTGGTGAGCAGCCGAGCGTAAGAGGGATCATCGAAGTTCTCGGCCGGCGAGTGAACGCCGAAACGCGTGCCGCGCGAACAGAAGTTCGGACGACCCGAGAAGTCATCGACCGTCACGGAAGAGATTGGCCAGGGGTGTTGTTCCGCACTGGTGCTGCCGCCCTGACCGATCTTATTCGTAATATCGAGCAGATACATGAGGTGCGGCGATCCCGTGCAGCGGTTGTCGGTCTCCTCGGAACTCACGGCCATGATGTCGCGAACATTGTTGTTCGTGAAATTCTGGTACTGCTTCAATTTGATTCCATAGAGCGGCATCGTTGAGTGGCCGCCCTCGGCGCCCGGCATATAGAGGACGCCAATCTGGCCCTGCAGCAACTCTGCGTCGGTGGGTTTTTTCACGTTTGCGTAGACGCCGGTGCCGTAAGGCGGCGGCAGGACCTTGGTGAGGTCGTTGATCTGGATGATGCCGTCCGAGCCTACGCCGTACGGCATATACAAGCGGTTGATGGCCTGGCCTTTGAAAGTGCTGACCACGATCGGACCATGCACGCCCGGCGGCACGACCTTGGTGGTCGTTTCGGTTCCCGGCATCACGAACGTCGAACCCGGATTCTGACCCGGATAGCCGAAATCCATGATGTATTTCGGATGCGCCGGATCGCTCATGTCGAAGATTTTCAAGTGCTGGTTCGGGCTGCTCTTGGTGTTCCAGCCGTCGAAGCCGGCGTCCGACGACTTCGTCGCGCCCGCAACGAGGTAGGCAATGCCGGTCGTGCAGTCCCACCAATTGCGGTGGGTGACATCCTGGCCGGTTATCGGCGTTGAGACCAGCGTCGGGTCAGCCGGATCGGTGACATCCCACACTTCTTGGGATGCGGAACCGTTCTCACGCAGAAGGTACGTGTGGCCGCGCAGACCGTGCGGCAAATCATTGCCGTCGCACAGCTTTGCCATGCGCGCGCCGCCCTTATCGGCAACCAGATGCTTGAGATACTTCGGGTGGCGGGGATCAGTCACATCGACGATCGATGTGCCGTTGGTTTCCACCACGCCGGTCATGGGATTCAACATCGTTCCATTGAAGTGCCCGGCATACGCGATCACTCGATTACCTTGAGTGTGGACCGTCGTCTGATAGGTGGTGCGGCCTTGCAGATCGTTGTGGCCGAGCCATTCCGCATTAAAGGTGTTCGAGCCGTCTCGATTGGTGGTGCCGCGCGGATTCGGCGTATCGAGATCGTTGGCGGCCCATGCCGTACCGCCTGCCATCACCAAAGATAAGCTTGCGCCCGCGATGCGCCTCCAGCCTTTGATTCTGTTCATAATAATTCCCCTAGATTGCTATCCGAACGTTGACCGGTTTCCCGGTCGGTCGATGAGTTGAGCACGTGATGCGAACGGGCGCAGGGACCCGGAAAGGAACGAA
>DATHFB010000202.1:0-39832 GCA_035318305.1 Steroidobacteraceae bacterium | reverse complement strand
CTCTGTTCGGAAAAGATTCGTCAGTTGCATGTAGTCGGAACGTAGCAATACGCCGTGTACGACAAAGTCGCCCAGTAACCACACGACGAAAAGCACGATCCAAGCGATGATGAATTTCTTGCTCATGGTCTCTCCCTTCGGCTGCAGGGGCGGCGGAACACACCGGCTTGACGAAAGCATACGCTGGCGTCGCTGCAGCGCAACCTAGGCCCGCTTACCGGCGTTCTATCTATAGCCCATCGACCATCCGGTGTTGGCCCCGCCGACAATTAGGGAGCAGACGATGAGACCAGGTACTCGCGGGACTTCTGCGTGACTCAGGTCTGCTTTGTTATGCTTTGTCGTGATTTTCGGGGTTTTTGTAACGGATGGTAATTCGAACCGCCGACAGACAAAAAGCCGGTTCGACAACTTGGCCGAGGCCAAGTTGATCGCCCGCAGGGCGAGCCGAGCGTCAGCGAGGCCGAGGGGCCGAAGGCCCCGAAGTAATCCGTCCGGGCGCGCTTTTCAATCAAGAAGTTACTGATCATCAATGTACCGACCGTAGCGAAAACGTAGCGTTTTTTGCTACGTTTTTCACGCACGGCGCCTCCTCGAGGAGTTTCGATGCCTGGCGCTCAATGCGTCCGGATGCGCTTACCTGAGAAGGTGAAGCACTAGCGCGGGTGCTGTCCCCGCGTCGCTTCGAGCGCTGCCACGGCATCCGCATTCCCGATAGAGGTGGAGGTGGTCACGGAATACCAGGTCTTTACTCGCTCGCTTTTCGCAAGCGCAGCGCGTTGGCGATCACAGAGACGGATGAAAAGCTCATGGCCAATGCGGCGATGAGCGGGCTCAGCAGCCACCCCGTGAGGGGATACAGTACGCCGGCGGCCAGCGGAACACCTAACGCGTTATAGCCAAAGGCGAACAGCAGATTCTGGCGAATATTTCGCACCGTGGCTTCGCTCAGCTGACGAGCACGCACGATGCCGCGCAAGTCGCCCTTGACCAGCGTGACCTGCGCACTTTCCATGGCAATGTCGGTTCCGGTCCCCATCGCGATGCCGACATCGGCCTGCGCCAGCGCGGGGGCATCGTTGATGCCATCGCCCGCCATCGCGACGCGATGGCCTCCTGCCTGAAGAGTGACAATGGCGGCGGCTTTGTCGGTCGGGCGCACATCCGCAATGACCTCATCGATCGGCAGCTCTGCAGCGATGGCTTGCGCCGTCGTACGGTTGTCACCAGTGAGCATCACGAGACGCAAACCTCGTGCCTTGAGTGCCTGAAGCGCCATCGGCGTGCTTTCTTTAAGCGGATCCCCGATGGCGAGGATTCCCGCGAGCCGCGCATCGATGGCGAGGAAAACGATGGTCTGCCCGGTCCGCCGCAGCCTCTCACTCTGTGCATCGGCCGCGTCAGTCGATACGCCGACGGCGCGCATCAGCACCGCGTTGCCCAAGGCCAGACCGTGGCCATCCCACATGCCGGTCACGCCCTGACCAGTAACAGAATCGAACTGCCCAATTTCAACGGGTGCCACGGCGCGCGCAAGCGCCCCGTCCACGATGGCCCGGGCCAAGGGATGCTCGCTTGGGCGTTCGAGTGCGGTCGCGCACGCGAGGACGACATCCTCCGAGAACTCGCCGAGTGCGACCACTTGGGTGAGCGTCGGCCGCCCAAGCGTGAGCGTCCCGGTCTTGTCGAGCACAAGGGTATCGATGTTGCGCAACGTCTCGACGGCTTCCGCGTTGCGAAACAGCACCCCCAACTGGGCACCGCGACCGCTGGCGACCATGATCGAAATCGGCGTTGCCAGCCCCAGCGCACACGGACATGCAATGATGAGAACGGCGACCGCATTCACGAGCGCGTAGGCCAGGCGCGGCTCGGGGCCAAGTAGCCACCACGCGAAGAAGGTGACGATCGAGATGCCAATGACGGCCGGAACAAACCAAACCGCAACCCGATCGGCGAGTTTCTGTAGCGGCGCGCGCGATCTCTGGGCTTGACTCACCAGCGCTACGATCTGGGACAAAAGACTATCGGCCCCGACATGCTCGGCCTCGATGATGAGCGCTCCGGTTTGGTTGATCGTAGCGCCCACGACGCGATCTCCGACTTTCTTGTCAACGGGCAGCGGCTCGCCCGTGAGCATCGATTCATCCACACTCGACTGACCGCTCACGATGCGCCCATCAACCGGGACCTTCTCCCCCGGCCGTACGCGAAGCCGATCACCCACTGCCACAGATTCAAGCGGGACATCTTTCTCGGCACCGTCCGCCTCGATGCGACGTGCCGTCTTGGGAGACAGCCCCAGGAGTTGCCTGATGGCAGCGCTCGTGCGCCCTCGCGCCGTGAGTTCGAGCCATTCGCCCAGCAGCACGAGCGTCACGATCACCGCGGCCACCTCGAAATACACGCCGACCATACCGTGCTGATCACGCATAGCTGCCGGGAACTGACCCGGAAAGAACGTAGCAATCACGCTGTAGCTGAACGCCACGACCACACCCAACCCAATCAAGGTGTACATGTTAGGCGCACGATGAACCACACCGAGCCAGCCCCGGCGGTAGTACGGTACGGCGGCCCACAGCACCACGGGCGCGCTCAACGCGAGTTCCAGCATTCGCAGCGTCCAGGCCGTTGTGGAGCCAAACGCCATCCCTGAGAGGTGCGGCACCATCGCAATCACGGTGACCGGAACGGCGAGAACGAGAGCAATCCAGAATCGCCGCCGAACGCTGCGCAGTTCACTGTCATCCTCAGTCTCGGTCGGCATCAACGGTTCGAGCGTCATGCCGCATTTGGGGCAGTGTCCCGGTCCGATCTGTCGGATTTCGGGGTGCATGGGGCACGTGTAGATCGTACCGGCCGGTGCGTCAGAATCCGGCGGCGCGGGCGCATGGGGCGCGAGCTGTTGCCCTTTCTGCTCGTGATTGCCAGCTCGACCCGCAGACTGACAGCAACCCGACCGTGGAGAGTCCGTTGCGGGCTCCGCTAAGGACGGCTGCGCCGAGCTACAATTTGCGTGGCTGTGTTGAGGATTGTCTCGGTGGTTCATATCTCATTCCTCATCGTTCAGCGTTCGCAGGATCGGACAGTCCGCTGCTCGACCGTGCCCTGGGCAGGCGTCGATGAGCGTCGTGAGTCCGTCCCGGATGCGTTCAAGTGCTGCGATGCGCGATTTCACGTCCAGCAGCTTTGCTTGCGCGGAGCGCTTGACGCGTGAGACATCACGCTGCGCCGACAGCGCGAGCAATTCCTTTATCTCCTTCAGCGTGAAGCCGAGCGCCTGCGCGCGACGGATGAAGCGCAGCCGCGAGAGTTCAAGCTCGCTATAGCGCCGATATCCAGACGCCAGCCTGGTGCGCGGCGCGAGAAGCCCATTGCGTTCGTAGTAACGCACCGTGTCGATACCGACGCCGCCGCGCTTGGCCAGTTGACCGATTCCCAATGCTTCCATCGCTCATTCCTCCAGATTCCACGGCCAGCATAAACCCAGGACTCAGGTCCAGAGTCAAGCATGACCCCCCAACATCAGAATTGCGCAGTCGCTGCACTGCGAAGCGAGGATCGCTGCTCGCGCTGCGGCCTCATGCTTCGGGGGAAAAGAAGGACGTCATGACAGCGGTGATCGTAAGCACCGCAGCGATCAGGACATACTCGACGGCCACCGAGCGGCGAAACCACCGCCCACTTTGCACCGCTCCCTGGACCAGGGCGGGGCCGAGCCGCCACTTATTCGCGGCGGCAAGCCCCATCAGGAGGGCGAAGCCGATGACTTTGGCGATGAGCAACTCCCCGTAGGGCTCGCTTAACGCAGAAAGATTTGGAAGCAACCAAAGTGCCATGGCAATTCCGACCAACAAAATCACCGGCACGAGCCAAGTCGCGACGGCTGTGAATCGTTTGACGAGGTCAGCGGCCCGGGCAGGTGTCTCCCGCAAGCTCGCGATGTACAACGGCCACAACGCACCGAACCAAAAGGCGACGACGAGCAGGTGAATCAACAACAGTCCCGCCAGAACCCCACGATAGGTATTCACCACTGTATGCCCTGTGAGTGTGAACGCGCTGGTGGCGAGCAGCGCTCCGCCGAGTGCGACAATCGTCCAGCGAACGCTCGCACCCTGAAGCCCCACAGCAATGAGCAGCAGACCGAACAACCGACAGATCAAAGCGGCCCGCCCCGGGGAATTCCACGCCATCCCTTGTAAAGCGGGATTCCACATGCCGGACATCTCCCCTGCCATTCGTGCGGCTTCCAAGGCGTAGTGTCCTGCGACGAACACGATGCCGGCGAACGCAGCCACCTGTCCCAGGCGACAAATCGCACCCCGAGAGCTATCGAGCCGGCGGCCGAAGATCGCGACAAACATCGCGACTCCGGCTGCTTGGAACAGCAGGACGAAGCTCAACGCCCGTAGGATCGCCGAGATCACGTCCGGCATTTGTAGCATCATGTTCAGTGCTGTGCCGGATGATCAGCCGCGTGCTCACCGGTCAGTGTGAAGTGCAGCACCCCTGCCATCATATGACCGTCATCACTCAACACCCGCCAGACGACCTCATAGGCGCCGGGTGTCAACGAAGGGAGTGCTACAGAAATCTTCACCGCGGCGGTAGTGGGCAACGATGTCAAATTCTGCTTTTCCTCCTTGTCCTTCTGGACCGATAAGCTAGTCAGTCGCGCGAGTTCTGAGAAAACCAGTTCGAGATTTTGGGGTGATGTCGTGAGCACACTGTGATCCGCGGGAGTCGACTTCTGCAGATGAGCGTGGGCGTTAGCGGTCACACCCAAATGCGATCAACGCAAGACCGGACAAGAGCGATGGAATTTTCATGGACATTCTCCCAATGTTTAAGTTGTTGAAGGACGCTGAGAAACTGAGGTTTTTGTGTAATTGAGGTGGGGTTGATGCTTTCGCTAAAACCAAGCGCGGAGGCCGGCGACGAACTGCACATCGCTTGGGTTTCCGCCGGATTCCCGTATCCTGTCTGCGGTTCCCCCGAAACTGCGCGCCCACACGACTCCGACGTAGGGAGCAAACTCGCGCCGCACTTCGTAACGAAGACGCAGGCCGATCTCAAGATCGGACAAGCCAGAGCCCAGCTGACGCGCGGGATCAGCTTTCCCGTACAGGTTGGCTTCGGCTTCCGGCTGCAAAATCAACCGCTGTGTGAAGAGCAGTTCGTATTCCGACTTGAGTCTCATCGCCGTGCGTCCTTGCTCACCGACGTAGAATGTCGCCTCGGTGTTGAACCAATAGGGCGCAAGTCCCTGGACGCCAATTGCAGCCCAAGTGCGCCCCGGGCCTGTGCCGAAATCCTGGCGTCCGCCCGCCTGCACGCTCCACCAGCGCGCGAACGTGTGGTCCCACAACAGATCGGCGCGAGCGCCCTGCGTCGTGCCGCCGACACGTTCGCCTTCAGACCGCAGCCAGACCTTGTTGACGTCGCCGCCGTACCACGCCTCCGCATCCCACGCCACGGCGTTGCCTTCGGTGGTGTTCCGCCACTCCAGCTGATCAAAGAGCACCATTGCCGTACGCGCCGCGTCGTCCATTTGCATCAGCGCCGACATCTCGTGATAGGGCATGTCACCCATCGGATGCTGCGGCGGATCAGGTGGTACGTGAGCCGCCTCGCTCGGCGTCTGCGCATCAGCAGGCGTCTGCGCATCAGCAGGCGTCGGCGCAGCGGGCGGTTGCGGCGCCGAAACTTGAGACGAGCTGTGATCGTGGTGAGACGCCGGGTCCTGTGACTCCTGACCGAGTGCGAACGATGCGGCCATGACCCCGAAGACACCGCAGAACAGAATCAGCCGTGGGCGCGGCGTCACGACGGTGCTCCTTCTGTGGAGGAACGCTCGACATGCACCTCGCGAAACATACCGGCTTCCATGTGATACAGAAGATGGCAGTGATACGCCCAGCGGCCGAGCGCATCCGCGGTGACCCAATAGGCCAAGCGCTGTCCCGGTTGCACGGTGATGGTGTGCTTGCGGACCAGGAATTCTCCGTGCTCCGACTCGACTTCGCCCCACATACCGTGCAGATGAATGGGGTGATGCATCATGCTGTCGTTCACCAGCACCAGGCGCAAACGCTCGCCATAGTTGAATCGCAAGGGTTCGCTTTCCGAGAATTTCTGGCCGCTGAACGACCAGATGAAGCGTTCCATGTGGCCGGTGAGATGCAACTCGACATCGCGGCCTGCCTTGCGGTGATCGATCGGACCACCGAGCGTGTGTAGGTCCGAGTAGGTAAGGACGCGCCGACCGTTGTTGCGCAGGCCCACGCCCGGATCATCCAGGCGGCTCTGCGGTTCTATGGCCAACGAATCCACATTCGGACCGTACTCGGCGGGCGCGCGATGCGGGACCGCGCCCATGTCATGCTCCATCGCCATGGCGCTGTGATCCATTCCTTTCATCCGGCTCATGTCCATTCCACTCATGTTCATGCCGGCCATGTCGTGACCCATCCCCATATCAACCATCGTGAGCAGCGGCCTCGGGTCAAGCGGCGGCACGTCCGCCTGCATGCCGGCTTGGGGTGCCAGCGTGCCGCGGGCATAGCCCGAGCGGTCGAGTGATTGTGCGAAGATCGTGTAAGCGCGATCGTCTTTCGGCTCCACGATCACGTCGTACACTTCAGCGGTTCCAATACGAAACTCATCGACGGTGACGGGATCGACGTCCTGTCCGTCGGCGGCCACAACCGTCAACTTTAGTCCCGGAATGCGCACATCGAAGAAACTCATCGATGAGCCATTGATAAAACGCAGCCGTACTCTCTCCCCGCGTCGGAAGAGACCCGTCCAATTACCCGCCGGCGTACTGCCGTTTATGAGATAGGTGTAGGCATATCCGGATACATCCGCCAGATCGGTGGGGTCCATCCGCATCTGTCCCCACATGAGCCGATCCGCCATCGTCGGCTTCAAGCCTTCCTTGCGCGCATCGCGGAGGAAGTCACTCACCGTACGCCGGTGAAAGTTGAAGTAGTTACTTTTATGCTTGAGGGTTCGGAAAATGCGTTCGGGATCAAGATCCGTCCATTCCGACAGCAAGACCACATGCTCCCGATCTGCGCGGTGCCGCTCGCCGCGCCGAGGTTCGATCACGATGGGGCCATAGAGCCCCGTTTGCTCCTGGAAGCGCGAATGACTGTGATACCAATAAGTCCCCGATTGGTTGACTTTGAAGTGATAGACGTAGGTCTCGCCCGGCCCGATGCCGTTGAAGCTCAACCCCGGCACGCCGTCCATATCGGCGGGAATAATCATTCCATGCCAATGGATGGAGGTCGGCGCCGACAACCGATTGGACACCCGCAGCGTGATGGCATCGCCTTCGCGCCAGCGCAACAATGGCGCAGGCAGTCGTCCGTTCACAGCAGTGGCGATTCCCGGCTGACCCGTAAGATTCACGTGCAGTGCGCCAATCTCCAAATTGAATTCGGTTCCGGACAGGACCGCGCCTGTGTCGCCCGCGGCTCCCATGTCGGGGGCTGCTGCCCAGCCGAAGCGATGCGCACCGGCGACAGCGAAAGCTCCGCCCGCAAGACCCTGTACAAAACGCCGTCGGGAGCTATTGAAAGCTGGCGGTAGAAATCGAGTTCTAACCATCGCAATTCCTCGGTCATCGGACTTATGTGATCAAGGTCACCCGCGCCGCACACGATGTGTCGACGCAGATGCCGCGGCCAAGTAGGCGTTAGCGGTTATCAGCGCTTAGAGCCGTATGAATCGACGTGCTAGTGCGCTTCGTGTTTCGAAGCGGTCACACTACGAACGTGTTTGCTCGCACAGCGCAGATCGCGCTTAGCACTCAAGCGATGGGAGGGCGAAAAAACTCATTCAAGCGCGCAATTGGAGGTCGCGCGTCGGCGAAAGGCAGTTGACAGGGGGACGAAAGAACAACGCTCGCGGGAGATAAATTCAGCACCGCTGAGCTTTGGGCAGAATGACATTGGCAACCCAGAGAGCCGCAGCAGTCGTGTTTTGGAGCAGGACCATTGTTTTGCGAAGACGCCATCTCTGATGCTGCGGCGCGGGGTTCCTTGTCAGCCGTCGAGTTCTTGGTTGCATGGTCAGGACAGTGCGCGCCGATGCCGCTTGCTTGCAGATCGGGGGAAAGCACAATTGCATACGCCACTTGCCACTGCAGGCCAAATGCCAGCTGGAACAGCAGCAGCGCTGCAATCACCCTGTTTACGCGTCGCTTACGCATGGCTCCCAGCGTACACCTCTGGTTCGAATGAGAGAATAGGCTTTTCATTACGGATCATTCGACCGAGGAACGGCATGGTGATAGAGATTCTGCGATTCAATCCTGGATCTCCTCCTGTTTCGGAACTCCGAACAGAGGACTCAAGATAAACCCTGGACCATGGTCCGGAGTCAAATTGTTTGCGCACTTCGCCCAAGCGCACGCGGGCCATTGCCCGTTCACTGGGCCCAGCTACAAGCGGTAGGCAAACCTATGCCGGTTGAAGACAGCTATATCGCGGCAATCGCGCGCCGCCACAACCTGACGATCGCTACGGGGAACGTGAAGGATTTTCAGAGGCAGGGAATCAAGGTTTTTGATCCGTTTGCCGAAAGCTAGAGTTTAGGGTCGTCGGTCCAATAGTCGACGTGCACCATGCGCTCCAGCTCGAAACGATGAGCCCATTTCGCTTCTTCGAGCATCGGGTTTTGGTAGAAGGCCGAGACATATCCCAAACAAAGAACTGCCACGGGGCGGCTACCCTCGGGCATGCGGATCAGTACCCGCAGGGCTTCTGGATCGAACAGCGAGACCCACCCCATCCCAACATTCTCTGCTCGCGCGGCCAGCCAGAGATTTTGTATGGCACATGCCACCGACGCCAAGTCCATTTCCGGCATTGTTCGCCGTCCGAAAACATGATCTTCGCGGCCGTCGGCAAGTGCGGCCACCAAAAGCTCGCCGCACTCGAGAATGCCCTCGACCTTGAGACGCATGAATTCATCCTCGCGTTCAGCGAGCGCCTGCGCAGTTTTGATGCGTTCAGCTTCCACCAGGGCGTGAACGCTGGACCGCAGCGCGGGATCACGTATTCTGATGAATCGCCAAGGCTGCATGAGACCGACGCTGGGTGCCATATGCGCCGCTCCTAACAATCGTCGAAGCAGCGCGTCGTCGAGCGGATCAGGCAGAAAATGGCGCATATCGCGCCGCATACCCATTACGCGGTAAACCGTCGCTATTTCTTCCGGTGTGAAATCACCCATATCTATTTTCCGAATTCGAGGCAATGAACCGAGGCAAACCGGACGTGCAGATTGAGCACCGACGAATCATTGACCGGAGCCGAGCGAGCCAGCGCGACGCGAATAACACCTGCATGGGTGACCGCGATGACAGCATCGCTTTCGAGCTGACGTACGTGACTCACCCAGCGCTCCCAGCGAGTTGCGACCATCTCGGCAGATTCCCCCTCTCCTGGACGGTAACCCCAAGTGTCTTTTGCCCACGCATCGATCTTGTCGCGCGCTATGGAATCCCATCGGCTGCCTTGCCAGTCACCGAAGTTCATCTCTGATAAATCTTCTGTTGACGCCGGTTCGCGTGGTGATGCGATTCGTCGAGCGAGTCCCATACACCGCGAGGCCGGACTCGAATAGATGCTGGCGCCCTCGCGCACTTGGCTGGGTATCTGGGCGAATACAGAGTCAACCGCTTCGCCAATAGTGCGCTCGTCAACGGGTACGTCCAGGCGGCCGTAGCAAAGGCCATCGACGCCAACCGGCGGGGGATGTCGCACCAGATAAATCCGCATCAGCGTGTTCCAAAAACAGCGAGTGCCGCCAAGAGAAAACCGAGCTCCGCAAGTTGCTGGGTGGCGCCTAAGCAGTCTCCGGTGTAGCCGCCTATCCAGCTTTTGAAATACTTGGCTGCCAGCAGAGTGGTGAATCCGCTCAGAGTCAGCGCAGCGACCAGGGCAAGAGTCAACCGGGACCGGGCCGCAGGATCGATGAGCAACAGCGCGGGGGAAAAAATAAGCGCGCCCAGCACACCGCTCAACAGCCAGTCGGCGCCGCTCAAACTATTGGCGAGCGGCTTTGACTTGGCCTCCGCATCCACGCGAACGTAGGGTAAGCGCCAAATAAGGCTTATCGCCCACCAGCGGCTCACCCCGTGTGCGCCAATGACCATGACTGGAAACACCGCATAGGGCAGAGATGCCAAGACCGACCACTTCAACCCCAGCATCATCGCCACGCCGATCGCGCCATAGGCGCCGACTCGAGAATCCTTCATGATGGCGAGCACTGAGTCGCGGGTTCTTCCGCCGCCGAAGCCATCGCAAACGTCGGCGAAGCCATCCTCGTGAAACGCGCCCGTCAAGAGCAACGAGGCGCCCATCATCAATCCGACCGCGACGGCCGGTGGGAATGCCATCGAGCTCACCCACCACACGCCAACGCCAATCACTCCCACTAGGGCACCGACCACCGGAAAATACCGAGCGGATTCGGACAGCCAACTGGTCTGAAACCCCTCGAGATTCGGCAGCGGCAGTCGGGTCAAGAATTGAATTGCGACCACGAAAAGAAGGGCCTGCCGTTTCATCGGGCGATTCTCTTAGGCGTCCTTGTTGCTCACGCCTGCGCCTTCAAACGTCGCCATCTCCGTGAATAGCGACACGGCCGCCCGCACGATTGGCAGCGCGACGGCTGCGCCGCTGCCCTCGCCGAGCCGCAGGCCGAGATCGAGCAGCGGCTGAACCCGTAGATGTTGAAGCAAGGCCCGATGTGCGTGCTCGGCAGAACAATGCCCGAACACGCAATAGTTGAGTACGCCGGGATCCAATTTCACCGCAAGCCCGACTGCAACAGTGACCGTGAAACCGTCCACCAATATCAATGCCTGGCGGGCAGCGCCCGCCATGATGGCGCCGGTGAGCATTGCAATTTCATAGCCCCCGTATTCCGCCAGTAAACTCAATGGGTCCGTAGGCAGGGCGCGACGCCTGAGCGCCTGTCCCAACAACTGCTTTTTTCGCTCGAGACCCTTGTCGTCGAGGCCGGTCCCGCGCCCGATGCAGTCGGTCAATGCTCGGCCGGTGAGCCCATGCATCAACATGGCGGCTGAGGCGGTGTTGCCGATTCCCATCTCGCCGAGCACGAGTATGTTGCTGCCGGCCGGCATCACGCGTCCGACTATCTCACCGCCGAGCTGCAGAGCATCTGCGCATTCTTCCGGCGTCATGGCCGGCTCCTCGATGAAATTGCGCGTCCCAGGGCGAACTTTGGCGTTGATGAGGCGAGGATGCACACTGCAGTCGCCGGCCACACCGGCGTCTACTATCCAAAGTTCCATGCCCTGTAACCTTGCCAGTACGCTGATCGCCGCGCCGCCGTGCAAGAAGTTCGCCACCATCTGGGCGGTCACTTCGCGGGGGTAGGCGCTGACTCCATGTTCCGCTGCTCCGTGGTCGGCAGCGAACACGATGCCGACGGGCTCTACTATCCGGATGTCCAAGGATCTTTGTATTGCGCAGATTTGTGCCGCCAGTGGTTCAAGTCGGCCCAGTGACCCCAGAGGTTTCGTGAGCACATCGAGTCGCCGAAGCGCGGCGGTTCGAATCGCTTCGTCGACCGGCGTAATGTCCCTAAAGCCCGCGAAGTTTGAGCGCTGCGTGGCTAACACTCCGTTGCCCCGCGCTTGCGCAATAGATAGGTGTCCATAATCCATCCTTTTTGATTTCGAGCTGACGTACGCACTTGTTCAATCTGTTCGCTAAGGTCACTGAGTTTTCCGGCGACTAAGATCTCGTCGGGTGTCCCTAAATAGGCGCCCCAAAAGACATCGATGTTGTCGCCGTCCAGCGCTTTGAATGCGCAGTTGCCGTCGAGCATGACCAGCACATTGGTGCCGGCGGCAGGGCGTTCGTCGTTCAGCCGGCGACCGGTTGTGATATGGATCGGCTCGCCGATTTCGTTGAGGGAAATCCGATGACGTGCTGCGAGTGCCTGAATGCTGGTGATCCCAGGAATGATTTCCCATTCGAATTCCACGGTTTTCAGAGCTGCGACCTGATCGATGATGCGCAGAGTGCTGTCGTAGAGAGACGGGTCCCCCCACACGAGGAACGCGCCCACCTCCTTCTCAGATAGCTGCTCTCTTATGACTTGTTCGTACAATGCCGCCCGCTTTTCGTGCCACGCGGCGACCGCGGCCGGATAGGCATCGGGCCGGCGCTCGCGTTTGGGATCCTGAATCTCGACGATTCGGTAGGGTTTCGTCTGCATGTGGCGTTCGCAAACGTCTTTTCGGGCACGCAGAAGATCCACCGTTTCCTCGCCCTTGTCGGTGACAAAGACGACATCTACTTGTTTCAGCGCGTTGATCGCCTGCATGGTGATGTAGTCCGGATTGCCGGCGCCGATACCGATGAGCATTAGCCGTCGCATGTGGAATTCTCGAGCGGCGCAGTGACTTGGCCGGTGCGCGCCATCAGTGCGGCTTTCGCGCATGTATCCAGTAACTGTTGACGGGTACGCACAATGTCGCCGATGACGGCCATGGCCGGCGCCGTGAGATTGGCGGCATGCGCCTCGGCGGCGATTGTGTCGAGCGTTGACACGAGTATCTGTTGATCGGCCAAGGTGGCTGAGGCAATCACCGCTGCCGGTGTGTCAGCGGGCAGTCCGCCCCGCCTCAGGGCTGCCGCAATCTTGTCGAGATTGCGCAATCCCATGTAAAGAACGATCGGCTGACGCGTGCGGGCGAGGGCAGACCAGTCCATGGTGCCGTCCTCGTCGGGGTCATGTCCCGTGGCGAGGATGATCGCCTGGTTAACGCCGCGCATCGTTGCTGGAATGCACGCGCTTGCCAAACCGCCGAGTCCGGCGGTGATCCCCGCTACCACGCGAAAAGGGATCCCCGCGGCGGCCAGCGCCAGAACCTCTTCACCGCCGCGGCCAAAGACGAAAGGATCGCCGCCCTTTAGTCTCAATACTCGAAGACCGCGGCGCGCAAGAGTAACAAGCTGGGCACAAATGTCTTCCTGAGCAATGGATGGCTTGCCGCCGCGTTTGCCGGCGAACTGCATCTGCGCGTCGCGTCGCGCAAGGGCCAATACCCGCGGATCGACCAATGCGTCGTGAACGACGACGTCAGCTTGCAACAAACCCGCCAATGCGTCGAGGGTGAGTAGACCGGGATCGCCCGGGCCTGCACCCACCAGCCATACCTCGCCAGGAGCGAACGTGGGACCGTCCCCACGCAACGCGGTGAGTAACTTCATGCCGGAGAGTGGATTGTGATCAGGTGGCATTGGCGTTGCGAAATCGGCGCTGATAGCCGGGCGAATACAAAGAGCTCTCGTCGAAATCCGCAGCCTCGAGGGCCCGGCCGACGAAAACTAGCGCCGTACGTTCCATGGGTTCAACCGCCAGCAGGGCACGAATGTCCGAAAGCGTGCCTCGCAGAATGCGTTCGTCCGGCCAGCTAACCCTCATCATTACGGCCACCGGACAGTCAGCCCCATAGTATGGAGTCAATTCCTCGACGATCGTGTCCATCGCATGGATCGCAAGATGGATCGCAAGCGTCGCTCCGCTTGCCGCAAATGTCTTGAGGCGTTCCCCTTCTGGCATGCGTGAAGCGCGACCCGGCATCCGCGTCAATACGACGCTTTGCGCAATGAGCGGCACTGTCAACTCGCGTCCCAGAGCCGCGGCGGCGGCGGCAAAAGCCGGTACACCTGGTGTCAGCGTGTACGAAATTCCACGTCGCTTGAGCCGGCGCAGCTGCTCGGCGAGCGCGCTATAGATCGACAGGTCCCCCGAATGAAGTCGCGCCACATCGAGACCCGCTGAATGGGCCATGAGGTACTCGCTCTCTAGCTGATCCAGTGTCATCGCAGCGCTATCAATAAGCCGCGCGCCTTCCGGACAATGTGCGAGCAATTCCGGCGGCACCAATGAGCCGGCATACAGGCATATCGGGCAACGAGCGAGGAGGTCGCGCCCACGGATGGTGATCAGGTCCGCGGCTCCGGGTCCCGCGCCAATAAAGTGGACAGTCATTGCAGTTCATCTCCCTCGGCGAGCGCGCAGGTTACCGGGCCGACGACGATTCGCGGTGCAAGCAACCGAGAGTTGGGTCCCGCGGCGGCCAAGGCTGCGGCTTCGGCAACCGATTGGACGTTGAGCGTGTCCATCGACCGTGCTGAACGAGTCACCGTGCGCAAATCCGCCTCTTCCAGCGCGGTCGGGGTGATCAATACCAAAAGCACTCCCCGTGCTGCCGCAGCCTCCACGATGCCCGCTTCGGTGCCTTTCACAGCGGGGACAGCAATGACGTCCAATTGATCTCCGTCGATCTGGTTGTGCCGCAATGCCGCCTCGATGGCCGACTCAACCTGCGCCGCCAATATCGCCTTTCGGCACCCGATACCCGCGACGATCATGGTTTCACCCAAACCCATTGCATGATGGGCATTGCGGAACGCCAACCGGTCATGCGAGCGTCCTCGCCGCCGATGGGGCCGGCGCGGTCGATCGAAATTCGTGTCAATGATCCCCCGCATAGCGATTGATATCGCAGCAGGATCGTTTCCGTTTCCAGAGAAACGGAGTTGGCGACCAAGCGGCCTCCTGAGCGCAGGACGGATTGCACGGTGTCGATCAGTCCCGGCGTTGACGCGCCGCCGCCGATGAATACGGCGTCCGGCACCCCTAGTCCCCCGAGCACCGCTGGAGCCGAGCCCTCGATGACGGTCAAATGAGGCACGCCGAATGCCGCGGCGTTGCGGTTGATGCGCGCAACCCGATCGCTGCGCTGTTCGACGGCGAACGCATTCAACGAACCATGCGCGAGCAGCCACTCAATCGATACTGATCCCGAGCCGGCGCCCACGTCCCAGAGTAGTTCGCCGCGACGCGGCCCCAATGCGGATAGAGTAAGGCAGCGAATCTCGCGTTTGGTGATCTGTCCATCATGCTCGAAGAGTTCATCGGCAAGGCCGGCCGCTTTGGGCAGAATGCGCGCCCCCTCGTCGGCCGCCACCTCGACTGCCATCGTGTTCAAGGGATCAATCGATCCAAGATCAAAGACGTTTGCCGGCGCCGAGCGGATCCGCTCGCGGGGACCCGCGAGGGATTCAAGTACCGTGATTCGCGAAGTCCCAAAGCCAATGTCGCACAACAGGCGTGCCAGCTTCGCCGGCGCGTCATGGTCGGAAGCGAGTATCAGGATTCTCGAGCCGGGGTGCAGATGAGGCCGGATATAGTCGAGTGAGCGGCCGCAGAGCGACAATAGTGTGGTTTGTGGCAGCGGCCAGAGCAGTCTTGATGCCGCCAAACTGAAGGCGGAAGGGGCGGGCAGCGCCACTGTCTCCTCACAGGCGACGTGGCGTGACAGAATGCTGCCCACGCCATGATTGAAGGGATCCCCCGACGCCAGCACGCAAACGGCGCTGCCGCGAAGCTTGAGCACTTCGGCGAGAGTCGAGTCGAATGGGACCGTCCACGGTCGTGCTACCCCTCGAATCAATGGCTCTGCCAGCGTAAGGTGGCGTGTTCCTCCGAACACGACCGCCGCCGATTGGATCAAGTCTCGCGCCGCCGTGCTCAGGCCTTCGATACCGTCCTCGCCGATTCCGACGATGGACAGCCACCGATGTAATGCAGCAGGCTGGGGACTGGCGAATTCAGCGAGCGACATGAAACAAAACATCCTCATTCTGGGCGGCACGACGGAGGCGCGATTGCTCGGCCAACAGCTCGCGATTCGTGACGATAGGGCGGTTACTTTGTCGCTCGCCGGTCGCACTGCCTCGCCATTGGCGCAAGCCGTGCCGGTGCGATCGGGCGGTTTCGGCGGAACGGCAGGCCTCATACAATACTTGCGCGACAATAAGATCCACGCGTTGATCGATGCCACGCATCCCTATGCCGCGACGATGTCGGCTCATGCGCAGAGTGCCACCGCGCAGACCCACACGCCCCTTCTTTCCTTGTGCCGGCCGCCGTGGCGCGCCATCGCCGGCGATCAATGGACCGATGTGCATGACGCCCAAGAGGCGGCGCGTACCTTGGGAGTCGAGCCCCGCCGGGTGTTTCTCGCCGTGGGCCGTCAAGAGATCGCGTCCTTTGCTGCGGCACCCCAGCACCGTTACCTCATTCGCAGCGTCGATCCGGTGGATCCGCCACTCAAGGTAACGCATGCGCGTTACATTCTTGAGCGCGGACCCTTCAGCGAAGATCGGGAGCGCGAATTGCTGCGAGAGCATGAGATCGACATCATCGTCGCGAAGAACAGCGGCGGTGCAGCGACGTACGGCAAAATCACTGCGGCGCGAATGCTCGGCCTGCCGGTCATTCTGTTGCGGCGGCCGCGGGCCTTGGATGTGCCCACGGTCGCAACCGTCGATGAAGCGATGGGATGGCTTGATCATGTGCTGAAGGCACCGGCCGATCGCGGGGTGTAGACCAGCGCGGGGCCACGCGGCCGCGCGACAAGGCGGGTTTCAGACGAGCCCACGATGATGCACGTCGCCATGTCCGCCTCGGAACCATCGGCCGCTTCCAATATCGTGATGAGTATGCGTTCGTCGGCGCGACCGACGGCATGTCCGAATACCACCGGGGTGTTCGCAGGCACGTGGGCGCGCAATATTTCAAACGCACGTTGCAATTGCCAGGGTCTCGCGCGCGAAATCGGGTTGTACAGGGCGATGACGAAACCTGCGCTCGCCGCCGCCTTCAGACGCTTCTCAACGACGGCCCAGGGCTTCAAGTTATTGGACAGCGACAGCGCGCAGAAATCATGACCCAGGGGCGCGCCGACGCGCGCGGCAACGGCAAGCATGCTGGTGATTCCCGGAACAACAGCCAGATCCAGATCACGCCAGGTGCTGGGGCCTCGCTCCAACGCCTCGCAGATCGCCGCCGCCATCGCAAAGACTCCAGGATCGCCGCCGGATACCACGGCGACGTTTGCGCCCTGGGCGGCTTCCGTCAGCGCACGGGTCGCACGATCGATTTCTTCTCCATTGTCGGAGGCCTCGCGGCGTTGGCCTTCTCGAGCGGGAACCCGATCAAGGTACGGCCCATATCCGTACACTACGTCGGCGGCTTGTAAGGCATCGGCCGCTTCAGGCGTGAGTTGACTGACGCTTCCCGGACCCAACCCGATCACGGTAATCATGCCGCTCATGAGTGCCACGCGCGCCCCGTCACCAACACGATTGCAAAATAGGGCGCGGCATCGTCTGGTTTATCCACGAGCGGCATGAGCATTTCCTGGTCCATCGTCCCGCGTTCGACATAGGTGGCCTGGAGAAGGCGGTCTGCCGCGGCTAATGCGCGGCGTACCTTCGACAGATTCCTCCCAACTTTCATGACGACGGTGGGATCGTTCTGTCGAAACCGGCGGATGAGTTCCGCCTCGTCCAGGGTGGCCGGGACTACCGTGAGCACATCGTCTCCTTGTGCGATGGGCAGCCCCGCGGCAGACCAGCAGCCCGACATGGCGGTCACGCCGGGGATGACGTTGGTGGGATACTGCTTCATCAAGCGCACGTGCAAGTGCATGTACGATCCGAAGAACAACGGATCGCCTTCCGAAAGAACGGCAACGGTTCGCCCGGCGTCCAGATGGGCCGCAATCGCCGACGCAGCCTCATCAAAAAATCCTTGAATCGCCGAGCGATAATTGGAGTCGCCGGTCGGCTTTTCCGTGGTAATCGGATACAGAAGCGGCAATTCCCTGACGTCCGGGCGCAGAAACTGCGCAACGATGGCGCGCGCATTGCTCGCGTTTCCCGCCTTCGCAAAATGGGCGATGACGTCGGCGCATTTGAGTGCATGCACGGCCTTGAGCGTCAACAGGTTGGGATCCCCTGGACCGACGCCGACGCCAATCAGTTTGCCCAGGTCGTTCATAGGCCGGCGCGTGCCAAACCATTCACGGCAGCGGCAGTCATGGCGCTCCCGCCCACTCGCCCGCGCACGGCGATGAAGGGGACGCCCCGTGAGTTGGCGATGAGCGCCTCCTTCGATTCGGCCGCGCCAACGAAGCCGACTGGGATTCCCAGTATCGCCGCCGGGCGGGGCGCACCTTCGTCGAGCATCTCCAGCAGCCGAAACAATGCAGTCGGCGCATTGCCGATTGCAACGATGGCCCCCTCGAGCCGGTCACGCCAAAGCTCGAGAGCCGCGGCCGAGCGAGTCGTACCCAGTTTCTCAGCCAGTGCGGGCACGGTCGGATCGCGCAGGGTGCAGATCACGGCATTGTTCGCGGGAAGACGGGCGCGAGTGACTCCATGGCTGACCATTTCTGAGTCACAAATGATTGCCGCTCTGGCCTCGAGCGCCTGCCGCGCTGCCGGAATCACACCGTCTGAGAACACGATGTCCTTGGCAATTTCGACCATACCGCAGGAATGGAGCATTCGCACGGCCACATCCGCTTCCGCGTCCGAAAATCGTGCCAAGTCTGCCTCGGCCCGAATGATGGCAAACGACTGCCGATATATCGCAGTGCCGTCCCGCAAGTAAGCAATCATGTGCTGTCACTCAACGCCGCCAACACGCCCGTTACTCCGAGTCTCGATACGATATCGACGCTCCTGTCCTCAGCGCTCTGTTCCTGGCGCTTAATACTCAAGCGGGAGACACCGGCGATGAACTCAGTGATTGAGGTCGTGCCGTGCGGGGCGTCGCCGGCGCAACCTTGGATGACGAGTTGATTCGGCCCGACAAAGGTCAATCCGGCGGCGCCCGGATGCGCGCAGCCCTTGGCGCAGCCGGAGACGTGAATGATCAGCGATCCATCGAGGAACGACCGCGCCGCTGCAGCGATCGCGGGGGCCAACTCGCGCGTGGAGAGCGTCGCGGAATCACAGGCGGGAGCCCCGGCACAGGCGACGACAAATCGGCGCGGATCATCCGGCCGCACGAGAAATCCCGCGGTCTCTGCAGCGGTGGTGAGTTCGATAGCGGCCGCCGCGTCCAGCCCGATGAGCAGCATCGAGCGGCCGGGCGATGGCTGCATCGAGGCCGCGCCGCAAGCCGCCGCATGCTGGGCTAAACGCTGCAGCACCGCGGCCTCCGCGTATCCAAACGCGACGGCCACACCCAGCGCCACTTTCCCGGTATTGAGTGCATGAATCCCGATCGGTTCCGCCGGCGGCCGCGGCGCCGGCGGCGGCGCATCCTTAAGCATGTTCGAGAGCGAACCGCGCAGGGCCAGCAGGTCGGCCGGGTTCGTGAAACCGCGCGCCCTCGCATCCGGACCACGATCCGCGATGTGGGCGAGAAGCCGAAGGATGACTGGGGCGGCGTCATCTGCCGCAACCCACCCGAGAGGAGTCGAGGCGGCCGTGGTTCCGGCGATGCTCAGGTGCACACGTGAATTGGCGCCGGCTCGCAATCGCAGATCACCCGGCACGCCGTCCAAATGCACAGCGCCGCCGCCGTCAACCAGCACTGATACCTTGGGACCGATCGACGCTAAGGTTGGCTGCTTCGCGAGCGCCGTGCGCAATGCGGCAACTGATGCGCGCAAATCAAAACACTCCTGAGCATCCAAGCCCATCAAGGGCGATGCCAGAATGGGCGGGCCGCTTTCCGCGCCGAGGCCGAGCGAAATGACGCTCTGCGCGAAATGGGATGCGGAAGCGGGGGAGAGCCCCCTAAATTGCAGGCTGCCGCGCTGCGTGATCTCCATAATTCCGTTGCCGTGGGTACGGCTTAAGTCGCACAGCGCAGCCACCGTATCAATGGACAGGGGAGCTGTTGGCAGGAGACGCGCGAGCAGTCCGTCGCCGGTCGGCATGGGATCGAGGATGCCGGGACAGGTACCACGACGATGAGAATTCACGAGGGTTCCTCGCGAAAGTTGATCGGCGGGATGCGGGCGATTAGACCTCGCTTCAGGGATTCCGGTCGGCCGCGCCAGGGCATGATTCCGTCGGTCGCCTGCGCGAGCAATTGCGCACCCATGATGAGAGAGGGCCCGTCGCGCTGCGGATCGAGGCCTCCAAATATGTAGGTCCAGGTATTCTCGCAGCGGATGGCCGCGCTCATTCCGCGGCTGCAATTGCCCAGGCAGCGGACACGTTGTACCGAAATGCCATCGACAGCGGCGGCCGCGAGCCTGGTGGCGTCAGCTAGCGTACTGCCCGGTCGTGGTGCATCGACGTCCGATGTCGCGGTCTGGTCCGTCGCCGCGCGGCAGGTAATGCATACCATGACCGTGGGTCGGCCGGCGGGCCCGGTGTCGCTCATCCGCATCTCCTCAGGAGCTGAAGCTCGGGGTGCGGAACCGGCGCGAATCGGCTACTGCCGATTCTCGCACGGTCGAGTGACTCGACCGTCGCCGAGGCACCCCGCCCGGCACGTAACCTCTGGGATGGCAGGTCTCCTGGCTCGCGGGTCAGTGCAGCTTGCCGCCTTCCCGACCTGTCGCATACGGACAGACATCAGTGGCATCAGGCAAGCGCTCGCCGCTTACAGTTGCGGGGGCAGCCGTGGGATGACATGGAGCGCCCTTAAGACGCTTGATGCGTACCACATTCCCTCATCGCTCTCTCGTGTGAGAGAGGCCATCAAGTCGGCTAGTACAACGTTGCGACCCCGTATTGTCAATGGCGAGTGGCAGCCACCGGCGCATCGTCCGGAATCTCTACGGGTCACCCTTAACTATTGTTGTTGCCGGCCCTATGCTTTACCCTCCGAGACGTTGTCAGGTGCTCGAAACCAACCCATGGGGTTGGGCGAGTGAAACGGGAATCCGGTGACAGTGCCCATATGGCATGAATTCCGGAACTGCCCCCGCAACGGTAAACGAATCGAAGGCGAAACCTAGATGTCACTGCGCCCCCGGGCGTGGGAAGACGTTTCGCCAGCCTTACGGCGTTCGTGAGTCCGGAGACCGGCCCGACATCGAGTAGCGGATACCTTCGCGGTGGGCGAATTGGGCTATGTGCTTAGGCGCCGACGGCAGTCCGACTGGCACACTCCAACTGAAGCTGACCCCGATGCGGGTGCGTCGTTCGCATCCAAGTCTCCGCAATTTCTTTGAATCGATTCGTGCGGACGGTGAGCAATCATGGCGGACCCCAACTTGGGCTCTGAAGAGACCGAAGGCGCCGATACCGCGGCCTATGCGCAGCGGATCCAGCGACGTAAGGCAATCCAGGACCGTCGGATGGCTGAAACCGTGACGGATCGAGGATTGGTTATTGTTAATACCGGCGCCGGGAAGGGGAAAACCACTGCGGCGCTCGGGATGGTGCTCCGCAGCTTGGGTCACGGCTATCGCGTCGCCATCGTGCAATTCATCAAGGGTGCCTGGGAGCCGGCGGAGAAGCGGGCATTCGAGCCGTGGGGCAATCAGCTGCAATTTCACGCGACCGGCGAGGGCTTTACCTGGGAAACGCAGGACAAGGTCCGAGACAGACAAATGGCGCAAGCGGGATGGGAGGTTGCCCTGCGCTACTTGGCGGATGCCGAGTACCACTTAGTCTTGCTGGATGAGGTCAACATCGCGCTGAAGAAAGACTACTTGTCCGTCGATCAAGTCTTGGCCGGGGTCAACCTTCGACCTCCGAAAACCCACGTGGTGCTCACCGGGCGAAATGCCCCTGAAGAACTGATCGAGCGCGCGGACTTGGTGACTGAAATGACCCTGATCAAGCACCCGCTCAAGCTGCAGCGGATTCGTGCGCAGGCCGGCATCGAGTTCTGACGTGGACCCGATGACCCCCACGACCTCCCCGGTGAATTCGAAGCCGTCGCGCATTCGACTGTTGGTCGTGATGAACGCGGTCGATGACGAATCCTGGCGGGATTGGCTCGCGGCACGCGAAGCGAGTCCCCGGGCTGCACAAATTGCGCTGCAACGTGTATTTCGCGATAACGATGCGAAATCGCAGCACGCCGTCGGATTGGGGTATGGCGAGAGGTTGCGCTGGTTTGGACCCATTGACACGGCCGGCAAGCGTCGCCTGACGATTATTTACGCGGGCACCGTGCTCGACCGCGGTAATTTTCCCCCTCTGGGCGAGTCGGAACTGACCGAGTTGGCGGTTCTCGCTCCGGGGGCTGCGATCGACGTGCCCGCGGCGACTGCGGCAGTACCCTTGGAAGGGCTGGTACTGCTCTCGCATGCGGAAACGGATCTGCTGGCGCTTGAACGCGCCCGTGTCGAACTACCGACGCCGTTTCCCAGGGTTGTAGGCCACTCTCTTCTTGGCCTCTCCGGCACAGAAGCGCTGATTGCACTCTTCGGTTCGCAGCGCTCGCAGCACTTATTAGCGATCGTGCGCATTCACGGCACCGTTGCTTCCGTACCGGGACTTACCGATCTCATCGGCCTCGCGTACCAAGAGGGCTGGGGGCTCGTCGTGATCAGCGGTGTCGGCGGCAGCGCGGAGTTATTGCCTCGAACTTCCAATGTAGAACCCGAACTCGCCTCGAATCTGACGTCTTATTTCATGGCGGGAGGAGTCACCAATGTGGCGCAAGCCCTGCGCTACGCCGCGGCCACGCAATTAGGATACGAGGGGGCATTTTCGCCACCGCGCCCGATGCCCGCGCACGGTCTGTATCACCCGGACCTCTTGGTCACGAATGCCGACGAATGGAGCCAACACCGAGCGGTCGACCGGCCCACCGCAGTGGTCCTTTTCTATCGCGCTCACGTGCTGAGCGGCAATCTTGAGTTCGTCGATACCGCGATCCGAGCCGCGGAGGGACGAGGCTTTGCTGCGATCGGAATCTTTACGAGCTCATTGCGTGATTGCGATGCCTCAGGCGTACCGCTCGCACTGCGGCTGCTGCCCGGGGTTCCGGACGTGATCATCAACACCGTCAGTTTTCCGGTCTTTACCCTAAGTTCCTTGGTCTTCGCTGCGCGAGAGGCGCGCGGCACGCCCTTTGAAGTGATTGGCGCGCCGCTGATTCAGGCGATTTGCTGCGGAACGCCCCGCGCCGTGTGGAACGCATCCGACCGAGGTTTGAGTCCGTCGGAGGCCGCGATGAATATCGCCTTGCCCGAATGCGACGGCCGCATCATCTCAGTACCCATCTCGTTCAAGGAAAGTCATCGCTACATTCCCGACGCGGAACGAACGCGGCGCGTTGCTGATGTTGCACACCGGCTCGCGGTGCTGCGCACCAAACCCAACGCCGGGAAGCGAATCGCGATCATTCTCAGCAATGCCGGCGGAAAGGCGCAGCGAATCGGCGGGGCGGTGGGCCTGGATACTCCCGCATCGCTGCTCAAGTGGCTCATCGAGATGCGTACGGCCGGCTATGAGGTGGGCGCTCTGCCTGATTCTTCCGACGCGCTGATGAATCAATTGTTGGCCGAAGGCTGCTACGACGACAAGCTTCCGCTTAATCCATCGACAGCCTGGCGAATGCCGCGCGCTCGGTACGCACAGTGGTTCGACGCGCAGTCCGCCGGATTTAAATCTTCGCTGTGCGACATGTGGGGCGCTCCGTCGGTCGCGGGCCCGACAGTCGCGCCGCCTTTTTGGCGCGGTAACAAGCAGTCGGCGCACCGCTCGCCCTTGCTCGCGCTCCACGAGCCGTTTTCGGATGACGACGATTACCTCTTCAGCGGCTTGAAGTTCGGCAATATCCTCATCGCGATTCAGCCGCCGCGCGGATTCGGGGTGGATCCGGAAACGGCGTATCACGCTGCCGATTTACCGCCTTGCCATCATTACACGGCATTTTATCGATGGCTTGGGGATGAATGGCGCGCCGACGCGATTATCCATTTCGGTACCCACGGAACCCTCGAGTGGTTACCGGGCAAGAGCATGGCCCTGTCGGCTGATTGCGCGCCGGACGTGCTCCTCGGCGATCTGCCGCTTTTTTATCCGTTTGTGGTCAACAATCCAGGTGAAGGCGCGCAAGCCAAGCGTCGCACCCACGCTGTCATCGTGGATCATCTCGTGCCGCCGCTCAGCCACGCGGATACCTACGGACCGCTGGCGACTTTGTCGCGATTGGTCGAGGAATACTACCGCGCCGAGGTGCTGGATCCGAATAAACTGCCTGTGCTCCGTCGCCAAGTGTGGGACCTCGTGCGTACGGCGCAACTCGAAGACGATCTGAAGCAAATCAGAGTCCAACGGCATGGCGATCACGAGCACCCATGGGACGAACGCATCAACGAACAAGGGATTCCGCGTGCGTTGGAACGCCTGTCGGGCCGCGGATTCGCGCATCTGTTGGAAGATCTCGACGCCTATTTGTGCGACTTGGGCCGAGCCCAAATTCGCGGCGGACTCCACATATTCGGGGTACCCCCCGAAGGCGCGGCGCTGGTGGATTTGCTCTTTGCGATTTTGCGCAGTCCGAACGGCAACGTGCCCTCGCTGACCGAGGCGTTGACGCGAGTCTGCGGTATCGATCCTGGCGAGTTGCGCGATGCTCGCGGTGTGTGGCCAGGACCTGTGTCGCCCGCTCTTGCACAGTGGGCGAGTCCATTGTCGACCGTAGGGCAGATTCGCGGCGCGCTCGATGAGCTTGCTCGCACGCTGCTCGGTGATCTCGCGGCCTGCGCATTTTCATCGGCGCGCGTTGATCGCATGATTTTGCAGCGGTTTGGCCCATCGGATGGAGGTACGGCCGCCGCGCTGAGCGGCTCGCTCACGGCGCTGTCGCAAGTGTGCCGTTTCGCGTGCGAGACGCTGGCACCCAATCTGGCCAAGACCACCGACGAAACGCGGCATCTGTTGACAGCGCTCGAAGGCAGGTACGTGCCGGCCGGACCTTCCGGTTCACCGAGTCGCGGCATGGCGCACGTGTTGCCCACGGGCCGGAATTTCTACACGGTGGATCCCCGCGCTCTACCCACGCCGGCTGCTTGGTCGACGGGGTCGGCGCTGGCGCGCGAGTCACTGATCCGTCATGTCGCGGAAAAAGGGCGTTGGCCCGAAAGTATCGCGCTCTCCGTTTGGGGCACGCCAACCATGCGCACCGGCGGGGATGACGTCGCGCAGGCGCTCGCGCTGCTGGGGGTGCGTCCCCTTTGGGAGCCCGAGACGCGCCGCACGTGTGGTCTTGAAATCATTCCGCTGTCTGAGCTCGGGCGTCCCCGGGTCGATGTGACGCTTCGCGTGAGCGGGTTTTTTCGCGATGCTTTTCCCGCCTTGATGCATCTGTTCGATGAGGCCGTGCAGCGAGTCGTGGCCTTAGATGAGCCTTCGGAGCAAAACTTCGTTCGCAAGCATTGGCTGGCGGAGACGTCCGCTCTGCAGGCCCAGGGGTGTGAGGAGGATCTGGCGCGGCGCCGTGCGTCCTATCGAGTTTTCAGCTCCAAGCCGGGTGCTTACGGAACGGGATTGATGCAGCTGATGGACAGCAGCGCATGGCGCGATACCAATGATCTCGCGGAGGCTGTCTTGCTGTGGGGCGGCTGGGCCTACTCCCCGCAGTCCAATGATGGGGTAGAAGCGGTGGAGTCGTTTCGCCGCAAACTCGCCGGGGTTGATTTGGTGCTGCACAACCAAGACAACCTCGAACAGGATTTATTTGACTCCAGTGACTATTTCGAATTTCACGGCGGTTTGGTGGCTGCGGTATCGATGGCGTCGAATGCAGCGCCGCAGGCTTATTTTGGCGATTCATCCGATCCTTCCCGACCGGGTGTTCGCACCTTGCAAGGGGAGGCGCTGCGGGTCTATCGCTCTCGCGTCGTGAATCCGAAGTGGCTCGCCGCCATCCAGCGCCACGGTTATCGCGGCGGTCTTGAGATGGCCGCCACGGTGGACTCACTGTTCGGCTTTTCGGCCACCGCAGGAATTGTCACTGATTGGATGTTCGAAGGAATTGCGGAGAGCTTTGCCAACGGCGATGCGCAACGATTTCTCCAGCGCGATAACCCGTGGGCGTTGAACGCGATCGTCGAGCGCCTGCTGGAGGCCGAACAGCGCCGGCTCTGGGCGCCCAGACCCGAAACCCTCGAACGGTTGCGAAAGACGCTTCTGTCGAGCGAATCAACCATTGAAGAAGCGGCTGAGATTTCTTTATGAGACCCGATTTTCCATTTTCTGCCGTAGTGGGTCAGGAGGATTTGAAGCTTGCGCTGATCCTGATCGCGATCGATCCGACGATCGGCGGCGTCTTGATTGCAGGAGAAAGAGGCACGGCCAAGAGCACTGCGGCCCGCGGACTGGCTGCGCTGCTGCCGAAGACGCCGGAAGGGAAATCGGCGCCGTTCGTCGAGTTGCCCATCGGCGCGACCGAGGACCGGGTCATTGGATCGTTGGACCTGTCGCGGGTCTTGCGGGAGGGAAGCACCGAACTGCGATCGGGATTGCTCGCCAGAGCCGACGGCGGAGTCTTGTACGTCGATGAAGTCAACTTGCTGCCGGACCACATCGTCGACCTTCTGCTGGACGCGGCCGCCAGCGGTTGGGTTACGGTCGAGCGCGACGGGATTTCCGCGGGAGAGGCCGCGCGATTCGTTTTGGTAGGTACGATGAATCCCGAGGAAGGAGAGCTGCGACCCCAGTTTGTCGATCGCTTCGGTCTCTGCGTGCAGGTGCGGGGGCTCGCGACGCAGGATATTCGCGGCGCCGCGATTCGTCAGCGATTGGCCTTCGATGACGATCCCGCGAGCGTTCTTACCGCCGTGGAACCGCAAGAGCAGGCATTGCGTGAGGGGATCGTGGCCTCGCGCGCGCGGCTGTCCACGATTCCTATCACGAACGCCCACCTCTCGGTGGTCACTGCGCTGTCGGTCGAACACCAGGTGGATGGAATTCGCGGCGATCTTGCCGCTATCAAAGCCGCCCGCGCGCTGGCGGCCTGGCAAGCGGCCGGCGAAATCCGTGATGAGCACATCCAGCGGGCCGCTGAACTGGCACTGCCGCATCGCACGCGGCAAAAGAGATCTAAGATTGGGCCGCGGGCTGCCACGAAGCAGCCTCCACCGACTCGAACTCGCACCTCGCCGGAGCGCGAGCTGACGCCGGCGACCGAGGCCCCGCCGCCGATCGAAAGCCCACGGTTGCAAATCGCGCCGGCCGCCCCGATGCCAGGCCCGGTACGGCTGATCACGGATGCGATTGATCGCGAATCCATCGGTCGACGCGCGACCGATTCGATGAATTCGCAGCGCCTGGTCGGCGCTGTTCCCTACGAACTCACCGGGACCCTTGCGGTCGCACAGACGTTGTCAGCGGCTGCGCGGCGCGGAGCGCGGGTGACTGCAAGTCCCATTCGCCTGACCACTGCGGATCTGCGGCAGCACGAGCGCCGGGGTCCGGGCCTATGCCACGTGCTCTTTGTGGTCGACGCCAGCGGCTCGATGGCGACGAAGCGCCGTCTGGAAGTCGCGAAGGGCGCCGCACTCGGATTGCTATCGTCAAGCTATCAGCGACGCGATGAGGTGGCGCTCATGGCATTTCGCGCCGACGGCACCGATCTCGTGCTGCCATTTACGCGTCACATCGCCGGCATCGAACGCGCGTTGAGCGATGTGCCCAGCGGCGGGCGCACGCCGCTGGCTCGCGCGCTGTTGGATGCAGCCGACTTACTGCAAACCCGCGAGCCGGCCTTGTTGGTGCTTTTCACCGATGGGCGCGCCAATGTGAGCGCCGAGGGTGGCGATCCTTGGGACGAAGCGCTCGGCGCCGGCTCGCGGCTGCGGACGGCCTGCGCGGGGGCGGTGGTCATCGATTGTGAGTCTGGGCCGATTGTTTTGGGTCGCGCCAGGATGCTTGCACAGGCGCTTGGCGGCGAATATGTCGCGTTGGATGACCTGGACGAAACCTCGTTGACGATTCGTATCCAAGGACGGCTCAAGAGTCTGTGAGCATTATTCTTGCGCTCCTGATCGATCGCTGGTGGGGTGAGCCCCCGGCACCCATCCACCCGGTGGTGTGGATGGGGTATTACTTGAAGCGCATTGGGCGCGACTTGCCGAATCACACTCCTGGGATAGCGTTCTTTTTCGGCGCCCTCGGTTGGCTGGTTGGTGCGGGTGTGGTCGCGGCGCTGTATGGACTTGCCGCCCTTGAGTTGGCGAAGTTGCCGCTGTGGCTGGATGTGATCGTGACGGCATTGCTGCTCAAGCCTCTGCTTGCCTTACGCCTGCTGCTACGCGAAGTGACGGCCGTGGAGGCTGCACTCGCGCAGGGCCTTGGGCCAGGGCGCGCGCGCCTCGCGCACATTGTGAGCCGTGACACGACAAATCTCGATCCGGACGAAATTCGTGAGTCTTCGCTGGAATCGTTGGCCGAGAATCTGTCGGACTCGGTCATCGCACCCCTCTTTTGGTTTGCTCTGTTCGGATTGCCA
Source organism: Steroidobacteraceae bacterium (assembly GCA_035318305.1). GTDB lineage: Bacteria > Pseudomonadota > Gammaproteobacteria > Steroidobacterales > Steroidobacteraceae > Bog-1198. The sequence continues at coordinate 11,530 of DATHFB010000202.1, read as the reverse complement.
GGCGCCGCCGTCTATCGATTCGCGAATACCGCCGATGCCATGTGGGGCTATCGAGGGCGGTGGGAGTGGGCCGGAAAATTCGCGGCGCGCGCCGACGATCTCCTCAACCTCATCCCGGCACGACTGACGGCGATTGCGCTGCTGTTGTTGGGGCCCAACCGATGGCCGCTGCTGTGGCGACTGCCGCGGGAAGCGGCGCGCACGTCCTCACCCAACTCGGGTTGGCCGATGGGCGCGCTGGCGCTGACGTTGAATGTGCGGCTGCGCAAACCCAAGGTGTATGCACTCAATGCAGACGCGCTTCCCCCGTCGGCCGCGGATACTTCGACGGCGCTGCGCCGAGCGGAAGTCACCGCATGGGTATTTGCCGCTCTGTTCGGATTGGCCGTCGAGTTTCTGCCCAGAGCCGGCTATGCCTAGACTAGATCCCTTGCACGGCGGCACCGATTCGATGCCCGAACCGCGCTATGACTTTTCAAGCAACGCCAATCCATTGGGGCCCTGCCCGTCGGTGCTGACGGCGGTGCGCAGTGCGGATGTGACTCGCTATCCCGATCCCATGTACGCAAGGTTGCGCGAGATCCTGGCCGCCCATCATCGCACGACACCCGATCGCATCGTGGTGGGAGCGGGCGCCAGTGAGTTGATCCTGCGTTTGATTCGACACATCGACGGAACCGTTCAGCAACTCGTGCCCACGTTTTCAGAGTATGCACGCGGCGCACGGTTGGCCGATCGACGGCTGATCTCGGCTCGCTCGCCCGGCGCCTTCCTGCGCGCCCAATCGACGCAACCGGGCGTAGGGTTTATCTGTTGGCCGAATAACCCGACGGGTGACTTGTGGTCAGCGGATTTTGTATCGGCGGCGAGCAAGGCCGGGCCGCTCGTCGTGGATCTGGCCTATGCACCCCTGTGTGATCCGGACCACGCCGCCGCGATTGAGGCCGCAGCCGTGGCAGCGTACCGTCTTTACTCGCCGAACAAGGCCTTTGGGCTGACGGGCGTGCGCGGCGCGTACCTCATCACGCCGCGAGCCGATCAACACCTTGCCAACCTGGCGCCCAGTTGGGTGATCGGCCGCGACGCAGTCGCGCTGCTCGAGTCGGCGACCGAACTGCGGGCGCGCCTCTGGCTCGAGCAAGGGATGCCGCAGTTGAAACGCTGGCGCGCACGCCTGGCGCGCTCGCTCGAGCAGCTAGGACTGTTAGTTCGAGAAAGCCCTGCCACGTTCCTTTTGGCAAAGGTCGGCAATGCCACGCATGTCAGCGCTCACTTGAGGCGTCACGACGTACGCGTGCGCGACGGCAGCTCGTTCGGATTGCGGCAGTGGATACGCTTGAGTGCGCAGCCTCCCGGTGCGCAGAAGGCGCTTCTCGCCGCGCTGAAAGTCGCACTGTGATGGAAACGCGCAAGATACCTCGGATAGTGATCGGCGCCGCTGCATCTGGCGCCGGTAAGACGACGATTGCGGCGGGTATCATCGCAGCCTTGCGAAGCCAAGGTTTGGTCGTTCAGCCATTCAAGTGCGGTCCCGACTACATCGATCCGAGTTATCACGAACGGGCGGCCGGCCGGCCGTGCCGAAATCTGGATGCTTGGATGTTGAGCGACACCCAGCTCGTGGAGGGATTTTCGCGGGCCTGCCGGGATGCCGATATCGCGGTGATCGAGGGGGTCATGGGACTGTTCGACGGCAGTAACTGGCACGACGAACGCGCCTCGACTGCGCAGATCGCGAAACTTCTGGACGCCCCGGTCATTCTGGTGGTCGATATTGCCGGGGCGGCACGCAGTGCCGCCGCCGTGGTGTTGGGCTGTCAGCATTTCGATCCGGACTTGCGGCTGGGCGGTGTGATTCTCAATTTCGCGGGTTCCGAAGGCCATGCGAGGGGCTGCGCGGAAGCCATTGCCGGCATCACTGGGCTGTCGATGTTGGGGTGGTTGCCTCGCGATTCAAAGTTACAAATTCCAGAGCGGCATCTGGGTTTGGTGCCGGGGAGCGAACATCGAGATCCAACGTCCCTCATCGCCGGCATCGCCGATGCGGTTACCGAGCGCTTCGATCTTGGCGCAATCATGGAGATCGCCCGGACAGCGGGCGATTTGCCCGAAATTCCTCGTACCGCAGCGCGTCGTGAATCCAGCATCCAGCGCCCCGTCATCGCTGTGGCGCGCGATGACGCATTTTGCTTCTACTACCCCGAAAACCTTGAACTGCTGATGGAGGCCGGCGCAGACATTGAATTTTTTAGCCCGCTGCACGGCGAGCAACCCGCGGCCGGTGCGGCCGGAGTGTATCTCGGCGGCGGTTATCCGGAACTTCACGCAGCGCAACTCGCCGCGAATGTCGGATTGTGGCGGGCGCTTAAGAAGCTGAGACTTCGGGACGCGCCGTTCTATGCCGAGTGCGGTGGCTTTATGGTGCTGACCGAAGCCCTGATCGATGGCGAAGGTCGTCGCTGGCCCATGGCGGGCTTGATCCCCGGCGTCACGCGCATGACCGACAAATTGGCGGCACTGGGCTACCGGCATGCCACCGCGGCATGCTCCAACTTGCTGACCGAGCGCGGCGATATCCTGCGCGGGCATGAATTTCGCTACAGTACTTGGGAGTGCAATGGACCGATCGGCGGCAACGACGTAGCCTGGCACGTGCGCGGAACGCGAACCCAGGCACCCCATGACTCCGGAGGATTCGTCAGCGGCAATCTACTGGCGAGCTATTTACACATCCATTTTGGGCAACGCGCCGACCTTGCCCATCGATTCATCGCCAGGCTGGTGGCGCATCAGGGTGCCCGAACCGCTCGGTGCTGAGTTTTTCGATCCCTTCTCGCCTACTTCAATTGTAGAGGACACCCGGCAACCATGAGCCAGACCTCGGTTGCCGCCGCCGCGGTCAACTGCGCCAGGGTGCCCGCCAGATCCCGGAATCTGCGCGCCTGCGGCTCCGGGGGGACCAAGCCCCACGCCAGTTCGTTGCTCACGATGATGATTGGCCAGGGCGCCGCTTTGAACGCGGATAGCTGCGCGCTCCAGGCGTTCGCAATGGACTCGTCGCTATCGGCGAATCTCGCGCTGGCCCACAGGGTCAGGCAATCGAGAATCACACCGCTCGGTGGAGGCGAGAGCGTCGTGAGAGCGGCAGCGACATCGGCCGGTGCTTCGAGGGTGCGCCACCCGGGCCGTTCGGCACGATGTCGACGCACGCGCTCCATCATTTCCAAATCACTCGCATCAGCGCGATAGGTCGCAACGAATACGGTGTCGCCTCCCCATCGCTCGGCTTGCTCGACGGCACGCCGGCTCTTGCCGCTGCGTGAGGGTCCCGTAATGAAGGTGAGTTCACTCATGATCGACCTTGTGCTGGATGCGTGCCGAGGTAGTCAAGTACTTGCCGCCGACGATCGACGACGGTGCTCTTGATCAGTTCTACGAGACGAAATCCGTAGTCTTCGTACGCCGATCGGATGCGCACGCTCAACTCCGCGCCTTCGGCAAAGGATTGCGGCCGCTCCGCATCGTTCACGTAAATCTCGCGCCACGGTGGAGCAAAAAAGACCGTCGTCGCATAGGCGCGCGAGACCTCTCGCCACTCGTCGGGCACACGGTGTCCGCCGTGGGTGAGATAGCCGATGAGGTCGGGCAGACCGCGATCAAAAAAGCATCGCTGGTGACGAGCGCTGTCGGTGAGTTGTATGCGCATGCGCTTGCTACATTCCTGCGCGAAGGCTGACAGATCGGCCCACGGAACGAGCGCGCCGGCGATGGCGAGCTGTTCGCGTATCAGCACTCGAGAGCATTCCTCATAACAGACCTCACCCGTGCCGGCCAGTGCTTGCAGCAGCGTACTTTTACCGGATCCTGGGCCGCCGGCGATAACGATCCGCTGCGGCACAACTGCGTGGATGGGAAGTGCACTGGTTTGCGTCAGAGACACAGGTAGCGCCTGACGGGATCCAAATTCACGTGTGCGGCGAGGTGTTCCGCCATGGCGCGATAAGTGGCGATGCGCTGTTGGCCCCACGGAACGGGATGGGGACGGTGGCCACTCATGCCGGCGACGGCGGCGACCTGGGCACGCAATGCCGGCGATTCAAACCAGCCGTGCAGGTAGGTGCCCCACACCTTTGCGAGACGCATACCTTCGGGACGCTCTCCATGTTCATCGCGCACCCGATGAAGCGGCTCGACGGGAGTGAGCGCCCGCGTGGCACCCATATGGATCTCGTACGCTCGCCACTCGCTCTCGCCGCAGCTCGCCGTCACCTGACGCAAAGTCTTCGACGCGCTATACCGCGTCTCGGCCGGCAGCAGGCCCAATCCTCGGTCGGTCCCCGCGTCACCGGCGAGTCCCGTGTCATCACTCAGGGACTCGCCAAGCATTTGAAAGCCGCCACAGACGCCGATGATGAGTGCGCCGCGCTGGTATGCCGCGATAATGGCTTCCGCCAATCCGTTCGTGCGCAGCCAACGCAAGTCTGCCAGCGTATTCTTGGTTCCGGGCAGCACGATGACGTGCGCGTCCAGCAGCTCACGCGCCGTCGTCGCCCACCGAACCTGAACGCCTTCATCGTCCCACCAGGGCTGGCAGTCGGTGAGATTCGAGAGATGTGGGAAGCGCACCCAGGCCATGACATCTCCCGTGCCTCGAACTCGATCGTCGTTCGATAACCCATCTTCCTCCTCGGGTTGCAGATCGGTTCTGAAGGGCAGGGTGCCCAGTATCGAAAAGCCGGGGGCGTGCGGTTCGAGCCACTGTTGTGGATTCGCAAACAGCGACAGATCGCCGCGAAAGCGATTGACGATGGCGCCCAGCCCCCTCTCGCGGTCGGCGGGCGATAACAGACTCCACACACCAGCGAGTTGGGCGAATATGCCGCCTCGGTCAATATCCCCGACAAATACCCAACGACCATTCAAGTATTGGCAGGGCCGTAGATTCACGAGGTCGCGGTGCAATAAATTGAGTTCCACGGGACTGCCGGCGCCCTCCATCAGCAGTACGTCACATCGCTCCTGCCAGCCGTCGAGAACGTCCCTCACGGTCTGCCAGAGTCGATCAAAGTGCTGGTAGTACTCGGCCGCCGGGCAATGACCTTGCGGTTGTCCTAACACGATGACTTGTGATCCCAGTGCGCCGCTCGGCTTGAGCAAAATAGGATTCATCTCGACGGTGGGCGTAAGCCCACAAGCCTCGGCTTGGACCGCCTGCGCGCGCCCGATTTCGCCCCCATCCAAGGTGACCCACGCATTGTTGGACATGTTCTGGGCTTTGAAGGGAGCGACCCGGATGCCTTGGCCATGCAGCCAAGCACCCAGCGCGGTTGTGATCCAGCTTTTGCCCGCGCCGGAGCCAGACCCAAGAATCGACAAGGCCTTCATGGACGAGAACTCACTCCGCCGGAACCGTTATGTCCTAATTTATCAGACGCTTGCATGAATCGACCGGCCTTTGCAGCTTGCTAATCGCATTCGCGGCAGTTAGCATCTTCCCCGAAGTTGTGAGGTGCTTTGCTGGAGCTTTCGGTGTTCGAAAGCGAAGGCGAGTGAAACGGGAAGCCGGTGCGTGTTTTAGTCGCTTAACTAGAACCAAACCCGGCGCTGCCCCCGCAACGGTAAACGAGCGACGGCGAATCGACAAGCCACTGCGTCCATCGACGTGGGAAGGTGATTCGCCAGCATGACTCTCATGCGCTCGTGAGTCCGGAGACCGGCCTGACACTTGAAGACTAGCGAACATCGCGGTGGGCGATCGGTGCGTTGCTTAGGATTTTGATCGGTGCGGTCGGCATGAGAGCCCGACTACCGCTGTATCCTTCAGGCGATTCCCCTTCCTCTGTCCTTGCGCACTGTTCGCAGCGATTTTGCGTGCGTTCGCCCGTGGCGATCGTGGGAGGTGTCAGGCGTGAGTGAGGCGAGCCGAATTCCTGTAACCGTGCTGACGGGCTTTTTAGGCTCCGGCAAGACCACGCTCCTGAATCGCATCCTGTCGGAGAATCACGGCCAACGCATCGCCGTGATCGAAAACGAATTCGGCGAGATTGGGGTCGATCAGGAACTTGTCATCAACGCCGAGGAAGAGATCTTTGAGATGAACAACGGGTGCATCTGCTGCACCGTGCGCGGAGACCTGATTCGCATTCTCGGCAATCTCATGACGCGAAGGGACAAGTTCGATCGCATCGTCCTGGAAACCACCGGCCTCGCCAACCCGGGACCTGTTGCACAAACGTTTTTTGTCGATGATGGAATGCGCGCGGAATTCGCCTTGGATGGAATAGTTACGATGGTCGATGCGCGGCACTTCAATCAGCAGCTAGAAGACAGCGAGGAGACCCGCACGCAAGTCGCATTTGCGGACGTCATCGTCTTGAACAAGACCGATCTGGTGAGTGGGGTAGATCTTGACGCATTAGAACGGCGGGTGCGCGCCATCAACGCCTTGGCGCGAATCGTGCGCGCCGATCCCGCGCGCCGTGCCTCCGTCCCGATGAGCGACGTTCTCGGCATCGGCGGCTTCGATCTCTCCCGCGCGTTGGAATACAAGCCCACGTTTTTGGAGCCCGAATATCCTTTTGAATGGGCCGGCGCCTTTGAATTGGCAGCGGGCGACCACTCGTTGATCCTGCACGAGGGCCCGGATCCCGTCATGAAAATTCTCGTTTGCGAAGTCCTGAGCCGCGACGAGCTCGATCCGGACAAGGTGGCGGAGAGGGCATTCTCGCTATTTTCCGACACTCTCGCGCCGGCAGCCCCGGGAGCAGTTCTTGAACCTGAGTTGCGAGCCCGGCTACTTGACCTGCCGAGCGGCGCACCGGCTCGATTCACGCTGCGAGTGCGAAAAGCTGGCACGTACTGGATACTCACTCAGCATTTGCCGGAGGAATTTGCACTCGAGCTGCGCGACCCCCGCAATGTGCTGCAAGAGCCAAGAGTCAACAAGAGCTTTGATCCCGGTCACTCACACGACGATCGGGTTAGTTCATTTAGTATTGAAACCACCCGGCCTATCAATCCTGAGCGATTCCAAACGTGGCTTAGCCACACATTGCAAACACAGGGAACTCAGTTGTACCGCCTAAAGGGATTTCTGAATTTCCAAGGCGCCGAGGAACGCCTCGTCATTCAAGGCGTGCACATGGTCGTTGATACCAGTACGCTGGGGCCGTGGGGCGATCGTCTACGCCGCACGCAACTCGTTTTTATCGGCAGAGAACTTGATCAGCCGCTGCTTCGACAGGGATTTGACGCCTGCCTGGAGGCAGCGTGAGAACTTTCGGGGTACGCCTGATGCGCTTCGCCCCCGGCGAGTGGCTTTGCACCCGAACTCTGGATTGTTGCCGGATGTCGGCAACTGTTATTCTTGTGCCCAATGCGAATGATGCCGCGATACAAATGAAGTCGGAGACGCTATGACCACAAAAACGGTAGCCGCGGAGCAAGTCAGGCCCCTGGCCAATGACCGGGCGATGCTTGGTTTAAGTTCGGCCCTCGCGGGCACGGCCCTTATTTTCTTGGTGGGGTTCGCACCGATGTCCGCCGTACACAACGCGGCTCACGACACGCGACATACGGCCGCATTTCCCTGCCACTGAAGAGCCCGTCGTGTTTCGAGAAATGGTCCTGACGGCCGTCGTCGCCGGCCTGGCGGCAGCGCTCGTGATGACCGCGGTTCAGTCGATTTGGGTGACGCCGCTGATTCTACAGGCGGAAACCTACGAGGACGCCGCTGAGGCGACCACGTCCCCGACTCATGCCACCGCGGCCACCGAGCATCATCACGATGCCGACGCGTGGAAACCGCAAGATGGCTGGCCACGGATGTTGTTCACCTTTGCTGCCACGACTTTGATGGGCATCGGGTATGCGTTCTTACTCATAGCAGTCTATACGTGGTGGCGTCACCCTACGAATACTGCCTACGGACTACTGTACGGACTGGCCGGATTTCTTGTGTTCTTCGCGGCCCCTGGCCTGGGTCTTTCCCCGGAATTGCCGGGCACTGCAGCCGCGGCGCTGGCCTCACGTCAGTATTGGTGGGTCGGCACGGCAATCGCCGCTGCCGCGGGTTTAGCACTCCTCTTTATGCAATCGCGTTGGTGGCTGCGTGCCGTCGGAGTCGCGCTGTTGATTGTGCCCCACCTGATCGCCGCGCCGCAGCCAGCCGTCGAAGGCGCCTTGGCACCAGCGGCTCTGCAGAGCCAGTTCGTCGTCGCCACGACCGTTTGCAGTATTCTGTTCTGGCTTTCGCTGGGTTGGACCTCGGCGTGGGCCTATCAGAAGATCTTTCTGGCCAAAGCCGAACTCTCATCCTAGGGGACGGTGAGTGTGGCGAATCGACATCGACTCGTTCACGTTCCGACCGGTTGACCATGAGGGGCTTTGCGTCGTGCATCGACGCGCCTTCGAGACTTTGGTTGGAGCATCTCTATCGGCCGAGACCTGCCAACAGTACTTCGCCTCGAATCTCGACGCTTTCCAGACCGCGGCGGCGGCGAAGATTTCGCGCGGCCGATTGACGAAGGGCGCAGCCTTTCACCTAACCAGTCGGGATATCAAGCGCTGCCTGGCGCTAAAGTCCTGCGGAGGAGCGCACGATCGTCGCGTCCGGCGAAGTCCGACGCTATAGGCGCGGCAGATGCTCATGAAAACGCAGCAGTCGTCCCGCATTGGCCAATACCAACAGCGTGCTCGCATTGTGCAGGATCGCCGCGACGAGCGCGCCTTCTCTTCCCAGGAGACCCGTGCCCGCGGCCGCGACAATCGCCAAGGTCCACACCAATCCGACGATCACGTTCACGTTCAGCGTCTGCCGACAACGGCGGCTCAATCGAATACAGGTGCCCAAGCGGCGTAAGTCACTGCCGATGAGCACCAGATCCGCCGAGGCCAAAGCAATGTCCGAACCGCCGGCACCCATGGCCACGCCGACCGCACCGGCCTTTAGGGCGAGCGAATCATTCACGCCGTCACCGACCACCAAGGGACGAAAGCCGCTGCGACTTTCCTTCATGACGCGCTTCAGTTTGTCGGCCGGCAAGGCCTGCGCCTGAAACTCCGGGATCCCGAGCGAATTCGCCAACGCTTCGGCAACGCTCACCCGATCACCGGTGAGCAGTATCTGGCGTTCCAACCCCAGGTCGCGCAAGTCCGTCATGGCGGCGGCGGCCTCGCGCCGCGGCGTATCGGACAGCAAGAGCCAGGCCATGAAAGTGCCGCCCGCGGCAAGGCCCGCGATGGGTCCGTCATGTACGGGCGCGGCCGGCACAGGAATAGAGAGTTCCTCAAAGAGCTCGGGACGACCGAGCACGGCCTGCCCGTGCATCGAATCAGCCACCACCCCTAGGCCCGGGCGCTCGCGGATATTCTCGAGTGCGATGCGCTCCTTAATGTCGACGATGCCGGCAAGTGCGCGGCTTACCGGATGGGAGCTGGCCGCGCCCAAACTGCCGGCGAGTCGATGCACGCTGCTCGAATCGCTCTTGTGGTAGAGCTTGACCTCTTGCAAATGCAGCACGCCCTGCGTGAGCGTGCCGGTCTTGTCGATGATCAAAGCGGTCGTGTCGGAGAGTTCCTCGAGAAACGCCGAGCCTCGAATTAAAATCCCGTGCCGTGCGGCGACAGCGATCCCGGCGATCGCTGTCGCGGGAGCTGCCAGCGCGAGCGCACAGGGACAGGCGGCGACCAGCACGGCGAGCATGGCTTGCGCGCTGTTGGTCAAAAACCAAGTCATGGCGGCGATCAACAGCACCAGAATCAAATATTGAAGGGCGTAGCGTTCCAGCCAGCGGGTGATGGGCGGCTTCGAACGCTCCGCACGCTGCATGAGTGCAATCACGCGGCCGAGCGTTGATTCGCCGCCAGTTCGCGTCACCTCGAGCAGCAACACGCCGTCAAGATTGATGGTTCCACCGTACACGTCCATGCCTGTAAAGACTTCCAGCGGCACGGATTCCCCGGTGATTGATGCGGTATCCACGCTCGCTCGGCCTTCAAGCACTCGGCCATCGGCCGGCACTCGATCGCCTGCGCGCACCTCAACCAAATCCCCCGCGCGAAGCGTTGCGTTGTCCACCTCGATGAAGGTGCCATCGGCGGAGCGCAATCGAGCTCGACTGTGCGTCAGGCGCCCGAGGGCACCGATGGCTTCCTGCGAGCCGATGACGCTGCGCTCCTCGAGCACATGGCCAAAGATCATGATCACGGGCAAGAGTACCGCGGTCATCAAGTCCCCCAATGCCCACGCACCGAGCATGGCAATGGCAATCAGCAAATCCGTCACGCCGTGCAAATCCGGGTGGCGCAAGCTGTGCCAGCCCGCTCTGAGCACCGGCACAGCCACAATCAACGCCGCGCTGCCCAAGAGCACCTGGCTTATGCCCTCTTGCGCGGGATTGAAAAATCGCCACGCGAGACCAAGGGCAAACAACCCCAATGCGACCATCGCCAAGATCAGGAGTTGGGCGGCCTCTTGTTTCTCTTCGCGGCTCAGCGCGGCAACCGAGGCAACGGCAGGATTTGCGGCGTTCATTTCTTGGCTCCATCAACGATCAAGCGCGAATCATCCTTAGGGTTCACCAGGGTGGTCGACCCCGCCTTTGATATCACCGCATGGATGCGTTCGCGATAAATGCGCGTCATCAGTCCGGGTTCGGTGTGATCCTTCAGCGACTTCTCGAGCTGCAGGATAGCCACGGTGTCGCTGCGTGCTTTGGCTAGCCGTTCCGAGGCCTGCGCTTCGGCCAGTTGCAGCGTGCGATCCGCGGCCTGGTTGCCTCTCTGGGCTGTATAAGCCGCGTCGGTGCGGGCGGCCGCGATGGTTTGATCGGCAGTTTGCGTCGCAGTGAGGACCTCCTCAAAGGCACTCACGGCATCGATCGGCAATTTCGACTGCACATCCACTCGTACTATCTCGATGCCAAGGCCCGCCCCATCGCGGGTCAGGACTTCGAGTGCACGGTTGATGGTGCGCACCAAATCACTTCGCAGACGCTCGCGCTGATCGGCCATCCCCGCATCGGAGTTAAGCAGTTCCGGTCGCGCGACCAGGATGGTGTCCAAGTCGCGGGCGGCGCACACCGACACGGCGCTGCGCGAGACGATCCGATCCAGCGCCGGAATGACGTGCGTTGACTGCAGCACATAGTCACGCGCATTCCTGACTGCATAAAACACCGTGATATCCAGGCTGACCACGCCGGCATCACCGGTCAACAGATACCCGGCCCCCGCCTCGGCATCACCGCTTTCGGTGAAGCTCGGCGTTGAACTCCCCCCTTGTTCATCATCCCCCTCGCCGGCAGGTGCGGGCATTGAAACGGGGGTGCTTGCGGCCGAAGGCGCGGCGGCGAGAGTTACCTTTCGCTCCAAAATGGTTTCTGCGGAGGGCACCGTGACGACTTCTTCAAAAGGCAGCGGCCAGGCGAGCAGCAGGCCGGCGTTGTGCACGCGATTGATCGCGCCTGCGCGCAACACTACGGCACGCTCAGAAGGCGAGATCTGCCGGATGTTGACCGCAGCCCATTTG
>DATHFB010000201.1:0-4998 GCA_035318305.1 Steroidobacteraceae bacterium | reverse complement strand
CACCCGCAAGGTCAACTCCAGCGAGCTGCGTTTTGCCAGCGACCTGAATTTCCCCGTGAACTTTGTGGCGGGCGTCTTCCGTGAGCATGAGACCCAGGATCTGGCGGTGCAAGTCATCGCCACCGGCGGAAATGGTTTGGTCACCGGTCCCTTCAGCACGTCCACCGCTGACGATGCGTTGGATTTCCCGGGTGTGGGCAGCACGTTCTTTGGGCGCACCGATACGCGCAGCGACACGCAATATGCAGGCTTCGGCGAGGCCACCTGGAAAATTACCGATGCCTGGACCGCAGTCGCGGGCCTGCGCTACTTCACCGAAACTTTGAACGGAGTGCAGACCCAGACTCACCCGTTCGGCGGCTTTCCCGGCGCGCCCAACTTGGTGCCCATCGTCGATCCGGAGCAGACGTTCAACAAGGTTACCTGGAAGGTCAACAGCAGCTATAAATTCAACGACGAGCTGCTGGGCTACGGCACCATTTCGACCGGCTTTCGCAGCGGCGGATTGAATGCCGTCAGCGAACCGTTCGAACCGATCCCCACCGCTTACTCGCCGGATACGCTGACCAACTACGAACTTGGCGCCAAGGGCCGGCTGTTCGGCGGCCTGTTTGACTACCAGGCCGATGTTTACTTCATCAAGTGGGACAACATACAGGTCCAGGAAACCACGGCCGACGGCGCCTTCGTCTACCAGGGCAATGCCGGCACCGCCCACGTCAAGGGCGTGGAGTTCGAGTTCACCGCCCATCCGATCCAGTATTTGAGCGCCAGCTTTGCCGGCTCGTATCAGGATGCCTACCTCACGCAAGGCGCCAACGCCGCGCAATATGCGCTGAATCCAACACTGGGTAGAACGGGCGATGCAATTCCAAACGTACCTAAATTCCAACTCAACTTCGGCCTCAACTATACGGCGCCGATTACCGGTACTTGGCAGGGAGTCATCGCGACGGACGTGAGCTATAGAGACGCGGTCACTGCGTACTTCGCGTCCAATACGCAGTTCAATCTGCCCCTCGCGCCCTACACCCTGATGAATCTGCGCTTGGGCGTGATCAACGGCCCCTGGAGCGTCACAGCCTTCGCGCGCAATCTGACCGACAAACGCGCGCAGGTGTCCGCGATCAATTCTTCGCAGGACCCCGATGCGCTGTTGACGGTGCGACCGCGGACGATCGGCCTTACTGCGACGCGGAAATTCTAGCTTTCCAAGGAGGCACGGATCGTGCGCCGAGTCGTTGGATTGCTCGCGGCTGCGGCGCTGTTCGGCGCCCATGGCGGGGCGGCTGCGGATCGAGGCGGCAAGGGATTGCCGCTTTGGGACTTTTACAGCTCGACTTTGAGTCATGCCAAGTACATCGACTTGACGCATGCCATCGCGCCCGGCGGACCGATAGGCGAGGGGTTCGTGGACTTCAAAGTGGGTCCGACGCTCGCGGGCGTCGCCATCCCCGGAGTCATCGATAAGGGACAGCCCTTCAGTTATGAGAAGCACGGCGTGGCGATCACCGCCTATGAGCTGCCGATGGACCATATCGGCACGCAGTTCGGTCCGCCGGCCCATGAGAATGACCACGGCGCAACCATCAGCGATATTCCACCCACGGTGGCGCTGCGTCCGTTGGCGGTGATCAATGTCGCGCCCAAAGTCGCTCTGGATCCTGGCTACCAGGCCTCGGTTGCTGATATAAAATACTGGGAGCGGCGCCACGGCCCAGTCCCGGCAGGATCCGTGGTGATGATTCGCTCCGACTGGTCGAAGAAGTGGAATGATCCGCAGCGCTTCACGACGCAGCCGTTTCCTGGAGTAAGCTTGGCTGCGCTCAAATATCTATACTTGGATCGGCATGTTTTGATGCACGGACACGAACCCTTGGATACCGACAATACCGCTCCGGAATTTGTGGGGGAAAAATGGCTGCTGCAGCACAATTTTGCGCAGGCCGAGGGCGTGGCGAATCTGGATCAGGTTCCTGAAAGCGGGGCGCTCATCACCATCGGTTTCGCAAAATTCGAGGGCGGCACCGGCGGATTTGCGCGCTACATCGCAATTGCACCGGCGGGTTGGCCCTTCGGCGTGACGATCGAGCAGCAGTCCGGCGCACCCCTGCCGACGCACGCCCATGCGCTGCGGCGCGGCGCCGATGGCGTGTTGCGGGAAACGCAATGAGCGTCGCCAAAACTGCGCCGGTGATCGCCAACCGTAAAGGCTTTTACTACGAGGTCAAGGCAGGAAAGCGCTACCTATGGTGCGCCTGCGGGCGCTCCCAGTCGCAGCCCTTCTGCGACGGCTCGCATGCGGGAACCGAATTTCTACCGGTTGCGTTCACGCCTAAGCGGGATGAAGACGTCATCTTCTGCGGCTGCAAGCAAACCGGCACCGGGCCGTTCTGCGATGGCGCCCACAGCAACTTGCCCGGCGGTTATCTCACCGATGACCCGGATAGTCCTGAGAACCGCAATGTCGCCATGGTCGAGCCGGGCGCAGGTCCGATCGTGCGGCTCGACGGCCAGTGCTATGTTTTTTCGACAGCGCGTGCGACTTTGATCCCGCGCGGCGCCATGCGCTACTGCCAAGTGGTTACTCCGACTCTCGGCGCGCTATTTCAGTCGCAGTTTTATGCCGAAGTCGCCGGCGGCAGCTCACCGGTGATCGCGGCGGACGGGCGTCACACGGTTCTGTTCGTAACCCACGGCCAAGGCGAGGTCGAGATCGGCGGGCGACGCTTCGCGGTAGAACCGCTGACCGGCATTTACGTCCGGCCGGCCGAAGCCTACCGCATTCACAACAATGCCGATGAGCCGATCAAATTCTTCATCTCGAATGGGCCCGGCAGCGAGGACCTGGTGTTGCAGGAACGGATGCCGGCGACTTTTGAGCCGCAGCACTCGAATCGAATTGCATCGATCGATCCTTCCCAGCGTCACAAAATGGCCGAGCGCTACTACCAGATGTTGGTCAGTCGCGAACACGGTTCGACTGTCGTGACGCAGTTCATCGGCAACATTCCGTTGTCCAAGGCTGAGCCGCATCGGCACCTTTACGAGGAGGCGCTGATTTTTCTCAATGGCGAAGGCGTGGTGTGGACGGAAAGGACCAAGACTGAAGTCGTCGCCGGAGATGTTCTATTCTTGCCGCGCAAGCAACTGCATTCCGTTCAATGCACAACGCCGGGCGGATTTGATATCGTGGGCGTGATCTATCCGGGGGACAATCCCTCCATCAATTACTAGAGCGCGCTCCGCTAACCTGAGAAAATAAATGGCCAACCATTCGCAAGCTCTTTCCGCACTGGTCGACGGCATACTTCGCGGCGGCATCCGCGTCGTCGACCTCACAGTCCCGCTGGAGGCAGCCACCCAAACGATCCGCCTGCCCGAGCAGTTCGCGCCGTCGAAGCCGTTTGCGCTCGAGGAGATTTCGCATTACGACTCGCGCGGTCCGGCCTGGTACTGGAACAACATCAGCTGCGGCGAGCACACCGGCACGCATTTCGATGCGCCCATACACTGGGTCACCGGCAAGGATTATCCTGACAACGCGACGCATAACATTCCGGTCGAACGCTTCATCGGCCCGGCTTGCGTGATCGACGTCTCGCCTCAGGTTCGCGGCAGCGCCGATTTCCTATTGACCCAGGGCATCGTGGAGCAGTGGGAGAGTCACCACGGGCGCATTCCGAGCCGCGCATGGGTGCTCATTCGCACCGACTGGTCCAAACGCCCGGGCGAATCCTTTCTCAATTTCAGCAGCGACGGTTCGCATACGCCGGGCTTCCATCCGGAATGCGTGCCATTCCTGGCGCGCGAGCGCGACATCTTGGGCGTGGGAGTGGAAACCGTCGGCACCGACGCGGGCCAGGCACACACATTCAATCCCATGTTCCCGTGCCATACCATCATGCATGGCGCCAACCGGTTTGGACTTGCGAGTCTCACGAATCTGGATCAACTGCCGCCGACGGGCGCCGTGGTGATCGCGCCGCCGCTCAAAATCGTGAATGGCTCCGGCAGCCCTCTGCGGGTGCTGGCGCTGGTGCCGGTGCCGGGCTAAATTACTCTGTCGCTCGCCTCGGCGCTTTCGCGCCAGCGGGCGCGGTATTCGGTCAAGTCGACCGGCAGCGGGGACACGCGCTCGAGCGTCGTTTCGGCTCTGGCTCCGGTCGCCAGGTGCAATGCGCCTCGCGCAACGCCATTCTCATCATTGCCGATGAACACCCGGGTGGCGGGCCGCAGGCGCGCCAGCGATTGGGTGAACACCGGCGCGTTGGAGAATCGTCCGTCGATCACCAGCGTGTCGTTGCAGCCGATGAGATCGAGGGATACATCCGCGACGAGCGCGGCGTACAGATGCGCGCGCGCGATGGCATCGTTGCCGTCTTGACGCGCCCCGACCCAGCGCGATGTCGCATTCGGAAAAGGTCCCACGCCGCGCACCGAGGACGGCAGAATCATCGTGCCGGACTCGACGGCGCGAATGGCATGCTCGACATGCGTGTCGGCGAAGCGCGCATCACCTTGCGACGCGTCCGCGCCGATCAACATCTCGATCTCGCGGCCGCCCATGAATCGGCTCGACGGCACCGGTGTCCCTGAGACATCCACGTTCACCAGACAATCGCGTTTCTCCGGCAGCGTGTTGACCCGGCGCGCATCGGCCTGCAAGGACGAACGCATGGCGATGAACCAGGTCCCGGTCGCCAGCACCGTCGCATCATGACCTTCGATCTCACCATGGCTGCGCGCCGCCAGCAGCGCGGCATTCGAATCATGCATGCCGCAATACACTCTCACGGCGGGAGAGAGTCCGGTGTGAAGCGCCCACTCCCAGGAAAGCGTCCCCAATGGGGTGCCGGCAGGCATCAGCGGCGCGAGTCGATCGGCCCAACCGCGCCGCACGGCCAGTTCGGACGGCGCACGATCAAAGGGACGCCAAAGGTCAGTGTGGCAGCCCAGACTGCTCACCTCGGAGGCGGCGACGCCGCACAGGACCCA
>DATHFB010000200.1:0-5664 GCA_035318305.1 Steroidobacteraceae bacterium | reverse complement strand
GCGCCGCCCACCTTGAGCGATTGGCAAGCGATGGCGAAGCTGCCGGACATCGGCGGTGTATGGACGCCGCTCATCAGCGATCAAGTCGCGCAAGAGCGCACCAATCCGCCGCCGTGGAAGCCGGTGATTGCCAAACAGGTTGAGCGGATGTACGCCGAGGAAAAGGCAGGACGGCCGTTCCCGGTCATCGATCATTGTTTTCCGACCGGCATGCCGAGCTACATGCTCATCACGCACAACGCCTTCGAGATCCTGTTGACGCCGGGCAGGGTGACGCTGCTGGGCGAGGGCGACGGCAATCGCATGCGCCGCGTCTACACCGACGGACGGCCGCATCCGGCGGATCCCGATCCCACCTTCCATGGCCATTCCATAGGACATTGGGAGGGACAGACGCTGGTGGTGGATACCATCGCGGTGCTGCCGCAGTCTTACTTGGCGGTCAATGAAGCGGTGGGCGTGCCGAACAACGGCGACATGCATGTCGTCGAGCACATACACTTGTTGGACGGCCATACCTTGGCTGACGATTTGGAAATCACCGCCAACAAGCTGCTGGCAAAGCCCTGGAAGACAACCCGTAAGTACGTGCGGCAGCGGGCACAGAAATTCGACATCGTCGAGGGCGTTTGCGAACAGGGCAGCTATAACGACGCCGTCGACAAGGACGGCAATGCGATTTTTGCGCCCATCAAGTTTCACAATGGCGTTCCCGTAGGATCCGACTCGAAATGACACAGGCACGAACGACACAGGCACGAACGACGCACGCACGAACGAACCGGTCACGAATCAAACAAGCCTTCAGTGCAATCATCCTGGCCGCGGCGGCTGCCGCCTCCTGGCCGGTCGCCGCGCATCACTCCTTCGCGGTCTACGACCGGACCAAGACGCTGACGCTCAAGGGCACGGTCAAGACCTTTCAGTGGACGAATCCGCATTGCGTCGTCTGGGTGCTGGTGCAGCCGGAGGGCGGCGGCGAGCCGCAGGAGTGGAGCATTGAAACCACCAGTCCCGGCGTTTTGACGCGCGGCGGTTGGACGCGCAATTCCATCAAGCCCGGCGATCGCGTCAGTGTCGAATTCAATCCGCTGCGCGACGGCTCGCATGGCGGGGGCTTGAATTCCGTCACTCTGCTCGATACCGGTCAGAAATTGTCCGCCAGTTTCGCCGCTTCCGAAAAACCGAGCTGAAGCTAGAGCACATCCCGCAACCGGTAGTACAGCATCGCCAGCACCAGTGATGGCCGACGGAACAAGGGTCCGCCGGGGAAGTCGCGATGCGGAATGCGCCCGAACACATCGAAGCGCTCGGCGGTGCCCGCGATCGCTTCGGCCGTCAATTTGCCGGCCAGCCCGGCCAGCGCGACGCCGTGACCGGAAAAACCCTGCAGGTAAAACACGTTGTGCGCCAGGCGTCCGAAGTCCGGCGCGCGGCTCATGGTGATGTCCAAGTAGCCGCCCCAGGCATAGGCGACTTTGACTTGTTCGAGCGCCGGGAACACGCGCGCCATGCGCCGGCGCATGGACTCGGCGAGACGCGGCGGCTGCACCGAGCTGTAGCTGACCCGCCCGCCGAACAACAGACGATGGTCTTGCGAACGCCTGAAGTAATCCAAAATCCAATTGATGTCGGCAACGGCGGCATTGGTCGGCAGCAGGTTTCGAGCGCGTTCCTCGCCGAGCGGCTCCGTGGCGATGATGTACGTGCCCACGCCCAAAATCCGCCGCGCCAATGCCGGCGCCACGGCGCCGATATAGGCGTTGCCGCAAAGCACGAGATGGGCGCAGCGTATCGAGCCTTGCGCGGTCTGTACACGTACCTCGGTTCCCTCCTCGTAGCGCAACACCTCGGAATTTTCGTAGATCACGGCACCAGCCGCTTCTGCGGCGCGCGCCAGGCCTCGGGTGTACTTGAGGGGCTGCAAGTGCCCGCTGCGTGAGTCGAGAAGTCCGGCCAGATAGCGGCCGCTTCGCACCTGTGACTGAACCTCCTCGCGGCTCAGCATGCGTACCGATTCGTAGGCGTACTCCTCATGCAACTCGCGGCTCCATTGCTCGAGTTCCTGTACGTGACGCGGCTTTACGGCGACATGCACATGATTGGGTTGGTAGTCGCAATCGATGGCGTAGTCGCGTATCAGCGATTGAGTCAGGTCCAACGCTTCGATCGAGAGAGCGAACAGGCGGTGGGCGTCATCCCGGCCCACCTGGGCGATGAGCTTCTGCTGACCCACGGCCAACCCAAAGATGGTTTGGCCGCCGCTGCGGCCCGATGCCCCGTAGCCCACCTCACGTGCTTCCAGCAGAGCCACCTTGTAGCCCCGCTTGGCCAGGTGCAGCGCAGCGGAGCATCCGGCGATGCCGCCGCCGAGCACGCACACATCGGCTCTGATTTCGCCGCGCAAGGCGTCGCGCTCGGGCGATGGGCCTGAGGCGGCGTAGCAGGAGGGGGCGGGGGGAAACGAGAGGCGCATCGAGTTTTTGACGAAAGTGTTTAAAATCTTATGGCTATTGACAGGATTGGGTGCCTGTGAGCCTACAGAGGTTTTCCATGGAAATGCAATATTGTTGCGACGCACAAAACGCGTCTAAGTGTTGGAAATGCCTAAATCTTAGCTCTTTCTGCACGGGGAACCGGGACGGGGCCCGGGTGGTGTGGTGTAATACTGTCGTTCTCAAAGGTTAGTCGTCCATCCGGACGTTTAATATTTTAAACATGTCGCGCCTGCCGCTCATTGGAATTCCGGCCGATCGCCGGCTGTATGGAAAGCACTATTTCCACATGGTCGGCGAGAAGTACATCGAAGCCGTCGCCCGAGGCGCGAAGGCGGTGCCGGTGCTCGTACCCGCTCTGGGGTCCGAAATCGATCTGCCATCCTTGTTGGATGCCTGCGATGGATTGCTGCTCACGGGCAGCCCATCGAATGTTGAACCTCAGCACTACGGAGGACCGGCAAGTGAGCCGGGAACGCTACATGACCCAAATCGGGATGCTACGACGCTTCCGCTGATTCCGCAGGCCATCGCCGCCGGCTTGCCGGTGCTGGCGATCTGCCGCGGATTTCAGGAGATGAATGTCGCCTACGGCGGCACCTTGAACCCCCGCCTGCATGAGGTGCCGGGGAACCTCGATCACCGCGACGATGAGTCCTTAGCCCTGGACGCGCAATACGCTCCTGCCCACGAGGTGTTGCTCGAGCCCGGAGGGCAACTGCAGAAAATCGCCGGCCGGGATCGCTTGAGAGTGAATTCGCTGCATTCGCAGGGAGTAGAAAGGCTCGGCGGCGATCTGGCGGTCGAGGCGCGTGCACCGGATGGCGTGATCGAGGCCTTCCGCGTTGCGGATTCACCGACCTTCGCGTTGGGGCTGCAATGGCATCCGGAATGGCAGTTTGCACGGGACCCCTTTTCCAGCGCGTTGTTTGCTGCATTCGGTGAGGCCAGCTTTCGTCGCGCGATTGATTCAAGGTGATGTATGGCGAGCTCGATTCAACAATTTTTGAGAGAACACGGTATTTCTGAAGTCGAGGCGATCATTCCGGACATGGCCGGAGTTGCGCGCGGCAAACTGATGCCTGCGGAGAAATTTGCCGAAGAAGAGGGCATGCGTCTGCCGGAGGCGATCTTCCTGCAAACGGTCACCGGGGACTATCCGGAGGACCAAAGCGCGATGAATCCTTCCGACATCGACATCGTCTTGAAGGCGGATCCGAAGACCGTGCGGGTGGTGCCCTGGGCGGCGGAACCCACGGCGCAGGTGATCCACGATTGCTTCTACGGCGACGGCAGCCCGGTCACCATGGCGCCGCGCTATGTGCTGCGTCGGGTGCTCGATTTGTACGAGGCACAGGGCTGGGAGCCGGTGGTCGCGCCCGAATTGGAATTCTTCTTGGTGGAACCGAACATAGATTCCGACTATCCGTTGAAGCCGCCCGTGGGCCGCTCGGGGCGTCCGGAGATCGGCCGGCAAGCCTATAGCATCGCCGCGGTCAACGAGTTCGACCCGCTGTTCGACGACATGTACTCGTTCTGCGAGGCGCAGGACATCGAGATCGACACGCTGATTCATGAATCGGGCGCGGCGCAAATGGAGATCAACCTGCTGCACGGCTATCCCATGAGCCTTGCCGATCAGGCCTTCTTGTTCAAGCGCACGGCGCGCGAAGCGGCCATGCGCCACAAAATGTACGCCACGTTCATGGCGAAGCCGATGGCCAAAGAGCCGGGCAGCGCCATGCACTTGCACCAGAGCATCATCGATTCGAAGACCCGCAAGAATATTTTCAGCCAGGCCGATGGTTCGCCTTCGGAACTATTTTTCGGACACATCGCCGGCCTGCAAAAATACCTGCCCGGGGCGATGTCGCTGTTTTGTCCCAATGTGAACAGTTACCGGCGCATCAGCCGCTATTCGTCCGCGCCCATCAATGTGCACTGGGGCTACGACAATCGAACTGCCGGACTGCGGGTGCCGATGTCCGGACCCGACGCCCGCCGCGTGGAAAATCGCGTGGGCGGCGCGGACGCGAATCCCTACCTCGCCATCGCAGCCTCCTTGGCCTGCGGCTATCTCGGCATGATCGAGGGCTTGAAGCCCTCGGAACCCATCGGCGGCAGTGCTTACGACATGGCGATCGCTCTGCCGCGCACCCTGGCCGAGGCGCTGCGTCTGCTGCGCGAATCGAAGCAGCTGGTGGACCTGTTCGGCGATCGCTTTGTATTGGCCTACACGGCCGTCAAGGAAGCCGAGTACGAGACCTTCGCGCAAGTCATCAGTTCGTGGGAGCGCGAGCACCTGTTGTTGAACGTCTAGGACGAGGAGCCTAGCGGTCGCGTGGCTGCTGCGCTATAACTAGCGGACCAAAAAATTAGAGGAAGCGTCGGATGTTCAGCGTTCGTCGGACGGCGATTCTGGCGCTTGTGTGTGGGTTGAGCTTGAGCGGCTGCGGCGGCAAGTCCACCGGCGGCTCGGCCGCGAGCGGCGCCGGCGGCGCCAAGGATCTTAATCTCTACATCTGGTCGGATTACCTGGCGCCGAATACGGTCGCGGATTTCGAGAAGCAGACCGGCATCAAGGTGCACGCCGCCTACTTCGATACCAACGAAACGCTGGAGACCAAACTGCTTGCCGGCAGCAGCGGATTCGACATCGTGGTGCCCACCGCCTCCTACTTCGAGCGGCAGATCAAGGCCGGCGCGTTTCTGGCCCTGGACAAATCCAAGCTGCCTAATTTGAAGAACATGGACCCGCAGCTCATGGCCAGGGTTGCCCAGCACGATCCGGCCAATGGCCATGGCGTCATCTACTTGTGGGGCACCAACGGCATTGGCTACAACGAGAAGATGGTCAAGGCTCTCATGCCCGATGCGCCGCTCGACAGCTGGCGCCTGGTATTCGATCCGGCAGTCGCCTCGAAAGTGGCCAAGTGCGGCATCAGTTTGCTGGACTCGCCGGCCGAAATGCTGCGCGCCGTTTACAGCTATATGGGAAAGAATCCGAATTCGCAGAGCGTGGATGATCTGGCGCAGGCGGAGGCGGTACTGGGCAAAATTCGGCCGTATATCCGCAACTTCAGTTCCTCCGAATATATCGAGGCGCTCGCCAACGGCGATCTGTGCATTTCCGTTGGCTACAACGGCGATGTGATGCAGGCGCGCGATC